>JANLYV010000466.1:0-7969 GCA_031365825.1 Rubrivivax sp. | reverse complement strand
GTGAAGCATCCACCTTTGTCGTAAGTAGTCGTGCGCACGGCCATCAGATTCATGACGCGGGACGAGTCGATTATAGAGTTGGGCCACTGGCTGCAGACCGCGCCGGGCCGCCATCTGCTGGGCTGGGAACAGCAGCGGCTGGACCAGGCCGTGACCGACGCGTTCGGCTTTCACGCGCTGCAACTGGGCCTGCCCGAGCTCATTGGCCTGCGTGCCAACCGCATGCCCAATCGCTGGGTCGCGAACGAGAGTCTGCAGCTGCCCGACGCTTTGCCGCTGCCACCGCCACGCGACCTGGGCATCAGTACGCAGCCGCCGCTGTGCCCCGTGTCGATGTTCTGCGACTACGACGCCTTGCCTTTTCCCGCGGCCAGCGTCGACCTGGTGGTGATGCCTCACACGCTGGAGCTGGCACGCGACGCGCATCTCACCTTGCGTGAAGCTGAACGCGTGCTCGTGCCCGAAGGCCGGCTCGTCATCACCGGCTTCAACCCGGCCAGCCTGTGGGGCATGCGCCAGCGTGCCGGCCACCTGAAACGTGGTCTGGGGCTGGCGCGTCAACGCGGCCTGTACCTGCCCAGTGCCGGCGGCTTCATCGGCTACTGGCGTTTACGCGACTGGTTGCGGTTGCTCGGGTTCGAGCTCGAAGGCGGCCGCTTTGGTTGTTATCGCCCACCGCTCAAGTCCGAGGCCTGGCTCGAACGATTCGCCTGGATGGACGGCCTGGGCGACCGCTGGTGGCCGGTGCTGGGCGCGGCCTACGTGCTCACCGCCGTGAAGCGTGTGCGCGGCATGCGGCTGGTGGGCCTGGTGCCGAGCGAGCGCCGCCCGGCCAAGGCCGCAGCGGCGGCCGTGAACCGCGAGCCGGTGACGCGGCAGGAAGAGACAGCCACGAAGGACATGGTGTGAGCCAGGACGACAAGCACGTGGTGATCTACACCGATGGCGCCTGCAAAGGTAACCCCGGCCCCGGCGGTTGGGGCGCCTTGCTGAGTTTCGGCGACCACGAGCGCGAGCTCTGGGGCGGCGAGCCGTTGACAACTAACAATCGAATGGAGCTGACGGCGGTGATCGAAAGCCTGGTCGCGCTGAAGGCACGTTGCAAGGTCAGCCTCTACACCGACAGCCAGTACGTGCGCCAGGGCATCACCGAATGGATCCACGGCTGGCGCAAGCGCGGCTGGCTCACCGCCGACCGCAAGCCGGTGAAGAACCAGGACCTGTGGCAGCGGCTGGACCAGCTCAACGCCGGCCACCAGGTGGCGTGGCACTGGGTCAAGGGCCATGCCGGCGACCCCGGCAACGAGCGCGCGGATGCCCTGGCCAATCTCGGTGTCGAGGCCGCGCTGCGCGGCCAAGCGCGCTGAAGCGCCGCGAAGCCTGGCGAGCTGCCCTTACATTGACGTTCAGATAACTTGAAGCACCCATGGCATTGAAAAGAGTTCATACCCTGGTGGCCATCGTCGGCATCGCCGTCGCGGCCGGCACGGCCTGGTGGTGGCAGAACCAATCCGCGGCGAAGACCGTGGTGGGTGTTGCGCCGGGCGGGGCATCGCCGGCACCCGGTGGGCCGGGTGGGCCGGTGTCGGTCGAAGTCGCCAAGGTGCAGGCCATCACCCTCACCGAAGACGCGTCAGCCGTAGGCGCCTTGCGCTCGCGTCAGAGCGTGATGTTGCGGCCCGAGGTCAGTGGCCGCATCGCCCAGCTGCCGTTCCAGGACGGCGCGCGTGTGCGCCGAGGCCAGCTGCTGGTGCAGTTCGACGACACACTGCAAAAAGCGCAGCTGCAACAAGCCCAGGCGCAGGCCAGCATAGCGCGCACCAACCTGCAGCGCAGCCGCGAGTTGCTGGCGCAGAACTTCGTCAGCCAGAGCGCGGTCGACCAGAACGGCGCCGCGCTCGAAGTGGCCGAGGCCCAGGTGGCACTGGCCCAGGCCCAGTTGGCGCGCATGAAAGTGCTGGCACCCTTCGACGGTGTCACCGGCATCCGGCAGGTGAACGTCGGCGACTACCTGAAGGACGGCGCCGACATCGTCGGTGTCGAAGACCTGTCGACGATGCTGGTCGACTTCCGCATGCCCGAGCGCTACTACGCGCAACTGCGCGTGGCGCAGGCGGTGGATGTCGGCGTTGATGCCTTGCCCGGCCTGAGCTTCAAAGGCCGTATCGAAGCCATGGACGCGCAGATCGACGCCAATGGCCGCGCGCTGCTGGTGCGTGCCCGCGTCGAGAACCCCGGCACGCAACTCAAGGCCGGCATGTTCGCGCGGCCGCGTGTGCTCTTCGGCGTGCGCGAAGGTGCGCTGGTGGTTCCGGAAGAAGCGTTGGTGCCGCAAGGTGCCAAGCAGTTCGTCTACAAAGTGGTCGACGCCGAAGGCGGAAAGAAAATCGCGCGCCGTGTTGAGGCACGCATCGGCCTGCGCCAGCCCGGACGTGTGGAACTGCTCGGCGGCGTGAGTGCCGGCGACCTGGTGGTGACGGCCGGCCAGGCCCGGCTGCGCGGCGAATCCACGCCCGTGCGCGTGATCGATCTGAACAACCCCGGCGGCAGCCGAGGCAGCGGTGACCGCCCGCCCCCCGCACGTGCCGCGTCGGGCGCGCCGGCGGCCTGAATGAGCGAGGAGACGCACCATGCGATTGTCTGAAACCGCCATCCGCCGCCCGGTGCTGGCCAGCGTGATGTCGCTGTTGCTGGTGCTGGTCGGCCTGGTCTCGTTCAACAAACTTTCGCTGCGCGAATACCCGCGCATCGACGAGCCGCTGGTCACGGTCTTCACACGCTTGCTCGGGGCCTCGAGCGAGGTCATCGAATCGCAGGTCACCAAGCCGCTCGAGGACTCCATCGCCGGTATCGACGGTGTCGACATCCTGACCTCGATCTCGCGCACCGAGTCGAGCCAGATCACCGTACGCTTCAAGCTCAGCAAGGACCCGGACACGGCCGCGGCCGAGGTGCGCGACCGCGTCGCGCGTGTGCGCGGGCGCCTCCCTGCGGCCACCGACGAACCCGTCATCGCCAAGATCGAAGCCGACGCCACGCCCACCATCTGGCTGGCCTACACCAGCGAAACCATGGGGCCGCTGGAGCTCACCGACCTGGTCACGCGTGTCGTCAAGCCGCGATTGCAAACCGTGCCCGGTGTGGCCGACGTGCAGGTCGGCGGCGACCGGCGCTTTGCCATGCGCATCTGGCTCGACCCCGACAAGCTGGCCTCGTACCGACTGACAGTGCAGGACGCCGAAGACGCCTTGCGCCGGCAGAACCTGGAAGTGCCGGCCGGCCGCATCGAGAGCCAGCAGCGTGAATTCAGCGTGACCTCGCGCACCGACCTCAACACCGTCGAACAGTTCAACCAGATCGCCGTAAAGACTGTGGGCAACTTCACCGTGCGCATGCGCGACGTCGCACGCGTTGAGGAGGCCGCGGCGAGCGAACGTTCGCGCGTGCGGCTCAACGGCGTGCCGTCGATCAGCACCGGCGTCATCCGCAACGCCACGGCCAACCCGCTCGAAGTTTCGGCCGGCGTGCGCGCGCTGATACCGCAGATCCAGCGCGACCTGCCGGCTTCGGTGACGGTGCAGCAGGCCAACGACAACTCGGTCTTCATCGACCGCTCGATCAAGGCCGTGTTCCGCACCGTGGCCGAAGCGGTGGTGCTGGTGGCGCTGGTGGTGTTCGTCTTCCTGCGCACGCTGCGTGCGTCGGTGATTCCGCTGGTGACGATTCCGGTGAGCCTGATCGGCAGCTTCGCGCTCATCGCCCTGGCCGGCTTCACCATCAACACGCTCACGCTGCTGGCGCTGGTGCTGGCCATCGGCCTGGTGGTCGACGATGCCATCGTCGTGCTCGAGAACATCTTCCGCCACATCGAAGAAGGCCTGAGCCCCTTCCTGGCGGCGCTGAAGGGCGTGCGCGAGATCAGCTTCGCGGTGGTGGCGATGACGCTCACGCTGGCCGCCGTGTTCGCGCCCTTGGCCTTCACCCCCGGCCGCACCGGGCGGCTCTTCGCCGAGTTCGCGCTGACGCTGGCCGGCGCGGTGGTCGTCTCGGGCTTCGTCGCGCTCACGCTAACACCCATGATGTGCAGCAAGCTGCTGCGCCACAACGCCACGCCGGGCTGGTTCGACGGCTTCATGGAGCGCGTATTGGTGGCGCTGACCGGCGGCTACACACGTACGCTGCGCGTCACGCTGCGCCACCGCTGGGCGGTGGTGCTGGTGATGTTCGCATCGGCCGGCATCAGTGCCTGGCTCTTCACCACCGCCAAGAGCGAGCTCTCGCCGATGGAAGACCGCGGCGTCATCGCCATGCCCATCCGTGCGCCCGACGGTTCGACGCTCGAATACACCGCACGCTACCTCGACGCGCTGGACACGATCACGGCCGCCTACCCCGAGTTCGACCGCCGCTTCCTCTTCATCGGCGGCGGCCAGGTCTCCAGTGCGTTCGGCGTATTGCGCACGGTCGATTGGAGCGAGCGCAGTGTCACGACGCAGGAGCTGGCACGCTCGCTATTGCCCAAGGTAAGCGCATTGCCGGGCATCAACGTCTTCCCCATCACGCCGCCGAGCCTGGGCCAGGGCTTTCGTGAGCGGCCGCTGAACTACGTCATCGTCAGCGGCGAGTCGTACGAGAACATGTCGCGCGTGGCCAACCAGATGGTGGCCGAGATGGCCAAAAACCCGGGCATCGTGCAGCCCGACATCGACCTGCAACTGAACAAGCCCGAGATCTTCATCGAGGTCGACCGCGACCGCGCGGCCGACATGGGCGTCTCGGTCGAGGCCGTGGCGCGCACCGTCGAGACCATGCTCGGCGGCCGCGCCGTCACGCGCTACAAGCGCGACGCCGTGCAGGACGACGTGCTGGTGCAGACCAGCGAGCGCGGCCGCGCCACGCCCGAGGACATCGAAAAACTCTTCGTGCGCGGACGCAACGAGGCGATGGTGCCGCTGTCGTCGCTGGTGAAGGTGCGCGAAGCGGTGAGCCCGCGCGAGCTGAACCACTTCAACCAGCGGCGTTCGGTGACCATCACCGCCAACCTCAGCGCCACCTATTCACTGGGCGAAGCGCTGGAGTTCATGGACGAGGCCGCGGCGCGCATCCTGCCTGTGGGTTATGCCTCTGAGCTCAACGGCGTCAGCCGCGAGTTCCGCGCCTCGTCGGGTGCGTTGGGCGTGGTCTTCGTGCTCGCGTTGCTCTTCATCTTTCTGGTGCTTTCAGCGCAGTTCGAAAGTTTCGTCGACCCCTTCGTCATCCTCTTGTCGGTGCCTTTGTCGATGGTCGGTGCGCTGGCCGCGCTGCAGAATTCAGGCGGCACGCTCAACGTCTATTCGCAGATCGGTCTCATCACGCTGGTAGGCCTGATCACCAAACACGGCATCCTGATCGTCGAGTTCTCCAACCAGTTGCGACAGGACGGCCGCGACGTGGTGGCGGCGGTGGTCGAAGCCGCGAGCCTGCGACTGCGACCCATCCTGATGACCACCGGCGCGATGGTGCTGGGTGCGATGCCGCTGGCGCTGGCCACGGGTGCCGGCGCCGAGAGCCGGCGCCAGATCGGCTGGGTCATCGTCGGCGGCATGTCGATCGGCACGCTGTTGACGATTTTCGTGGTGCCCACTGTTTACACGTTGTTCGCCAGGCGGCGCGTGCCTGGGGGCATCACTGAAGTTGAGGCGGTGCACCAAGGGGCGGACTAAATTCGGGCTTGAATCGGTCTGGAAGCGGGAGCGAAGCCGCCTGCGGCGCCTGTCACGTCAAAGGGCGCATAGGTGGCAGGCCGAGGGCGACGGGCGACCGGTGGAGTGAAGTATCAGGAGGAGGCCAGGCGCAGCCTGGACGGGGGACATGAACGGAACCGGTCGCCCGTGGCCCTCGGCCCGCACAGTTCGTGACGTGCGTGGTTCGAGGGATCAGCCCCCGATGTAATGCATCTCCACACGCCTCTCGCCGCTGCCAACAGGCGCGGCCATGCCACTGCGCAGCTCGGAATAACGGTCATCACGTGCTGACCAGATGAGCCCAAGCGCGCCAGCGATCTGCGCGTCGCTGTACGGCCGGCCGTCGGGTGCGCTGCCGCGCAAGAGGGCACGCACGTCGTGCCCGCGCGAAGCGAAGAGGCACAGAAAGAGCTTGCCTTCGGTGGACAGCCGCGCGCGGTTGCAGTCGTGACAAAAGGCCTGCGTCACGCTGCTGATGAAGCCGACTTCGCCACCGCCGTCGGCGTAGGCCCAGCGCTCGGCGGTCTCGCCGGTCACGGTGGGAGCCAGCGCCACCAGCGGGAAGGCGGCATGCAGCCGCGCCTGCACCTCGGCCGAAGGCAGCACTTCGTCCATGCACCAGCCGTTGGTCGAGCCGACGTCCATGTACTCGATGAAGCGCAAGACCACGCCGGGCCCGAAACGTTCACGCACGTGGCGCGCCAGCGGCACGATCTCGTGGTCGTTGGTGCCGCGCTTCACGACCATGTTGATCTTGATCGGCGCCAGGCCGACGCGCACCGCGGCGTCGATACCGGCCAGCACGTCGGCCACCGGGAAGTCGACATCGTTCATGCTGCGAAAGATGGTGTCGTCCAGCGCGTCCAGGCTTACGGTGATGCGGTTCAAGCCGGCATCTTTGAGTGCCTGTGCTTTGCGTGTTAGCAAGGAACCGTTGGTGGTCAGCGTGATATCCAGCGGGGCGCCTTCAGGGGTGCGCAGCGCCGCCAGCATGTGGATCAGCACTTCGAGGTGCTTGCGCAGCAGCGGCTCGCCGCCGGTAAGGCGCAACTTCTGCACACCATGCGCGACGAAGAGCCGCGCAGCGCGCGTGATCTCTTCGAAGCTCAGCAGCGAACTCTGCGGCAGGAAGCTGTACTGCTTGTCGAAGATCTCCTTGGGCATGCAGTAGCTGCAGCGGAAATTGCAGCGGTCGGTGACCGAGATGCGCAGGTCGCGCAAGGGGCGGCCGAGGCGGTCCGACACCAGCCCGCTCGGCGCCAGAGGCAACGCCGGCACGTGGGGCAGCCCTGCGGCATAACGCAGGTCCACCAGTGGAATCACACTTTCGCCCATGGCGCGATTGTGCCGCGAGCGTCGACGACGTCAGGGCAGCAGCTGCTCGGGCGCGAGCGCCACGCCCTCGGCCGAAGCCAGCTCGACGCGGCGCGCGCCGCTGAAGCGCTTGGTCCAATAGGCCTGTCGCATGTCTTCGATGCGGACCTGGGCACCCGTGCGCGGTGCGTGGATGAACTTGCCTTCACCCATGTAGATGCCGACGTGCGAGAAGGCGCGCTTCATGGTGTTGAAGAACACCAGGTCGCCAGGTCGCAACTCCTCGCGCTCGATCCTGGCCAGGCTCTGGTCGCGCGCCTGCTGCTCGGCGCGATGTGGCAGCACCACGCCAAGACTTGACTCGACGATGTGGCGCGTGAAGCCGCTGCAATCGAAGCCTTCGTCGACCGACATGCCGCCGCGGCGGTAAGGCACGCCGAGGAAGTTCATCGCCGTCACCACCAGCTCCGAGGCCATGTCGCGCGCCTGGCGCATCACCTGTTGCGCTTCCTGCGCCGCGGGTACCAGGCCCTTCTCGTGCAGGAACTGCAACACGTGGTCGCCGGCGCTCGGCGGCGCTGCGTGTGCCGCCACGCCCAGCATCAACGCGCTGAGCATGAAGCACCGTTGCAGAGGACGGGTGGCTCGGATCATGCGGCGGCGACGATACCACCGCAGGCGCCGTCAGCACAGCGAAAGGCGCAACACGACAATGCCGGCGCATGCCCAGTGCAAGACATGCGCAAGCACGTCAAGGAGTCAGCGTGAACTACAACGATTTCTACCGCCGCTCCATAGCCGAGCGCGAAGCCTTCTGGACTGAACAGGCCGCGCTGATCGACTGGCACACACCGTTCGAACGCGTCTGCGACAACGACCGGCCGCCCTTCACGCGCTGGTTCGTCGGCGGCAGCACCAACCTGTGCCACAAC
>JANLYV010000442.1:0-9252 GCA_031365825.1 Rubrivivax sp. | reverse complement strand
GGCCTGGCCGATGCTGGCCGACACGCTCAACCAGACCGTTGCCGCCGCACTGCCGCCGCAGGACGGCACGGCACGGGCGCTGGCCGACGAGTTGGCGGCGCTGGGCCGGCGTATTGTTACCGAAGGCGCCCACGCGGCCTTGCTCGCTAACGTGCAAGAGGCGTGCACACAGGCGCGACGTCTGTTCGACCATCGCCATCGCCTCGTCGACGAACTCGCCGACCTTTGCCGCGAACTCGGCCAGGGCATCACCGAGCTGGCCGAAGACGCCAGCTGGGCACGCGGCCAGGGCGAGCAGATCCAGGCGCGGCTGGCCGACGAGCTGAACCTGCGCAGCGTGCGCGCCGCGGCCGCGGTGCTGGCGCAGGCACGCGAGCAGCAGCTGACGCTGCGCGACGAGCGTGCGGCCGCACGCGATGCGCTCAAGTCGATGATCCAGCAGCTGCTGCACGAGCTCGACGGGCTGGGTGCGCAGACCGACAGCTTCCATCAGGCCCTGGGCCGGCATGCGCAGGCGGTGCAGGGCGCGCAGACGCTGGCCGGCCTGGCCGACGTGGTGCGCGACATGGCGGCGCACAGCAGCGACATGCAGCAGCTCTTCGGCCAGGCGCGTACGCGTCTGCACGACGAGCATGCGCGCGCCGCCGAATTGCAGCAACGTGTGGCCGCGCTCGAAGACGCGCTGCGCAAGGTGTCGGACGAGGCCACCACCGACGCCTTGACCCAGATCGCCAACCGCCGCGGGCTGACCCAGGCCTTCGACAAGGAAGTGGCCAGCCTCGCGCGCCACGCCGCCACCACGAGCGCGCCGCCGCTGTCGCTGGCGCTGATCGACATCGACAACTTCAAGAAGCTCAACGACAGCCTGGGCCACGCCGCCGGCGACGAAGCCTTGCGCAGCCTGGCCGCAGCCGTGCGCGAGCGGCTGCGCCCGGGTGACCACTTCGCGCGCTTTGGTGGCGAGGAGTTCGTCGTCGTGCTGCCGGCCACGCCCGCAGCAGAGGCCTGCGAGGTGTTGTCGCGGCTGCAGCGCAGCTTGAGCGCGAGCCTGTTCATGCATGGTGAACGCGAGGTCTTCGTCACCTTCTCGTCGGGTGTCACCGCCTGGCGCCAGGGCGAAACGCTGGAAGCGGCGCTGGAGCGTGCCGACCAGGCGCTGTACGAGGCCAAGCGCACCGGAAAGAACCGCACCTGCATGGCCTGATCGCAGCTTTCGCGCCGCCTCAAGTCCCGCGGCGCCGCGGTCGATAACCCGTCATGGCACGAGCCGGTCTGCGCGCCCCGCACGGCAGCCTGTGCCTGACACCTGGCCCCAGCGCGCACCGGCGACGCCCCACGATGTACGCATTGCTCAAACGCGCTGCCCGCGCGGTCTTTGTCGAGGACTTGCGCCTGCAACGCGACGAGCACGGCGTGCGTCTGGTGCTGCAAAGCGAAGCCGGGCCGGTGGTGCCACCGGCCGAACGCCAGCGCCGCCGGCATGCCGAGCGGGCACGCGCTGAGATCGAGCTCATCCGCAAAGAGCTGGCCGGCGTCTTCGACGGCATGCCCGGCGCCCGACGCGCGCTGCCGCACCTGGCCTACATTGACGGTGAGCTGGCGGCGCACGGCCTGGCCATGTTGGACAACGTGGCCTTGAACCTGATGAAGCACGCTTTGCACGAGCTTGAAAACGCCGTCATCAACTGGTCGCCATCGGGCCTGGCTACGCTGCGTTCGAAGATGGCCGTAGCCGTGCGCGAACGCGAGCGCTCGAGCGCGGATGAACCCGAGGTGCGGCTGTCGCGCGCGCAGTTGCCCGAGCCGGAGGTGGTGGAGTCGGCCACGGCGGCGGACGGCGACGACAGTGACGAGGCGGCGTTGTTGGCGGCCTACGGGCAGGTGGCAGCGGCGCCGGAGCGCGTCTGACGCGGCCCGATGCGGCGCGCGTCGGCGCTGTCTGGCGCGAGCGCTGTGCCGCCCGCGCCAGGAACCAGGCCGTGTAGTTGCGACAGTCACACGACTGTCACCGGCCTTGACCCCCGACCCAATCGGCATCTGCCCTGGTTCCCGGATCGCGCGGTCACGAATTCGCAGGGCCACCGTCGGGCTCTGACGGCGTCGATATGCGGCGCACAACCCCATCGATGCGTCCGGGCTGGCGGGTCGCGATGTCGCCCAGCGACACGATTCCGATCACGTGTCGGTCCTGGTCGACGACGGGCATGCGTCGCACCTGCGCATCGCCCATGGCACTCATCACCCGGTCGACCTCGACATCGGCAGTGCAACTCTCGATTTCCCGGGTCATCACGTCGGCAACCCGCCCCTCGGCCGGTGCCAAGCCGACAGCGGTACCGCGCACGGTGATGTCCCGGTCGGTGACGATGCCCAACAGGCGTCCGTCTTCACAGACCGGCAACGAGCCGACGTTGAGCTGGTCCATCAGCTGGGCTGCGCCCTGCAGGCTTGCGCGCGGCGAAATTACCTGCACGTCGGTCGTCATGATTTCCGAGACTGCTGTCATGAAAGTGGCTCCTGAGCTTGATCGAGAACATCGAAAAGCGCGCCTAGCAGGCGACGCCGGACCGGCTCGCCTGCCCTTGGACCCCGAGAATCACTTCAACTTGAGCTGATTCTCGATGCACGGCGGGACGGTTCGGTTCCTGTCGTACCGCCGTTCTGGCGTCATGCGGCCGTAACGCGATACCGATCGCGCAACGCCCGTACCTCGTCGTGATTGGCGATCACTCCCTGGTATTGCCGTTCCACGATCGAGCGAATTTCCGATGGCATTTCCTTGGCCAGGCACTTCCTGTAGGCAGCCTTTGCATAGTCTTCGCCCCGCTCGCACTCTTCGAGGATCGCCTTGTCATCTCGACTGGACAACGCCTCTCTGACGCTGATCCACCCACGGTGGAGAGCGCCCGCCGCACTGCCCGAAGTCTCGGGACGTTCACCGTGCGCGCGCACTACCGACTGCAACTCGGATGCACCTTGGCGGCATCGCTGTGCGCACCGTGTGAAGAAAATCTTCAACTGCGCATCGTGTGCATCTTCGGCAGCTTTCGCAAATCCTTTCTCGCCGTCAATCGAAGTTTCAATGAGCTCGTTGAGCGCTGAATTGACATCGTGAGTCATCTGTCTTTCCTTCGCGAAATGGTGAATGGGTACTTCCGTTGCAGAAGCGCCTCATGATCCATTTCCGTGCGCCCCTGGGACAATGGCGCGTGCTCTGATTCAGACGTAGGACGCTGTCTACTGCGCTAGGCCATGGCTGCCAAAGCGCGGGCTCGCGGGGCGAGCTTGCAGGCGCCGTTGCGTCAGCGCGTCGCGATCAACCGCTGTTGCCGTGCTGGGTCGCTGTGCGGGCCGAAATCCATCAGAAGCCACATGACCTTTGTAATTGCTAGCTATCTGGCGGAAGCGGTGAGATTCGAACTCACGGAGGGGATAAGCCCTCGCCGGTTTTCAAGACCGGTGCCTTAAACCGCTCGGCCACGCTTCCTGGGGAACGCGATTCTAGGTGCCCGGCTCTTGCGCCGCGAGGCACGGCACCTGAATCAATTCACGCCTGCCACCATCCACACGCGCCGCGCTCAGTGCACCACCCCAGACGCAGCCCGTATCCAGCCCAAGCAGGTCCGGCCGATTGACCAGCCCGAGCGTGCTCCAGTGCCCGAAGGCGATGGGCTCGCCCTGGCTGCGACGGCCGGGCACGTCGAACCAGGCGTGATGCCCTGGCGGCGCGGCGTCAGCGCCATCTTTGGTCTTGAAGTCCATGACACCGTCGACCGTGCAAAAGCGCAGCCGCGTCAGCGCGTTGATGACCAGCCGCGTGCGGTCGGCGCCATGCAGCGCATCGTCCCATTGCCGCGGCTCGTTGCCGTACATCTGCGGCAGGAACAATGCCAGCTCCTCGCTATGCAGCAGCGCCTGCACTTCATCGGCCAGGGCCAGCGTCAACGCGCCATCCCATTGCGGCAGCAACCCCGCATGCACGCACAACCAACCTTCGACGCGCCAGGCCAGCGGCCGCGCACCCAGCCACTCCAGCCACATCGCACGCTGCGGCGAATCGAGGATGCTGCCCAGGGTGTCGCTGCGGTGCGCCGGCCGCACGCCGTGCGCCACGGCCAGCAGGTGCAAGTCGTGGTTGCCGAGCAGACAGGTGGCGGCGTTGCCCAGCGCATGCAGCCGCTGCAGCACTGCCAGCGAATCCGGCCCGCGGTTGACGAGATCACCCAGCACCACGAGCTGGTCGCGTGAGGCCGAGAAGCCGATGCGATCGAGCATGGATGCCAGCGCCGCATCACAGCCCTGCACGTCTCCCAGCAGATAGACCATGCATCGATTCTGCTACGCTCGGCACCCTTTTTCTCCTCGTCTGCGCCGGCTGCGTGGGCGGCGCGCATGGACGTCACGCTGCTCGTTTTTTTGATCGTCCTGAACGGCCTCTTTGCGATGTCCGAAATGGCGCTCACCGCCAGCCGCAAAGCGCGGCTGCAGGTGATGGTCGAGGCCGATGAGTCGGGCGCCCAAGCGGCGATGGACCTGCACGAGAACCCGACCAAGTTTCTCTCCACGGTGCAGATCGGCATCACCTCCATCGGCGTGATGAACGGCATCGTTGGCGAGGCCGCGTTTTCGCTGCCGCTGGCGGGCTGGCTGGTGGCCACCTTCGGCATCGCCAAGGGCACGGCCGCATTCGCCGCGACCGCGCTGGTGGTGATGCTGATCACGGTGCTGACCATCATCTTCGGCGAGCTCGTGCCCAAGCGGCTGGGGCAGATGTACCCCGAGACCGTGGCGCGCCTGGTGGCGCGGCCGATGAACGCCATCTCGTTGGCGACGCGGCCGCTGGTGATGCTGCTTACGGTCTGCACTGAAGCCGTGTTGCGTCTGATGGGCATTCGTGGCGGGCCGACGCGCGCGGTCACCGAAGAAGAGATTGCCGCGAGCCTGGAGGAAGGGCTGGACGCCGGCGTCATCGAAGAGCAGGAGCACCAGATGGTGCGCAATGTCTTCCGGCTGGACGACCGGCAGATCGGCTCGATGATGATCCCGCGCGCCGAGATCGTCTGGCTCGACGCCGACGCGCCGCACGAGCGTGTGCTCGAGCAGATTGCCGAAGGCGGGCGCACGCGCTACCCGGTGTGCAGCGGCGGGCTGGACAACGTCATCGGCGTGCTCAGCGTCGGCTCGCTGCTGGCGCCGCTGGCGCGCGGCGAGCGACTGGTGCTGCTAGACCACCTGAAGTCGCCCGTGTTCGTGCCCGAGACGCTGTCGGGCATGGAGCTGCTCGAGCACTTTCGCCAGACCCGTGCCGAGCTCGTATTCGTGGTCGACGAGTACGGCGCTGTGCAGGGCGTGATTGCCGAGCGCGACGTGCTCGAAGCCATCACCGGCGAGCTCGGCAGCCCGGCCGACGAAGACGCCTGGGCGGTGCAGCGCGACGATGGCAGCTGGCTGCTCGACGGGCTGATCCCCGTGACCGAGCTGAAGGACAGGCTCGAGCTGAAAGAGATGCCCGAGGAAGACCGCGGGCGCTACAACACGCTGGCCGGCATGATCATGCTCTTGCTGGGCCGGCTGCCGCGCACGACCGACCATGTCGAATGGGAGGGTTGGCGTTTCGAAGTCGTCGATCTCGACGGCAAACGTGTCGACAAGGTGCTGGTCAACCGCACCGTACCAATTGGAGAAGAACCTTGATCAATCAACTGCTGCACCGCCAACCGGTGTCGATCGACCGCGACAAGCACCGCCACACGAAGCTGCAACTGCCGGTGACCGACTGGACCGTTACCGCCGGCATGAATTCAACCTTCCTGGCCGCCACCGAATTCGTCGACGCCTGCCGTGAGTTCCCCATCGTCTTTGTCAACGCCGGCAAGGACGCCAAAGGCCAGACCGTGATTGCGCCCATCGCCGTGCTGGGTGTGACGCAGACCGAGAACCTCTTCGTCGAGAACAAAAGCTGGCGCGGCCGCTACATGCCTGCCGTGCTGCGTGTCTACCCTTTTTGCACCGGCCGCATCGACGACGAGCGCTTTGCGGTGTGTGTGGACGCCGCATGGTCGGGCGTGTCCACCACCGAGGGCGACCCGCTGTTCACGGCCGAGGGCACACCAAGCCCACTGCTCGAATCGGTGCAGAAGCAGCTGGAGATACTCGAAGTTGAAGCACAACGCACGCAGCTGCTGTGCCGCAAGCTGGCGGAACTGGACCTGCTGCGCGACATGCGCATCGACGCCAAGTTCGGTGACGGCCGCTCGCACAGCGTGGACGGTTTCCTCACCGTCGAACAAGACCGCGTGGGCGCGCTGAGTGATGCGCAGGCGCTGGAGCTGCACAAGAGCGGCGCAATGGGCCTGATCCAGGCGCACTGGATTTCGATGGGCAACATGCGCATGCTGATGGACTGGCACATCGCGCGGCATCCGGCCGACAACGCGGCGGCTTCGGCCTGACCGCGCGGCGCCACCGAGCACGCACACCATGACCCTGACACTGCAAAAACCCGGCGCCAGCGCCACGCCCATTCAGCTGGTCGACCGCGACAGCTTCGCCGCCCACGCCGCCAAGCTGCCCGCTGCTTCGCGGCAGTGGCTGCGCACGGTGGGCTTCAATGGTGCGCCCGACAGCCACGCGCTGCTGCCCGACGACAAAGGCCGGCTCGCAGCCGTCTGGGCCGGCGTGCGCGAAGCCGCGCACCCCTATGCGCTGGGCGCACTGCCCAACGCGCTGCCGGCAGGTGCCTACCGGCTGGGCGACGCCGGCCTGGCGGCCGACGACGAAGCGGCGGCGCTGTCATGGTCACTCGGCAGTTATGCCTTCGACCTCTACAAGCCGCGCACGCGCGACACCGCGACCTTGTTGCTGCCGTCCACGACCACATCGCGGCGCGGGCAGCTGGTGGCCGAGGCCATCAACGCCACGCGCGACCTCATCAACACGCCGGCCGAACACATGGGCCCGGCCGAGCTGGCCGAGGCCGCAAAGATGGTGGCACATGCGCATGGCGCGAAGTTCCGCCAGGTCGTCGGGGATGATCTGCTCAAGGCCGGATTCCCCTCGGTGCATGCCGTCGGCCGCGCCGCCACGCGCGCGCCGCGGCTGATCGAATTCAACTGGGGCAGCCCAAAAGATCGCAAGCTCGTGCTGGTGGGCAAGGGCGTGTGCTTCGACAGTGGCGGGCTGGACCTCAAGAGCGCCGAAGGCATGCGCCAGATGAAGAAAGACATGGGCGGCGCGGCCAACGTGCTGGCACTGGCACAACTCATCATGGCCCTGGATCTGCCGGTGCGCCTGCAGGTGCTCATCCCCGCCGTCGAAAACGCCATCGCCGGCAATGCCTACCGCCCCGGCGACGTCATCAAGACGCGCAAGGGCCTGCATATCGAGATCGGCAACACCGACGCCGAAGGCCGCGTCATCCTGTGCGACGCCCTGGCTTATGGTGCCGAAGGCAAACCCGAGCTGATGATCGACATGGCCACGCTTACCGGCGCGGCACGCGTGGCGCTGGGTGCGCAACTGCCGGCACTCTTTTGCCGCGACATGACGACAGCACGCGCGCTGGTCGACCGCGGCCTGCGCGTGCACGACCCGCTGTGGCACATGCCGTTGTGGCGCGACTATCACGCCGGCATCGAAAGCCCCATTGCCGACATCGTCAACACCGGCCCCAGCCCGCTGGCCGGTGCCATCAACGCCGCCATCTTCCTCGAAGACTTCGTGCCGGCCGAGCTGGACTGGCTGCACCTGGACATCTTTGCCAGCAACAACAGCGCGCGCCCAGGGCGGCCGGTGGGCGGCGAAGCGCAGGCGGTGCGCACGCTGCTGGGTTACCTGGAAGAACGCTTCACGCAGCCGCGGCCTTAAGGGCCTTAAGCTCGCCTTTCCAAGGAGTTGGCATGTCGCAAACCACAGCCGCAGCACCCATCCTCACGCACAGCGTGGGCGCGGTGCGAGTGATCACGCTGAACCGCCCGGCCGCGCTCAACAGCTTCACCGCCGCGATGCACGCGCTGCTGCTGCCGGCGCTAGAAGCAGCGGCGACCGACAGCGCCGTGCGCGCGGTGATCGTCACCGGCACCGGCCGCGGATTCTGTGCCGGGCAGGACTTGAGCGACGGCATGTCGAATGACGCGTCCTTGCAAAAGACGGCGCCCGATGTCGGCGCGCTCATCGAGCGGCTGTACCGGCCGCTGGCGATGCGCGTGCGCAGCATGCCGATCCCGGTGCTGGCGGCAGTGAACGGCGTGGCCGCGGGTGCCGGTGCGAACTTCGCGCTGTGCTGCGACCTGGTCATCGCCGCACGCAGCGCGAGTTTCATCCAGGCCTTCAGCAAGATTGGCCTGATACCCGATTGCGCCGGCACCTGGCTGCTGCCGCGCCTCATCGGCCGCGCCAAGGCCATGGGCTACGCGATGACGGGCGAGAAGATGCCCGCCGTTGAGGCCGAGCGCCTGGGGCTCATCTGGCAGTGCGTGGATGACGCGGCGCTGATGGACAGCGCGCTGGCGCTGGCGACCAGGCTCGCGGCGATGTCGCCGCGCGCGCTGGCCGAGACGCGGCGCACGCTCGACGCCTCAAGCACGCTGGACTTCAGCGACGCCCTCACGCTCGAAGCCAACGCGCAACGTGAACTCGGTCGCGGCCACGATTTCCCCGAAGGTGTGGCGGCTTTCTTCGCCAAACGGCCGCCGAACTTCACCGACCGCTGAACCATGGCCACCGCCCCGCGTCTTGCCCAGCAAGTTGCCGAATCCACACGCGACGCGTTGTGGCGCAACGACCGTGCCAGCAAGATGCTGGGCATGCAGGTGCTGGCCATCGCGCCGGGCGGCGCCACGCTGCAGATGACGGTGCGCGAAGACATGCTCAACGGCCACGACATCTGCCACGGCGGCCTGGTCACGACCCTGGCCGACAGCACGTTTGCCTTCGCCTGCAACAGCTACAACGAGATCACCGTGGCCTCGGGTTTCGACGTCAACCTGCTCGCGGCCAGCAAACTCGGCGACGTGCTGACGGCGGTCGCTTCGGAAGTTAGCAAATCCGGCCGCACCGGCGTCTACGACATCAACGTGCGCAACCAGCGCGGCGAGGCGGTGGCCGCCTTCCGCGGCCGTTCGTACACGATCAAGGGCAAGCCGCTGGTGAGCGACATGCCGTGCACGCGAGGGGGCTGAACATGCCCGTGAAGAAGCCCGCGCCGGGTGAGCTGGAGCCGATCGAAACCGCCAGCCGCGATGAGCTGCAGGC
>JANLYV010000439.1:0-6829 GCA_031365825.1 Rubrivivax sp. | reverse complement strand
CTGCAGGACGAGGTCTCGCTGAGCCTGTCGCTGCATGTGGCCGAGCAGACGAAGAAAGACTTCGCGGCCGATGGCAAGGTGTTTGCCGAACATCCGGGTGTCAGCGTCATTCGGCAGTTATGCGAAATCGGCCGCATCGGCAAGAAGGCCGGCAAAGGCTTCTACGATTGGGGTGATGATGGCAAGGCGCTGTGGCCCGAACTCGGCACGATGTACCCGGTGGCGGCCAAGCAGCCCGAACAGCGCGAGCTGATCGACCGGCTGATGTTCGCGCAGGCGAACGAGGCTGCGCGCTGCGTCGAAGAAGGGGTGTTGCGCTCCACCGCCGACGGCAACATCGGCTCGATCTTCGGCTGGGGCTTCGCGCCGTTCCAGGGCGGCGCGCTGCAGTTCATCAACGCCATGGGGGCCAAGGCCTTCGTCGCGCGTGGGCGTGAACTGGCCGCGAGCCACGGCCCGCGTTTCGAGCCTGCCGCTGTCGTGGTGAAGCAGGCGCAGACGGGCGGTCGCTTCGACTGAAGCGGCGCCGCCCTACTGCCGCGCGGCTGCTCAGGGTCGGGCGGCCTTGCCGACGCTCACGCCACCGGCACGGGTGAAGCGGTCCTGGTTGCCGAAGTCATCGGCGGCCGCGAGTTCGAGCTTGTAGTCGTGGCCCGCGGCCTTGCCGATGAGCGTGACGGCCAGCACGAGGCGCACCTGCTGACCTTGCGGGCCGCTGCCGGTGACGCTTGAACCACCCAGGTGCAGCAGCGCCAGCGGTGTGGCCAGCACCGTGCCGCTGCCCGGCAGTGCGCCAGCGCCGCAAACGGCGGCTTGTGAGGGCTGTTCATCGTCGTCACGGCCGCCGCGGTTCGAGGCCCGCTGGCACAGGCTGATGAGGTTGCTGGCCTCGTCCCAGCGCAGCCACAACGCGGTGTCGTGCGCGCCGCGCAGGCGCAGGTCGATGCTCGTGAGGTTGCGCCATACCTCGTTCGCCGGCACCGTCCAGTCCAGCGTGTAGGTCAGCCTCTCGCCTAGGCGCACCTGCGCGTCGGCGGGGCTGAGGTCGAAACCGCCGGTGCTCAAGGTGGTGTCGCGGATGACGGCGCGGCCCG
The DNA here is from genome assembly GCA_031365825.1 of Rubrivivax sp. Taxonomy (GTDB): domain Bacteria; phylum Pseudomonadota; class Gammaproteobacteria; order Burkholderiales; family Burkholderiaceae_C; genus Rubrivivax. Next base: position 5,735 of record JANLYV010000439.1, on the reverse strand, counting down.
TGCCGTCGGCGATGGTGGCGTTGACGGGCGAGGACAGGTCGACGAAAAAGTCTTCGTCGGGTTCGTTGCTTACGCCGCTGTTGATGGTGATGGCAATGCTCGCCGTGGTGCTGCCGGCGGGGATCACCAGGCTGCTGGAACGGCCGAGGTAGTCCCCCGAAATCACCGCGGGCACACACAGCTGGCAGGTGGCCCGGGCCGAGCCGTTGCGCGTGGCGAAGCTGACGCCGACATCTTGGGTGTGCGCGTGGCTCAGGCTCACCGTGAAGCTCGCGCTCTTCGTGCCGAAGACGGGTTCGCTGGTGCTGATGTTGTTGATCGAGATGCCGGGCGGCCCGTCGTCGTTGATGATGGTGCCCACGCCGTTGCACGTGCCTTCGAGGCACTGCGCGCCGATAACGTTGGTGAGCGCCACGAAGATGTGTTCGTTGGGTTCGATCAGCGCGTCGCCACAGATGCGCACGTTCACGCTGAGCGTGCCGTTGGGCGTGTTTGGCGGGATAGAGAAAGGCACGTTGGTGAACTGTTCGAAGTCGACCCCTGCCGCGCCGCAGGTCGCTGCACCCGTAGCGGCGTTGAAGCCCGTGCCCGACAGCGGCATGGCCGTCACCAGCCCGGTGACGATGTTGGGCTGGGCCCCGGCAAAGTTCACCTGCATGACGAGGATCCTGCTGCCGGCGTTGCCCTCGGCGATGCTGGCGTCGCTGATGATGAGGATGGGCTGCGCCTGCGCCGTCAGAGCGAGCAGCAGGGTGGCCACGGCGGCCAGACAAACCCTGGCCAGGGAACGAATCAATCGATGGTCAAGAACGGTGTGCATGTCGACCTCGCGGGGGTGGTTGCGGGTAGTGGGCGGTGCGCCGTGAAGGCGTGACCGACGCTAATCACTGCGCCGCGCGCCTGCCTCCCATGAACATCTGAGCAGGCCGTGTGACCCCTGCATTCAAGGGGCGATGGCGCGTAAGCTCGGCCCACCCATGCGACCCCCGAGACCCTTCTCGCAATGACAGCAACCCCCTGGCGCGTGGCGCTGCTTGAAGACGATGCCCGCACGCGCGAGTACTTCGAGTCCTGTGTGATGGCGCATCCGCGGCTGCAGCTCGCCAGCTCCTTCGGCACGCTGGCGGCGGCCCGCGCCTGGTTCGCCACCGAGACGGCCGACGTGCTGCTCACCGACCTGTCACTGCCCGACGGCCATGGCCTGAGCCTGATCCGCGAACTGGCGTTGACGCAGCCGGCGTGCGAGATCCTGGTGGTGTCGGTGTTCGGTGATGAAGACTCGGTGCTGGCCTGTGTCGAGGCCGGCGCCGTGGGCTACATCCACAAGGACTCGCAGAGCGCCGACGTGGCGCAGGTCATCATCGACATCAAACATGGTGCCTCGCCGATTTCGCCGATGGTGGCGCGCAAGCTGTTGGCGCGGCTGCGCCTTGTGGCCGCGCCTGCCGCTGTGGCCGGCGCCTTGGAAGTCGCGCTGACGCCGCGCGAATCGCAGGTGCTCGAACTCGTGGCGCGCGGTTATGCCTATGCCGAAATCGCGCGGCTGCAGGGCGTGTCGATGCACACCGTGCAGTCGCACATCAAGAACCTGTACGCCAAGCTGGCCGTGCACTCGCGCAGCGAGGCGGTGTTCGAGGCCAGCCGCATGGGGCTGCTGGGCAGCCTGAGGCCGGGGCCGTGAGACGTGCCGCGCTGGCCTTGCTGCTTGGCGCGGTGATGCTGGTGGGCTGCCAGGCCGATGGTGCTAACGAGAAAAACGTACTGACACTGCACCGGGCCACGATGGTCGGCAGCGTGGATGGCCAGCCGCTGCCGCCACAGACGCTCGTACTGCCCCTGCACTGGGACGTCAGCTACAAGGGCAAGTCGGGCCAGGCCACGTTGACGCTGGCCTTTGCCGCGGCGCCGGGCGCAGCAGCCTCGCGCGAGCTGCATGGGCTGTACATCGCGCGGCTGGGCAACGCCTACGACATCGAGCTCAACGGCGTGCTGCTCGGCGGCGCCGGTGCGCTGGCGGGTGCGCGCGACCGCTGGTCGGCCAAGTACCCGGTGTACCTGAGCTTTCCCGCGCGCCTGCTGCAGCCGGATAACGAGCTGAAGGTGCGCATCCGCGCTGACGCCGGCTACCGCGCCGGCCTGTCCACCGTGCTCGTCGGTCCGGCACTCGCCGTGGCGCCCATCGCCCGCCGCGCCGAACTGCTGCGCGTGGCGCTGCCGCTGGCCACGGCCGTGCTGAGCCTGCTGGTGGCCAGTTTTTGCGTGTTGTTGTGGTGGCAGCAGCGCGACCCGCTTTACGCCTGGGCCGGCATCGGCGAGGCGCTGTGGGCCGTGAGCGTGGCCGACACGGTGATCGAGACCGCACCGCTGCCCTGGCCGTACTGGGGCATGAGCTTGCTGCTGCTGCGTGCGGCCTGGGCCTGGACCCTGTATTGCATCGCGCAGGCGGTGTGCGGCGCGCGCCCCAAGGCCGAGTACCGCAGCATGCTGGCGGTGCAGGCCGCCATGCCGCTGTGCATCGTGGCCATGGTGCTGGTGCAGTCGACACAGCCGCTGCTGGTCTGGTACGCGCTCAATTTCGTGGTCTGGATCTGGGTCATCACGCGCCTGGCGGCGCAGGCGTTGCATGAAGGCGGTGCCGAGCGCTGGATGGTCGTGCTGGCGCTGCTGGCCGTGGTGGTGGCCAGCCTGCGCGACGTGGTCGCCGGCCGCTTCAGCGTGGCGCTGTACGACGAATCGGCCTGGGCCAAGTACGTGGCCACGCTGGTGGGCGTGGCGATGATGTGGATCGTCAGCCGCCGCTTTCTCTCAGCCCGCGCCGAGGTGCTGGCGCTGAACGCGTCGCTCACAAGCCAGGTCGAGCTGAAGGAACAGGAGCTGCGGCGCAGCTTCGAGCGCCTGGGCGAGCTCGAGCGCTCGCGTGCCGTGCTGGCCGAGCGCGAGCGCATCCTGCGCGACCTGCACGACGGCGTCGGCGCCAACCTGGCCACTGCCGTGCGGCAGCTCGAGAGCGGCCGCGCCTTGCCGCACGAGGTGGTGCAGACGCTGCGCGAATCGATGGACCACTTGAAGCTGTCCATCGACGCCATGAACCTGCCCGCCGGCGACGTCAACGCGCTCTTGGCCAGCCTGCGCTACCGGCTGCAGGCGCGGCTTGAAAGCGCCGGCATCACGGTGGCCTGGCAGGTGGACGAGTTGCCACGCTGGACGGCCGGCAGCGACGAGGCCATGCGCCACCTGCAGTTCCTGCTGCTGGAGGTCATCTCCAACGTGCTGCAGCACGCCGCGGCGAGTGTGCTAACGCTGAATGCGCGCGCAATTGATGACGGCATTCAGATCAGCCTTTCTGACAACGGCCGCGGCATGACACTGTCGCCCGAGCACGGCCTGCGCTCGCTGCATCAACGCGCCGACGCCATCGGCGCCACGCTGCAGGTCGAGCCGAACCACCCCGGCACGCGCGTCGGCATCGCCCTTTACAAATTGAAGTCGGCCCAGACCAGGTGATGGTCCGAGGCTTCGTCGGCCGTGCTTGTCACCGTGTCGAAGGGCGTCCAGCTGTTGGGATGGAAGGAGCCGCGGCGCTCGATGCCGGTGTCGGTCAATTTGGCGCGCAGCCTGGGCGACATGATGAGGTAGTCGATCTTGTTAGCCGCGGTGCCGGTGTCGAAGGTGCCGGGCCGGTCGGTCGGGTAGCTCGGGTGGTCTCTCACGTCGACGAAGCCGTCGGCCCACAGCGAGGCGAACTGCGCAAAGTCGGGTGTGTCGTTCAGGTCGCCGGCGATCAGCACGAGTTGCGTTTGCGCCAGCGTGACCAGCGCGATGGCGTGCGCGCGGTCGGCCTGCGCCTGGCGGCGGTCGCGCACCGCCTTCGAGTTGCCACCGCGCTTGGACTTGAAGTGATTGGGCAGCACCATGAATTTGCGCCCGCTGGGCAGCTCGATGAAGTACTCGGGGCAGTCGCGCGAGAAGGTGCGCTCACCGTTGGCGTTGCGGTCGTCGATATGGCTCTTCATCGAGCGGATGGGGTAGCGGCTCAGGATGCCGACGTCGATGCCGCGGTCGTCGTTGCCATCGATCAGCATCACGTGCTCGAAGGCCCGGTTGAACTTGGCCCCAAGCACCTGCTCGTTGAAGCGATGCAGCGTCGGCCGGTCTTCGACTTCGACCACCACCTGGATGGCGGCGTCGGTTTGTGCGATGACGCGGCCGGCATTGAAGGTGGCGGCCCAGTTGATGTCGTTGGCGCGCAGCGAGAACCAGCCTGTCCAGCTGCCGCGGCCGCTCGCCACCACCGTCACCACGCCGCTTTGCGAGCGCGAAAAGAGCCGGCCGCGGATCTTGTTCAACAGCACCAGCGCGTTGCTCGGTGTATTCAGCGCGCTGAACTTGTAGGTCTGGTCGAGTTCGATCAACCGCGCCTTGTCGGTCGCGTCGTAGACCACCTTGTCGACGATTCGGTTGAGCTCGGCGTGGTGGTCGATGGCAGCCTGGCCGGCGGCACCCATGCCGTCTTTCATCGCCAGTGGGCGGGTGAAGAGGTTCTCGACGTTGAAGGTGGCGACGCGCAGGGTCATGGCTTTTCTCCTGGCCAGGCAGGCGCCTATGTTGCGGCGTGGTGGCGCCCTCGGCAAGCGTCAAACTAGGGAGCGGGCGAACGCGGTGGCTGCGCGGCATGGTTTGCCGGTCAATCCGGTTTGGGATTAAAATGGTACACAAGTCTGGTTTTGGAGTTCACGATGAGCGCCATCCTCACCCCCGCTGAAGCGCCTGCCCTCAGCCACGCGCGTCTGGCCGCAGCCGGCTTGCGCAGCTTCATGCGCATCGCCGCGAGCTGGCAGCTTTCGATCGACGAGCAGTTGCGCCTGCTCGGTGCGCCGCCACGTTCCACCTACTTCGCCTGGCGCAAGCACCCCGACAAGGCCACGCTGCCGCGCGATACGCTGGAGCGGCTGTCCAACATCCTGGGCATCTACAAGAGCCTGCAGATCCTGCTGCCCGACACCGCCGCGGCCGACGCCTGGGTGAAGAAGCCCAACGCCGCGCCGCCGTTTGGCGGGCGCAGTGCACTCGCGCGCATGCTGGCGGGCAACGTGAGCGACCTCAACTTCGTGCGCCGCTACCTCGACGGTGTGCGCGGTGGTGGCTGGTCTTGACGCTACCCGAGCAGCGCCGCGTGCGCTGGCAGCAGGCTTGCCGCATCGTGCCCACGCGCTACCCGGCGATCTCGCTCTACGACCGCGTGGCCGACGCCGCCGACTTCGACGCGCTGTACGCGCTGGAAGCGATGAGCAACGAGCGTGTGCGCGATGAAGTCGGCGAGATCGAACGTGTACCCGCGTCGCAGCGCCTCTTCGGCCCGGGCAGCGGGCCGATCATGGCCGCCTTCACACATGTCAATGTGCTCGGCAGCCGTTTCTCGAGTGGCAGCTATGGCGTCTTCTACGCGGCGCGCGAACGGGCCACAGCGGTGGCCGAAACGCGCCACCATCAGGCACGTTTTCTCGCAGCCACGAACGAGCCGGCGATGCACTTGCCGATGCGCCTGTACCACGTGGCCATCGATGCGCGGCTGCACGACCTGCGGCCCATGGGCGTGGTGGGTGCTGTGGCCGCGGCCGTCTACGACCCCGATGACTACGCGGTGGCACGCGCACTCGGCGCCAGGCTGCATACCGCCGGTTCGGCCGGCGTGGCCTACCGCAGCGTGCGCCGCAGCGGCGGCCAATGTGTGGGCC
>JANLYV010000399.1:0-10377 GCA_031365825.1 Rubrivivax sp. | reverse complement strand
GCTGCCGCTGGCCTGGCGCGAGCTGCGCCACCACCCGTGGCGCCAGGCGGTGGCGCTGCTGGCGGTGGCACTGGGCGTGGCACTGGCCTATTCAGTGCACCTCATCAACCAGTCGGCGCTGGCCGAATTCGCCGGCGCGGTGCGTTCGGCTAACGGCGAACCCGACCTGACGCTGCGAGGTGCGCGTGAAGGCTTCGACGACGCGCTGTACGAGCGCGTCGCCGCCAGCGAGCAGGTGACACAGGCCGGTGCCGTGCTCGAAGTCGACACCTACGCGCGCAAGATCGACGGCCAGCGCCTGGCGTTGCGCGTGCTCGGCCTGGACGCGCTGCGCATCGCGCCGCTCGCGCCCGACCTGTTGCCCCGCCCGGCCGCGGGCGAGCCGCGCTTGGTGATGCTCGACCCCGGCGTGGCTTTCCTCAACGCCACGGCGCGCGCGCAGCTGGGCGACGCCACCGCGGTGGCATTGCAGTCGGGTGGCGGTTTTCAAACACTGCGCGTCGCCGGCAGCGTGGCCGCGGGCGGTGCCGCGCTGGTGGTGATGGACCTGGCCGGCGCGCAGGCCGCGTTCGGCGCGTTGGGCCGCATCACGCGCATCGATGTGCGCCTGGCGCCGGGTGCCTCGGCCTCGGCGCTGCTGGCCGGCCTGGCGTTGCCGCCGGGTGTCAGTGCCATCTCACCGTTAGCCAGCGAAGCGCGCGTCTCGAACCTGTCGCGCGCCTACCGCGTCAACCTCACCGTGCTGGCTTTGGTGGCGCTGTTCGTCGGCGCCTTTCTCGTCTTCTCGGTGGTGGCGCTGGCGGTGGCGCAGCGCACACCGGGGCTGGCGCTGCTGGGCGTGCTCGGCCTGGCCGCACGCGAGCGGCGGGTGATGGTCTTGCTGGAATGCGCGCTGCTGGGCTTGCTCGGCAGCCTGCTCGGCACGGCGCTGGGGGTGTGGCTGGCACGGGCCGCGCTGCAGTGGCTGGCCGGCGACCTGGGTGGCGGCTACTTCCCCGGCATCACGCCGGCACTGCGCTTCGATGGGCTCGACATGGCCGGCTTCATCAGCCTGGGCACGGTCTCGGCCGTGGTTGGCGGCTGGGTGCCGGCGCGACAGGCTGAAAAATTGTCGCCGGCGATGGCGCTCAAAGGCCTGGGTGATGCGGGTGGTGTGCCACCGCCCTGGTGGCCTGGTCTAGCGCTCATGGTGAGCGGCGCCTTGCTCGCACTCGCCCCGCCTATCGCCGGTCTGCCGCTGGCGGCCTATGCCGCAGTGGCGGCCATCCTGTTCGGTGGCGTGGCACTGGTGCCGGCCACCGTGCACGGGCTGCTCGTGGCCTGGCCCGTGCCGCGGCATGCGCTCACGCTGCTGGCCTGGCGGCGCGCCTTGCACCAGCGCCGCACCGCCAGTGCCGCGGTGGCCGGTGTCGTCGCCAGCCTGGCGCTGTCGGTCGCGCTGACGGTGATGGTGGCGAGTTTTCGCACAAGCGTTGCGTCGTGGCTGGACAGCGTGCTACCCGCCGACTTGTACGCACGCACGGCGCAGTCGTCGGCTGCGGCCGAGCAGGCCTGGTTCAGCGCCGACCTGGTCGACAAAGTGGCGGCCTTGCCCGGCGTGGCGCGGGTGCAGGCGCAGCGCGTGCGCGCCTTGCAGCTGAACCCCACGCTGCCGACGGTGGCCTTGATCGCGCGGCCGATGGGTGACCTGGCCACGGTGCTGCCGCTGCTGGCACCGGCGTGGCCGCTGCCCGCAGGCGAGACCGGCGTGGTCGTCAGTGAAGCCGTAGTTGCGCTCTACGGCGCCAGGCCCGGCAGCACGCTCGAGCTACCTTTGGCACAAGGCCTGCACCGCGTGCGCGTGCTTGCCGTTTACCGCGACTTCGCGCGCCAGTTCGGCGCCATCAGCATCGCCCTTGATGACTACCGCCGGCTCAGCGGCGACCGCCGCCTGAACGACCTCGCGCTGTGGCTCGCGCCGGGCACCGACGTGGCCACGGTGCAAAAGGCCGTGCGCGCCTTGATGCCTGACCCGGCCATGATCGAGTTTGCGGCCACACCCGAGTTGCGCCAGATCTCGCTGCGCATCTTCGACCGCAGCTTCGCCGTCACCACCTACTTGCAAGCGGTGGCGGTGGCCATCGGGCTGGTGGGCGTGGCCGCCAGCTTGTCGGCGCAGGTGTTGGCGCGGCGCAAGGAGTTCGGCCTGCTCGCGCACCTGGGCGTGACGCGCGCGCAGGTGCTGGCCATCGTCACACTGGAGACGGCGGCGTGGATGGCCGCGGGGGTGCTGATGGGTCTGGTACTCGGGCTGATGGTCAGCGCGGTGCTGGTGTACGTGGTCAACCCGCAGAGTTTTTACTGGACCATGGACCTGGTGTTGCCCTGGCCGCGGCTGGCGCTCTTGGCGGCGGCGGTGTTCGTGGCCGGGGTGGCGACGGCGGCGTTCAGCGCGCGCGCGGCGGTGTCGCGCTCGGCGCTGATGTCTGTGAAGGAAGACTGGTGAGCCCGTTGCGCCGTGCGCTGTTGCTGGCGGCGTGGCTGCCTGCGAACGCACATGCGGGCGATGAACCCGTGCGCCGGGGCCGCGCGCTGTTGTTCCCGCGTGACCATGGCGCGCACCCGGGCAGCGCCATCGAGTGGTGGTACGCCACCGGCTGGCTCGGCCCGGCAGACGCGCCACGCCTGGGCTTCCAGCTCACCTTCTTTCGCTCTCGCACCGGCCTGGCCACCGACAGCCAAAGCCGCTTCGCCGCACGCCATCTGCTCTTCGCGCACGCCGCGCTCACCGACCTGGCGGCACAGCGCCACCAGCACAGCCAGCGGCTCGCGCGCTGGAGTGGGCGCGACGACAGCACCGAGCGCGCCGCGCTGCCTGATGTCGAGCTGCGCATCGCCAACTGGCGCCTGCGCCGCAGCGACACCCCGGCGCCGCGCTACCTGGCGCACATAGACGGTGACTTCACGCTCGATCTCGAGCTGTCGCGCACGCAGCCGCTGCTGCTGCAAGGCGACGCCGGGTTCTCGCCGAAAGGGCCTGACGATGCGCAGTCCAGCCACTACTACAGCGAGCCGCAGCTGGACGCCAACGTCACGGTGGCGCGCAGTGATCGACGAGAGCGCCGCGAGCCCGTACCGGGCCGCGCCTGGCTCGACCACGAATGGAGCGCCGGCCTGCTGCACCGCGACGCCGTGGGCTGGGACTGGATCGGCATCAACCTGCACGACGGCAGTGCGCTGATGGCCTTCCAGATGCGCCGCGCCGACGGCAGCGTGCTGTGGGCCGGCGGCACCTGGCGTCGCGTCGGCGAGCCCGCACGTACCTTCACGGCAAGTGAGCTGCGCTTCGAGGCGGGCCGGCGCTGGCGCAGCCCGGCCACGGGCGTGGTGTGGCCGGTGCAGTGGTGGATCAGCACGCCCGTGGGCCGCTTCGAAGTCGCGGCCTTGCTCGACGGCCAGGAACTTGATAACCGTGCAAGTACAGGCACACTGTATTGGGAAGGCCTGTCGCAGCTGCGAGATGCGCAGCAGCGTGTGCTCGGCCTGGGCTACCTCGAACTCACCGGCTATGGCCAGCCGCTGCGGCTGGGCTGAGTCGGTGGCCGCCAGCCGCGGCTAGAGCGAGCCGGCGGCGCGGCTGTCGCCGACCGATGGGTCGCGCTGGCCCGGCCGGGCAGCATCGACAGGCGCGGCACGCACGCAGTTGCCACCGGCCGTGCGCGCGGCGTCGAGCGCAACTTCGGCGTCCTGCACCAGCGCGCTCAAGTGCACGTGCGCCGGGCGCAGCGTGGCCACGCCGGTGCTGACGGTCAAGCGCAGCTGCAGGTCTTGCCACGGCACTTCCAGCTGTTCGGCCTGCTCGCGCACACGCTCGGCCACGTCGAGCGCGCCGGTGGGGTCGGCCTGCGCCAGCAGCACCACCAGCTGCGACGAGCCGAAGCGCGCCAGCGCGTCAGCACCGCGCAGGCCGCGGCCGATGACTACGGCGAGTTCACGCAAGGCGGCGTCACCCGCGGCACTGCCACGCGCGTCGCAGATGCGCCGGTAACGATCGACTTCGACGATGACGATGCCCGCGCCATGGCCGTAGCGCCGTGCGCGCGCCCATTCGCGTTCGGCCAGGGCGATGAAGTGCGCACGGTTGGCGACACCGGTGCGCATGTCCAGCGTGTCCAGGCGGCTGAGCAGGTCTTGCGAGCGTTCCAACTGCCGCGCCAGCTTCAGCAGCAGGGCGGCCATGGGCAGCAGCAACAAGAGCATGCCGATCGCCGCCGCCAGCGGTGTGGTGTTGATGCCCAGCGGTGCCAGCAACTCCGACAAGCCCCAGGCCACGCCCGCGGCCGCGCTGCTGATGCCCAGCGTCAGCAGCGCCCCGCCCCACCACGGCGACAAACGCGTGAACCACGACACGGCGTGCGCCGCCGAGGGCATGCTCGGCGCGCGGGTTGGGGCGTCAGCGGTCGATGAAGGTGCGGGCGAAGGGGCGGACATCAGGACACCGGAAACAGGCCTGCATTCGAACACAACCGCGCCCTGGCCGCGCACCCCCCGAATGCACGGCAATGCACCGGGCGTGCGTTGTTTTGCGCGCACGAGGGCTTGCCTACACTCAGGTCATGTCCGCCCCCACCCTTGTGACGCCACCCCTGCTGGCACCCGCCGAAGCACCGTCCGAAGCGCGCCGCGTCAAGGCGCTGTCCGGCCTCTTGCCCTTCATCCGCCCTTATCGCGGGCGCATCGCACTGGCGGTGGTCTTTCTGGTGATGGCCGCCGTCAGCACACTGGTGTTTCCAGTGGCGCTGAAGGCCTTGATCGACCAGGGCCTGATCGCCACCGACCCCGGCCAGCGTGTGCTCGCGCTACGTGGCCACTTCCTCGCACTCTTCGCTGTCGGCGCGGCACTGGGGCTGTTTTCCGCGGCGCGTTTTTACATGGTCAGCTGGCTGGGTGAGCGCATCACGGCCGACCTGCGCAATGCCGTCTACGCCCACGTCATCGAACAGAGCCCCGAGTTCTTCGAGACGACGCAGACGGGCGAGGTGCTGAGCCGCCTCACCACCGACACCACGCTGGTGCAGACGGTGGTGGGCTCGTCGTTCAGCATGGGCCTGCGCAATGCGGTGATGGGCATAGGCGCGCTGGGTGCGCTGATCGTCACCAACCCGGTGGTGATGACGCAGGTGCTGGGCATCCTCATAATCGTCGTGCTGCCGGCCATGATCTTCGGCCGCCGCGTGCGCAAACTCTCGCGCGCCAGCCAGGACCGCGTGGCCGACAGCAGCGCCATCGCCGCCGAGGTGCTGAACGCCATTCCGGTGGTGCAAAGCTACGTGCAGCAGCAGCGCGAGGCGCAGCGCTTCGATGCATCCACCGAAGCCGCGTTTGCCACGGCGCTGAAGCGCACGCGCGTGCGCTCGCTGCTCATCGCTTTCATCATCAGCGCGAGTTTCGGCGCGCTCTTGTGGGGCCTGTACCAGGGCACGCAGGCCGTCATCGCCGGCAAGATCAGCGCCGGTCATCTGGGGCAGACCGTCGTCTTCGTCATCATCTTCGTCGGCGCCGTGGCGGTGCTGTCAGAGGTCTACGGCGACCTGCTGCGTGCCGCCGGCGCGACCGAGAGGCTGATGGAATTGCTGGCGGCGCGCTCACCCGTGGCCGAGCCGGCCGTGCCGCGCGCCTTGCCGGCCGTGAATGGCGGCTCGGCGGTGAGCTTCGAGCATGTGACCTTTCACTACCCGTCACGGCCGAACCAGGCGGCGCTGGCCGACTTCAGCCTCGACATTCAGCCCGGCGAGACCGTGGCCCTGGTCGGCCCCAGCGGCGCGGGCAAGAGCACCGTGCTGCAGTTGCTGCTGCGCTTTTACGACACGCCTGCCGGCGGCGTGCGCGTCGATGGCGTGGCGGTGCGTGACGCGAGCCTGGCCGCACTGCGCCAGCGCATAGGCATCGTGCCGCAAGACAGCACCGTGTTCAGCACCAGCGCGATGGAGAACATCCGCTACGGCCGGCCCGGGGCCAGCGACGCCGAGGTCATTGCCGCGGCCAAGGCCGCCTTCGCGCACGACTTCATCACGGCCCTGCCCGAGGGTTACGCCAGCTTTCTGGGCGAACGCGGCGTGCGTCTTTCGGGCGGCCAGCGCCAGCGCATCAGCATTGCGCGCGCGATGCTGAAGAACCCGCCGCTGTTGTTGCTGGACGAAGCCACGAGCGCGCTCGACGCCGAAAGCGAACGCATGGTGCAGGCCGCGCTCGAAGCGGCGATGGCCGGGCGCACGACGCTGGTCATCGCCCACCGGCTGGCCACCGTGCTGCGCGCCAGCCGCATCGTGGTGATGGACGGCGGGCGCATCGTCGACATCGGCACGCACGAACAACTGGTGGCGCGCGGTGGGCTCTATGCGCGGCTGGCGGCAATGCAGTTCGACCTGGAACAGGCATGAAGTCATGCATCAATCCCAGGCATAATTCTTGTGCATGCAAGCCAGGAGTCAACCATGCGCAGCATTCGTGAAGCCCCCAGACGCGCCATCAACCTGTCGCTGAACAGCAAGGTGCTGGAGCTGGCGAAGGAGATGGGCATGAACATCTCACAGACAGTGGACGAGTTGTTGACCGAAGCCGTGCTCAAGCGCTGTGAAGCCGAGTGGCAGGTCAACAACAAGGAGGCCATCGAGCACTACAACGCCCGCATCGAGCGCGAAGGCACGTTGGCGCAACGCATTCAACGGCATCTGGCTGACAGCGCGGCCGAACCCACGGCAGCGCGGCGGTGATGGCGCGCTTTGACGTCTACCCGACTCCCATCAACGATGAACGCAAACACACGCCCTACTGGCTCGACGTGCAGGCCGACCATCTGCAGACCCTGGCCACCCGCGTCGTCGTACCGCTGCGCCGGCAAAACACGCAGACGCCGCTCACCGTGCGCCTGAACCCCGCCTTCGTGATCGACCACGTGAAGGTCTACGCCGACATGGCCAACCTCGCGGCCTACCCGTTGGCATTGCTGCGCCGCCCCGTCGCCAACCTGCGCCATGAGCGGCTGGCCATCGACGACGCACTCGACTTTCTGTTCACGGGTTTCTGAATGACCGCCACGTCAGCACCGGCTTCGCGCCCCGTGCGCCAACAGTACGAAGACTTCATGCGCCATGTCGCCAGCCACGGCGTGGCCAAGGGCGACCGCACCGGCACCGGCACCACCAGCGTCTTCGGACACCAGATGCGCTTCGACTTGCGCGAAGGCTTCCCGCTCGTCACGACGAAGAAGGTGCACTGGAAGAGCATCGCGCTGGTGCTGCTGTGGTTCCTGCGCGGCGACGGCAACGCGAGCTGGCTGCAAGAACGCGGCGTGACCATCTGGAACGAGTGGGCCAAGCCCGACGGCGAACTCGGCCCGGTGTACGGCGTGCAGTGGCGCAGCTGGCCCACACCAGGCGGCGGCCACATCGACCAGATCAGCGAGCTGGTCGCGCAGATCAAACACAACCCCGACTCGCGCCGCCTCATCGTCAGCGCCTGGAACGTGGCCGACATCCCGCGCATGGCGCTGGCGCCCTGCCATGCCTTCTTCCAGTTCTACGTCGCCGACAGACGGCTCTCGTGCCAGCTCTACCAGCGCAGCGCCGACATCTTCCTCGGCCTGCCCTTCAACATCGCCAGCTACGCGCTCTTGACGCACATGCTGGCGCAGCAATGTGAGCTCGACGTGGGTGATTTCATCTGGACCGGTGGCGACTGCCACCTCTACCGCAACCACTTTGATCAGGTGCAGACGCAGCTGGCGCGCAAGCCCTTCCCTTATCCGCGGCTGCACATCAAACGCCGGCCGACGACGATCTTCGACTACGAATACGAGGACTTCGAAATCCTCGACTACCAACATCACCCCGCCATCAAGGCGCCGGTGGCCATATGAAAACCATCATCTCGCTGATTGCCTCGGTCACGCGCAACAGCGCCATCGGCCGCGCGGGTGGCCTGGTGTGGCGGGACGCGGCCGACCTGCGCCACTTCCGCGATACCACCATGGGCAGCCCGGTGGTGATGGGGCGCCGCACCTGGCAAGCCCTGCCGGCCCATGTGCGCCCGCTGCCGGGTCGGCATAACGTGGTGGTGACGCGCAATGCCGGCTTCGTCGCCACCGGCGCCGATTGCGTACCCAGCCTGGATGCCGCGCTGGCGCTGCTGCAAGGTGCACCCAAGGTCTTCGTCATCGGCGGCGCGCAGCTCTACACGCACGCCATGCCCATCGCCGATGAGCTGGTACTGACCGAGGTCGATATCGAACTCGAGGCCGACACCTTCTTTCCGGCTTGGGATGCGCTGGACTTCGTCGAAGTCCAACGGCACCCAGCGGTCAGCGCCGCCGGTGTCGGCTACGCCATCGTCACCTACCGGCGCAAGGCTGGCTAAGCCTCGGCGCCGAGCGCCACCGCGTCGCGCAGCGCCTGTCCGCCGCCATAGCTGCCCTGCGCCGGCGCATTGCCACCGACGCGCACCCGGATCGCGCAGTACTTGAACTCCGGGATCTTGGCGAAGGGGGCGAGCGCGGCGTTGGTCAGCCGGTTGATCGCCGCTTCGTAGAAGCAGAAGGGCACGAACACGGCGCCGCGCGGCGTGCCTTCGTCGGCGCGTGCGTACAGCGTCACCGCGCCGCGGCGCGATTCGATGGTCACCGTTTCGCCCGGCACGGCGCCCATCGCGGCCAGGTCCAGCGGATGGATCGAAGCCACCGGGTCGGGCTCGAGCGCATCAAGCACGGTGGCACGCCGCGTCATGCTGCCGGTGTGCCAATGTTCGAGCTGTCGGCCGGTGATCAATACCAGCGCGTAGTCGGCGTCGGGGCGCTCCGCGGCGGGGATGATGTCGACCGGCACGAAGCGCGCGCGGCCACCCTCGCGTGGAAAGTTATCGACGAAGACCACCGGCTCGCCGGGGTCGCCTTCGTTGACGCAGGGGTAGGTCACGGCGTGTTCAGCCTCCAGCCGCGCCCAGGTGATGCCACCGATGCTGGGCATGGTGTGGCGCATCTCGTCAAAGACTTCGCTGACATGGCCGTATTGCCAGTTCAGACCCAGGCGCTGCGCAATCTCCTGAATGATCCACAGGTCCTGGCGCGCATCACCCGGCGGGTTGATCGCCTGGCGGCCCATCTGCACCAGGCGGTCGGTGTTGGTAAAGCTGCCGGTTTTTTCGGGGAAGGCGCTGGCCGGCAGCACCACGTCGGCAAGGTAGGCGGTTTCGGTGAGAAAGATGTCCTGCACGACGAGATGCTCCAGCGCGGCCAGGCAGCTGCGCGCATGGTTGGCGTCGGGATCGCTCATCGCCGGGTTCTCGCCCATCACATAGAGGCCGCGCACCTCGCCATGTTCGATGGCGTGCATGACTTCGACGACGGTCAGGCCGGGTGCGGCGTCAAGCGTGCCGGGTGCGAGTGACCAGGCCGCTTCGAAACGCGCGCGCGTGTCGTCGCTGCTGACATGCTGGTAGTCGGGAAACATCATCGGGATCAGCCCCGCGTCAGAGGCACCCTGCACGTTGTTCTGCCCGCGCAGCGGATGCAGCCCGGTGCCGGGGCGGCCAATCTGCCCCGTCATCAGCGCCAGCGCGATCAGGCAGCGCGCGTTGTCGGTGCCGTGCACATGCTGGCTGATGCCCATGCCCCACAGAATCATCGAGGCCTTGGAGGTGGCATACAGACGTGCCACCTCGCGTATGACGTTGGCTTCGATGCCGCAGATCGGCGCCATCAACTCCGGCGTGTAACCCTCGACGTTCCTGCGCAACTCGTCATAGCCGATGGTGCGGCTGGCGATGAAGGCCTGGTCGACCAGGCCTTCGCTGACGATGACGTTCATCATCGCGTTGAGCATGGCCACGTCGGTGTCGGGCTTGAACTGCAGGAAGCGGTGTGCCAGGCGCGCCATGTCCGAGCGCCGCGGGTCGCAAACGATGAGCTTGGTGCCGGCCTTGACGGCATTCTTGATCCAGCTCGCGCCCACCGGATGATTCACGCTCGGGTTGGCGCCGATGACGATCACCACCTCGGCCTTCATCACATCCATCACCGGGTTGCTGACCGCACCCGAGCCTATGCCTTCGAGCAAGGCCACCACCGACGAGGCATGGCACAGCCGCGTGCAATGGTCGACGTTGTTGCTGCCGAAACCCGTGCGCACGAGCTTCTGGAAGAGGTAGGCCTCCTCGTTGCTGCCTTTGGCCGAGCCGAAACCGGCGAGCGACTTCTTGCCGTGCTGGTCGCGCAAGTCTTTGAGCTTGCCGCCCGCGAAGGCCAGGGCTTCATCCCAGCTGGCTTCGCGAAAGACCTCCAGCACACGCTCGGGGTCCATCGCCGCGGTGGCGACTTTGGGCACACCGGCGCGGCGGATCAGCGGC
>JANLYV010000303.1:0-16126 GCA_031365825.1 Rubrivivax sp. | reverse complement strand
GCCCTTGAACACCACCGGCCCCAGCGCTTGCAGCTTGAAGCGTTCGCCCAGGCCACCACGCGCCGCGCCGTCGAGCAGCACGGCGTGGCCGGCGACCTTGGTGTGCGCTTCCAGCCGCGCCGCCAGGTTGACGGTGTCGCCGATGCAGGTGTAGGTGGCACGCTGCTGCGTGCCGGTGTAGCCGGCCACCATCTCGCCCGTGGCGATGCCGATGCCGATGGTGATCGGCGGCTTGCCCGCCGCGCCACGTTCGGCGTTGAAGAGGCCGATGAGCTCCATCATTTCCAGCGCAGCACGCACCGCCGCGGCGCTGTGGTCGGCCAGCGGCAGCGGTGCGCCGAAGATCGCCATCAGCCCGTCGCCCACCATCTGGTTGACGACACCGCCGTGGCTGGTGATGGCCTCGAACATCAGCGTGTAGTAGGTGTTCAACAGCTCGATCGTCTCGTCGGGCGACTGCCTCTCCACGAGCGCGGTGAAGCCGCGGATGTCGCTGAACATCACGCTGGCCAACACATGGCGGCCGCCGAGCGCGAAGCCCGACTGCTGCATGTCCAACGCCACCTCAGAGGTGGCAAAGCGCCGCACCAGCTCCTTCTGCTGGTCGCGCAGGCGCTTCTTTTCGAGGCTGGCGTTGATGCGGGCACGCAAAAGCACCGGGTTCACCGGCTTGGGCAGGTAGTCCTCGGCGCCGAGCTCGATGCAGCGCACGATGTTTTCCACACCCTCCATCGACGAGGTGACGATCACCGGCAGGTCGCGCAGCTGCAGGTCGAGCTTGAGCCGCTCGAGCACCTGGAAGCCGTCGAGCTCGGGCATCTCGATGTCCAGCAGCAGCAGGTCGAAGTTCTCGCGCGCCAGCATCTCCAGCGCCACGCGGCCGTTCTCGGCGCTGGCCACGCGGTGGCCCTGCAGCTCCAGGCTGCGCGTGAGCAACAAGCGGTTGACCTTGTTGTCGTCGGCGACGAGAAGGCGTGAAGACTCAGCCATGGCTCAGCTCCGAAAGCGCCGCTGCGGCGCGCGCGTACTCGGCTTCCAGCGCCAGCAAGGGCGCCTCGTTCGCCGGCAGGCCGCCGAGCTCGAGTTCACGCGCCAGGTTCGCAAGCGCCGTGGCGCCGAAGGTGTGGCCGTTGCTCTTGAGCGAGTGCGCGGCGCGGCGGAAGCGGTCGGTGGCGGCCTCGGCCAGCGCCGCGCGCAGCTCGGTCAGCATCAGCGGCGCCTCTTCGAGGAAGGTGGCCACGAGTTCGGCCGCGAACTCGGCACCGGCGGTGTCTTGCAGCTCGGCGAAGGTGGCGGGGTCGATGGTGTGTTGACTCATGTCATGCATCCTTGCGTGGGGTGGCGCGCAAGAGCGCGTCGACCAGTTGTTCCACTCGAATCGGTTTGGTCAGGTAGTCGTCCATGCCCGCCGCCAGGCATTCCTCGCGGTCGCCCTGCATCGCGTTGGCGGTCATGGCCACGATGCGCGGCCGCGCTTGTGCCGTCGCTTTGGCTGTTAGAAGGCGCGACGCTTCGAGCCCGTCCATTTCGGGCATCTGCACATCCATCAGTACCACGTCATAACACTGACGCTCGACACACTCGATGGCTTCGATGCCATTGGCGGCCAGGTCGGCGCGGTAGCCCATCTGCTGCAGCAGGCGCAGCGCCAGCTTCTGGTTCACGACGTTGTCTTCAGCCAGCAGGATGCGCAGCGGGTGACGCGCAGCCAGTGTGGCGTCGATCTTCGCCTTGGCGACAAGTTGAACCCTGGGCGCGGCGTCGTGCGACAGCAGCGTCACCAGCGTGTCGAAGAGCTGGCTCTGGCGCAGCGGCTTGGCCAGCGTCGCGGCAAACAGTGCATCGTGCGCTTCGCGCCGGCCAAGCGAGCTGAACAGCACCAGCGGCAGTTTCTGGCCGGCGCCGCGGACCTGCCGCGCCAGGGTGTTGCCATCCATGACGGGCATGTGCATGTCGATGATGGCCAGGTCGAAGGCGTGTTGCTGCAACAAGGTCAACGCTTCTTCAGGTGTCGCGGCGTCGTGCACCGCCATGCCCCATTTGGCGGTTTGCAGCGCCAGGATCCTGCGGTTGGTCGCGTTGTCGTCCACCACCAGCAGGCGCTTGCCTTGCAGTGCCGCCTGCACGCCGAGGAAGTCGCGACGCTGGCCCGGGGGCAGCTGCGTGGCGGCCGCCTGGATGGTGAAGTGGAAGCAGCTGCCGCGGCCGGGGCCGTCGCTCTCGACCCACATCGCGCCGCCCATCAGCTCGGCCAGCAGCTTGCTGATGGCCAGCCCCAGGCCGGTGCCGCCGTACTTGCGCGTGGTGCTGCTGTCGGCCTGGCTGAACTTCTGGAAGAGGCGGCTCTTGCCGGCTTCGCTCAGGCCGATGCCGGTGTCGCGCACGCTGAAGTGCAGAACCTGAACCCGTTCGCCCTGAGCCTGTATTCCCGATCGCCCTGAGCTTGTCGAAGGGAGGGGGGCTTCGACAGGCTCAGCCCGAACGGCGGGGGGGGCCACGCCAACCGTCAACACGACCTCACCTCGTTCGGTGAATTTCACCGCGTTGCCCAGCAGGTTCAGGAGGATCTGACGCAACCGCGTCACGTCGCCTTCGATGGCCACCGGCACCTCGCCTTCGAAGACGTAGGCGATGTCCAGCTGCTTCTCGGCGGCACGCCCGGCGATGAGGTCCAGCGCCGATTCCACGCATTCGCGCAGGTCGAAGGCATGGTGCTCGATGTCCATGCGCCCGGCTTCGATCTTCGAAAAATCGAGGATGTCGTTGATGATGGTCAGCAGCGAGTCGCCGGAATCACGGATGGTCGAGGCGAAGTCGCGCTGCTCGTCGTTCAACGGCGTGTCCAGCAACAAGCCGCTCATGCCGATCACCGCGTTCATCGGCGTGCGGATCTCGTGGCTCATGGTGGCAAGGAAGGCGCTCTTGGCTTCGTTCGCACCTTCGGCCAGGGCGCGGGCGGCCTGGGCCTCACGAAAGAGGCGTGCGTTCTGGATGGCGATCACGGCCTGGTCGGCAAAGGTCTTGACGAGCGAGATCTCTTGCTCGGTGAAAGCCACCGCTGGCTGCCGCAGTACGCCGAGCGACCCGACGCCGCGGCCCTCCCAGAGCATCGGCGCGAACACCGCCGAACAGTGGCCCACACCTTCGGTCGTCTGGCGCAGGGCCTCGGGCAACTCGCGCGTGAGTGCCGTGTCGGCAAAGTGCAGCGCCTGGCGCTGCTCGATGGCCATGCCGGTGACGGTCTGCGCCAGCGGCCGCGGCAGGGTCGACGTCATCACCTGCATCAGCGTGCCGCGTTGTTCGCCGGCATGCAGTTGCCCATCCTCGCCGACGAGGAAGATGGCCATCTGCCCGGTGCCGAAGAGTTGCTGGCAGCGGTCAAGGATGGTGTGAAACACCGGCGCGGCATCGGCCACCGAGTGGCTGATGACCTGCAGCACCTCGGCCGTGGCCATCTGCCGTGCCAGCGCCTGCTGCAGCGCCCGCTCGCGCTGAAAGGTCTCGCGCGCCGTGCGCTCCAGGCTCGCCGCAATGGCGCAGCCGACGATCATGAAGCTCAGCAGGTAGCTCATCGCCGCCCACCAGTACGAGCTTTCCACACCGCGCTGCGCCTGCACGTTGGAAAAACTGTAAGCACTGAAGACCAGGCAGATGACGGCAACCACCATCACAGGCTGGGCGCGCATGCGCACGAAGCCGAAGAGGAACAGGTCGACCAGCAGCAAGCCGATGTAGTAGTACAGGTAGTTGTACGGGAAGGGCACCGCTTCGATCATCGCCAGCAGATTGACGTAGGCCCCAAGCACCGTGATGCCCATCAGCACCGTGACGCGCCGCTCCTGTGCGAAGTAGCGCCGCGTCAGCAGGAACAGGCACAGCGACACGAACACGATGCCCAGCACGCGCAACGTCAGTACCCGCTCCAGCACGGCGACGCCGCCGAAGGCGACACGGCTGATGTTGAAGTGAAAGATGTCCCAGCCCAGGTAGACCGTCCAGGTCGCCAGCGCAATCGTCATCGCCACGCGCCGCGCCGGGGCGAAGCGGCTGCAGTAGTCGGCCAGGAAA
Organism: Rubrivivax sp.; assembly: GCA_031365825.1. Taxonomy (GTDB): domain Bacteria; phylum Pseudomonadota; class Gammaproteobacteria; order Burkholderiales; family Burkholderiaceae_C; genus Rubrivivax. Next base: position 12,058 of record JANLYV010000303.1, on the reverse strand, counting down.
GCTTCTTCGATGTCGCGCTCGGGGAATGCGCGCGGTGGCAGGAACAGCGACCACCAGCGCGGTGCGGCGTCGGGCGTCGGGGTCGTGTTCATCACAGGCGCGCCGCGGCCTGGCGCAGCGCCTCAACCAGCGCCTCGACGCGGATCGGCTTGGTGACGTAGTCGTCCATGCCTGCCGCCAGGCATTCCTCGCGGTCGCCCTGCATCGCATTGGCCGTCATCGCCACGATGCGCGGGCGCGCGCCGGCCAACGGCCAGCGTGACGTGATGCGCCGTGTGGCTTCCAGGCCGTCCATCTCGGGCATCTGCACGTCCATCAGCACCACGTCGTAGGTCTGGCGCTCGACACATTCGATGGCTTCGATGCCATTGGCGGCGAGGTCGGCGCGGTAGCCCATCTGCTGCAGCAGGCGCATCGCCAGTTTCTGGTTCACGACGTTGTCTTCGGCTAACAAGATACGTAAGGGGTGGCGTTGGGCCATGCCGGCGTCCAGCGTGGGTTTGGCCTTCGGCGTGGCCAGCGGCACGGCGTCATGCGCCAGGAGGCTCATCAGCGTGTCGAAAAGCTGCGACTGGCGCAGCGGCTTGCTGAGGTAGGCCTTGAACAGCCCGCCCAGGTCGCCGGCCTCGCGCCGGCCAAGCGAAGTGAACAGCACGCGCGGCAGAGCGGGTTGCAAAAGGCACAGCTCGCGTGCCAGCGCCACGCCGTCCATCTCGGGCATGTGCATGTCGACGATGGCCAGGTCATAGGCGCGGCCTTCGCGCAGCCACGCCAGCGCCTGCACGCCCGATGCCGTGGCCTCGGCACCCATGCCCCACTTGGCCATCTGCAGCGCCAGGATCTTGCGGTTCGTGGCGTTGTCGTCGACCACCAGCACGCGCTTGGCGGCGAGCGCGGCCTGCGGTCCGAGGAAACTGCGGCGCCCCTGCGTGGGCAACTCCGCGAGTGGCACGCGCAGCGTGAAATGAAAGGTCGAACCCTGCCCCGGCCCGTCGCTTTCGACCCACATCGTGCCGCCCATCAGCTCGGCCAGGCGCTTGCTGATGGCCAGGCCCAGGCCGGTGCCGCCGTACTTGCGCGTGGTCGAGCTGTCGGCCTGGCTGAAGCTCTGGAAGAGCTTGGCCTTGCCGGCGTCCGACAGGCCGATGCCGGTGTCGCGCACCGCAAAGTGCAGCAATTCATTCCGTTCGCCCTGAGCCTGTCGAAGGGCCGGTGATTGGGCCGGTGCTTCGACAGGCTCAGCCCGAACGGGTGGGGGCTCAGTCTGAACCGGCGCCGTGTGAACCGGCGCGGTGCTAACGCTCAAAACGACCTCACCGCGCTCGGTGAACTTCACCGCATTGCTGAACAGGTTGAGCAGGATCTGGCGCAGCCGCGTCACGTCGCCACTCACCGCCGCGGGCACGTCGCCGATGAATTCGTAGGCGATGTCCAGCCGCTTCTCGGCGGCGCGCGCGCTGATCAGGTCGAGCGCCGATTCGACGCACTCGCGCACGTCAAACGGATGCGATTCCACATCCATGCGCCCGGCCTCGATCTTCGAGAAATCGAGGATGTCGTTGATGATGGTCAAGAGCGCATCGCCCGAGTCGCGGATGGTGCCGGCGAAGTCGCGCTGCTCTTCATTCAGCGGCGTGTCGAGCAAGAGGCCGCTCATGCCGATGACGGCGTTCATCGGCGTGCGGATCTCGTGGCTCATCGTGGCCAGGAAGCTGCTCTTGGCTTCGTTGGCGGACTCGGCTTGGGCGCGGGCTTCCTGCGCCTCCTTGAACAGCCGCGCGTTCTGGATCGCGATCACCGCCTGGTCGGCGAAGGTCTGAAGCAGCGCGAGTTCCTTGTCGCTGAACTTGCCTTGCCTGCGCGACACCCCGATCGCGCCGATGCCGCGTTCGTTCCACATCATCGGCGCGAAGGCCATCGACTCGTAGTCGGCCTGCCGGGCCACCTGGCGCACGGCGCGCGTGAGACGCGGGTCGTTGGCGACATCGGGGTAGTGCACGACGCACCGCTGCGCGATGGCCGTGCCGGCCGGAGACTTGGCCAGCGGCGCAGGAAAGGTGGCGACCACGGCGTCGCGAAACTTGCCAACGTAGGCGCCGAGGGTGACCTGGTCATGCGCGTCGACCAGCAACACGGCGGTTTCGTCGCTGCCGAACAGGTGCCTGCAGCTGTCGAGAATCTTGGCGAACACCGGCTGCGTATCGGCCACCGAGTTGCTGATCACGCTGAGGATATCGGCGGTGGCCTTCTGCTGCTCCAGTGCTTCCTTCGTCTCGTTGAACAGCCGCGCGTTCTCGATGGCGATCACGGCCTGACCAGCGAAGGTTTGCATCAGCGCAATCTCGGCCGGCGCGAACGGCCGCACCTCTTTGCGAAAGAGCGAGATGACGCCGATGGCCGCAGCGTCGCGCAGCAAGGGCACGTTGAGCACGGTGCGAAATCCGTAGCGCTGCTGCAGCTGGTGGATCGCCGGGTACTCGCTGTCGATCAGCGTCAGCACGTCTTCGACGTGCACGACGCGGCCATCAAGCACGGCGCGGCCGGCCACCGAGTCGCGGGTCAGTGCCAACGTGCGCGTTTCTGTGTCGTTGGCGTAGCTCGGACCGTAGCTCGTCATCGCGTGCAACACGCCGTCACGCAGCAGCCAGATGCGGCTGCCGTCGGCGCGACACAGCATGCCCGCGCGCTGTGCCACGGCGTCGAGCACCGGCTGCACGTTGGTGGGCGATTCGCTGATGACCTTCAGCACCTCGGCGCTGGCCGTCTGCCGCTCCAGCGCCTCTTGCGTCTCTTTGAACAGCCGCGCGTTCTGGATGGCGATCACCGCCTGGTTGCCGAAGGTGTTCAGCAACGCCAGCTCTTTTTCGCTGAACGCGCGCGGTGGCTGGCGCAGCGCGCAGATGCTGCCGATGCCGCGGCCTTCCCACACCATCGGCGCCCACACCACCGAGCAGTTGCCTATGAGTTCGACCACGCCGCGCACCGCGGCCGGTGCGTCGGCCATGGCCATGGCGTCCGGGATGTGCACGGCGCGCTTCTCGGCAATCACTCTTGACGTGATGGTCTGGTCGAGCGGCTTGGGGAAGGTCTGGGCCACGGCGTCCAGCGCCGCGCCGCGCCACGCTGCGGCGTGCACCAGACCGTCGTCGCCGAGCAGGAAGATGCCCAGCTGTTCGATGGCAAAGAGGTGCTGGCAGCTTTCGAGGATCTTGTCGAACACCGGCGCGGTGTCGGCCACCGAACTGCTGATGACCTGCAGCACTTCGCTGGTGGCCGTCTGCCGCTCCAGCGCCTGCTGCGTCTCGTTGAACAGCCGTGCGTTCTCGATCGCCACCACCGCCTGGTCGGCGAAGGTCTTGAGCAGCGATATTTCCTTCTCGCTGAACTCGCCCAGGTGCATGCGCGCCACGGTGATGGCGCCCAGGCCGCGGCCGTCCTTGATCAGCGGCGCCACGGCGGCCGAGTAGCTCTGCGCGCCGCCGAACATGGCGCGCGCCGCGCGGCGCAGGCTCTCGGGCACATCGGCGCCGTGCAGCACGTCCGGGTAGGTCAGCGTACGGCCCGCGCGGATGGCCAAGGCGGTGGTGGATTCGGCCGCCGGCAGCGGCCGCTGCGAGCGCATTTGCTGCTCCATCGCGTCGGCCGCTGCCGGCGAGGCGAAGGCCGTGCGCCCCGCCGGCGAGAACCTGAAATGCCCGGTGTGCAACAGGCCATCGTCGCCAATCAGGTTGATGGCGCTGCCCGCGGCATGGGCGATCAGGCGCTCGCTGCTTTCGAGGATGGCGGCGAACACCGGCGCCGCATCGCTCATCGAGCCACTGATGACCTGCAGCACCTCGGCCGTGGCCGTCTGGCGCTGCAAAGCCTCTTTCGTCTCGTTGAACAAGCGCACGTTCTGGATGGCGATTGCCGCCTGGTCGACGAAGGCACGCAGCAGCGCAATTTCCTTGCCACTGAACGCGCCGGCGACGGTGCGCGCGACGCCGAGGGCGCCGATGCAGTCGTCGCCGAGCAGGATCGGCAGCATCAAGCTGGAGCGGATGCCGTTGGCCTCGTACACGCGCTGCTCGTGCGGCGGCAGCGCTATGGCATCCCAGTCCTGCAGATGCACGATCTGTTTGCCGAGCAGCACCTGCGACGGGAAGTTCGCCTGCACATCGAGCGGGATCGCACTCAGCCACGGGCCGCTCCTGGGCTGCCCGTCGCGCACCATCGACATCAAACGAAAACGGTCGTTCTCGCGCCGGAAGAGAAAGGCACCCTGCACGTGCAGCAAGCGCTGCGCCGTCTCGACAATGGCATGGAACACCGGCTCGATGTCGCTCGGCGATTCGCTGATGACGCGCAGGATGCCGGCCGTGGCCGTCTGCTGTTCCAGCGCCTCTTGCGTTTCGCGGAACAGCCGCACATTCTCGATGGCGATCACCGCCTGGCGGGCGAAGGTCTGCAGCAGCGCCACGGCGGTGTCGGGAAACAGCCCCGGCTCCTCGCGCGCGACGCCGACGGTGCCTATCGATCGGCCCTCGTGCAGCAGCGGCACCGAAAGGATGCTGAGAAAGCCCACCTGCTGCGCGCCGTCAGCGTTGTAGTCGGGCTCCAGGCGCACGTCAGGAATCTGGATCGGCGCTTGCTCGCGCAGTGCGCGGCGAATATTCGCCGGCGCGGTGTCCAGCGTCATCGGGAACAGGCTGCGCATGGCTTGCTCGGCGGGCTCGCCCATGCAGCGCACGCCGGCCAGGTGAACCACGTCGCCCTCGAGACGTGTCGAGGCGCCGATCTGCGCCTTGCACAGCACGCGCGCGCGCTCGGCGATGGCCTGGAACACCGGCTGCACGCTGGTCGGCGACTCGCTGATGACTTGCAGCACGTCGGCGGTGGCGGTCTGCCGCTCCAGCGCCTCTTGCGTCTCGCGGAACAGCCGCGCGTTCTGGATCGCAACCACCGCCTGGTCGGCAAAGCTGCGCAACAGGCCGAACTCGTTCTCGGTAAACGGCCGCGGCGGAAAGCGCGCAACGTGGATCGTGCCGATCGCCTGGCCTTGCCACAGCAGCGGCGCGATCAGCATCGAGAAGTTGCCGACATCGCGGCCCATCTGGCGCATCGATTCGGGCACGCCGGGGCCGTGGATCATGTCCGGGTAGTGCACCAGCTGGCGCTTGCGTATCGGGTAGCCCTGGTAGCTCTGCGCCAGTGGCCGCGGGTAGCCGCGGTCGAGAAAGCGGCGCGCATCTTCGGCATCCATGCCGCTTTGCTGCGCCGACCCCGCGAGAGCCTCGTGGCGCACCAGCCCGTCCTCGCCCACGAGCGAGATGATGGCGTTGCCGCTGGCGAAGAGCCGCTGGCAGGCCTGCACGATGGCCTCGAACACCGGCGCGCTGTCGGCCACCGACTGGCTGATGACGCTCAGCACTTCGGCCGAGGCGCGTTGCTGTTCGAGCGCTTCCTTGGTCTGGTTCAACAACCGCGCGTTGTCCAGCGCCAGTGCGGCCTGCGCCGCGAGCAGCGCGAGGTGGTCGCGCTGCGTTTCAGTCCAGCCTGACGAGCGACCCTGCACGTCGCAGTACAGCCAGCCCAACAAACCCTGTGCACCCAACAGCGGCGCCACGACGCAGCAGCGTTGATCGCGTGGCGAGACGCCTTCGTGGCCGATGTACAGCGCGGCCCTGCGCTGCGCACGCGCCGCGATCAACCACGGCGTCACCGCCCGCAGCAGCGCGGCCGCCGTCTCGCCGCGCGCCAGCTTCGAGGCGGCGATGTGCGGGCCGCGGGGTGTGTCCAGCACGAGCAGCACGCGCCGTGGCGCGCACAGCTGCCGTGCCGCATCGAGTAGCAGCGCGTGCAGAGCGCCGGCGTCGCGCGCCGACGCCAGCCGCTGCCCCACTTCGGCAAGCAGGGTCATGGGATCAGGGCGCCGCACGTCGCGCATGGTCATGCTTCAGGCCTCTTCTCGTGGCAGGCATTGGGTCAACGCCGCGACCAGCGCATCGACGCGGATCGGCTTGGTCACGTAGTCGTCCATGCCGGCGGCCATGCACGCTTCGCGATCGCCGTGCATCGCGTTGGCAGTCATCGCCACGATGCGGGGTCTTTCGTGTGCATGCCAGCTGGACGTGATGCGTCGCGAGGCCTCCATCCCGTCCATCTCGGGCATTTGCACGTCCATCAGCACCACGTCGTAAGGCTGTTGCTCGACGCGCTGCACGGCCAGTGCGCCATTGACCACCACGTCAGCCGTGTAGCCCATCTGGCTCAACAGGCGCAGCGCCAGCTTCTGGTTCACCAGGTTGTCCTCGGCTAGCAAGATGCGCAGCGGGTGGCGCGTGGCCATCTGCGGGTCGATCGTGGCCTTGGGGGCTGGTTTGGCGATGGGTGCCTCGGCCACCGCTTCGGCCCGGATGTGAAATCGGAAGGTGCAGCCGGTGCCGGGGCCGGCGCTCTCGGCCGTCATCGTGCCGCCCATGATCTCGGCCAGCCGCTTGCTGATGACCAGCCCCAGGCCCGTGCCACCGTACTTGCGCGTGGTGCTGCTGTCGGCCTGGCTGAAGCTCTGGAACAGCCGGCTCATGCCTTCGGGGCTGAGGCCGATGCCGCTGTCCGTCACGGCAAAGTGCAGCTCGCTGTTCTCGCCCTTGCCTACAGTCAGCCGCACCTCGCCTTGTTCGGTGAACTTCAGCGCATTGCTCAAGAGGTTCAACAGGACCTGCCGCAGCCGGGTGCTGTCGCCCTCCACGGTGTGCGGCACGTCGTCGGCAACGGCCACCACCAGCAAGAGCTTCTTCTCCGTGGCGCGGTGGCGCACGAGTTCCACGGCCGAGTTCACGCACTCGCGCAGCACGACGGGCTGCCGTTCCACGTCGAGCTTGACGGCTTCGATCTTGGAGAAGTCCAGGATGTCGTTGATGATGGTCAACAGGCTCTCGCCGGAGTCGCGGACAGTGCGCGCCAGGTCGCGCTGCTCGTCGTCGAGCTGGGTCTCCAGCAGCAGCCCGCTCATGCCGATCACACCGTTCATCGGCGTGCGGATCTCGTGGCTCATCGTCGCCAGGAAACTGCTCTTGGCTTCGTTGGCGGACTCCGCCGCGGCGCGCGCTTCCTGCGCATCCTTGAACAGCCGCGCGTTCTGGATCGCGATCGCTGCCTGATCGGCAAACGTCTTCAGCAGCGCGATTTCGTTCTCTCCGAACGGCCGCGGCGGGAAACGCGCAACGCTGATTGCGCCAATGCCCTTGCCTTCCCAGAACATCGGAGCATCGACCGTCGAATAGTTGCCGAAGAACTCGGCAGACTTGCGCAGAGCCGGTGGTACACCCGCGCCATGCAGCACGTCAGGAAAGTGCAGCACCTGCCGCTTGTGGATGGCGTAGCCCTGTATGGTCTCTCGGACAGGCCGGGGAAACTCGGCCTGGAATCGCACAGCAGCATCACGTGCGAGATGGTCGCCATAGCTGTGCAAATCCTGCACAAGGTGCATGTTGCCGTCATCGCCAACGAGCGCGATGCTGACGTGGCTAATGTCTATTAGCCGCTGACAACTGGCCATGATCGTGTTGAAGACGGGAGTTGCATCGGCCATTGAGCTGCTGATCACCTGCAGCACCTCGGCCGTGGCGGTCTGCTGCGCCAGCGCCTCCTTGGTCTCATTGAACAGCCGCGCGTTCTGGATCGCGATCACCGCCTGGTCGGCGAAGGTCTGCAGCAGTGCTTCTTCCTTGGCGGTGAAGCCGCCGAGCTGGTTGCGCGTCAGCGCGATCGAGCCGAGCCCACGCTCGCCCAGCATCAGCGGCGCCAGGATGAGCGAGTAGTTCACGCCGGTCAGCCGGGCCGGTGCGCGCAGCGGGGTCGGCACGTCCGGGCCGTTCATCACGTCGGGGAAGCTCAGCACCTTGCCGTACCGGATGGCCAGCTCAGTGGCCGTATCAGCCAGCGGAATCGGGTACAGCGTGCGCATCTGCTCCATGGCCGCCTGCAGGGCCGATGCGGACGGGTCCCTGCTGGCATGGGCGTGGATGGCTTTCATGTACAGCCGGCCATCCTCGCCGATGAGCAGGATCACCGAGCCTTGGCAGTCGAACAGTCGAGCGCAGCTTTCGAGAATGGTCTCGAACACCGGTGTGGCATCGGACACCGAGTTGCTGATCACCTGCAGCACTTCTGCCGACGCGGTCTGCTGCTCCAGCGCTTCACGCGTCTCGTTGAACAGCCGCACGTTCTCGATCGCGATCACGGCCTGGTCGGCGAAGGTCTCGAGCAGGCTAGTCTGATGGTCCGTGAACGTCCCCGCCTCGGGGCGGGTCACGTTGATCGTGCCGATCACGACGCCTTCGCGCAGCAGGGGCACGGCGAGTGCGCTTCGATAGCCGCGGGCGCGGGCCAGCTCCTTGACCTCGGGCGACATTTCGGGGTCGCCTTCGATATCGCCGTTGTACGCGGGCTTGCCTGAACGCATCACCATGCTGTGGAGACTGGAAGGCGGGAGCGGTTTCGAAAAGAGTTGCCTCACCGCCTCGTGTCCTGCGTCATCGGTCCCTGTAAACGCCGCCAGTTGCAGCGTGTCACCGACCGTGCGGGTGACGGCCGCCGAACGGCCACCGAACAGGCGCATCGCGCTCGCGGCGATGGCGTCGAACACCGGCTGCGTGTCGGCCGGCGAACTTGCAATCACGCGCAGGATTTCCGCCGTCGCGGTCTGCCGTTCCAGCGCCGAGCGCGTGGCGTCGAACAGGCGCACGTTGTCCAGCGCCACGCCGGTGCTCGCGGCCAAGGTCTGCAAGAGCCGCACGTCGGCTTCGCCGAAGGCGTCGTAGCGCTCGTGCTGCTGCAGGCTGAGGTAGCCGGTGACCTGGTCGCCCACCACCATAGGCACGAAGGCCGCCGACTTCGGCGTGCGCGTGCCGGGCAGCGTCGAGTTGCCCCAGCGCGCGAGCACGGTCTCGTCGATGCGGTTCTCCACCAGCGGCTCGCGCGTGGCGATGATGTGCTGGCGCGACTTCGGCAGCGGCCGCACCAGCGGCTTTTCGCGCTGCCCGCGCTCGACACTGTAGAGGATGTGCTCGGTGCCGGCGGCATGGTCGAAGGTGCCGACGACGACACTCTGCGCGTCGAAGATCTCGCGCACCTTGTCGCCCACCACGTCAACGATCGTCTGGAACTCCAGCGCGCCGGCCATGCCGCGCTGCACGCTGTTGATCAAGGCCAGCTCGGCGCGGCGCTGCTCGGTTTCCTTTAGCAGGCGCTGCGTCTCGGCGAACAGCTGCGCACTCTGAAGTGCCATGCCCATGGCCGCGCAAACCGTGTCCAGCAGGCGCAGCGCGTCGGGGCCGAAGGCGTTCTCGCGTTCGAAGTTGTCGACGCCGACCACCGCGATGACGCGGCCCGCGGCCACTACCGGCGCACGCATGTCGGACTTCGGCAAGTCGGTGCCCGGCACGGCGCCGCTCTCGACCATCGAGTTCATCGCCACGGCGTGGCGCTCGCGCAGCATCCGCAAGTTGCGCTCGCTACGCGCCATCTTGAACGGCGCAATGTCGTCTCGCCGCAAGCCGTGCTCGTAGAGATAAGCAAAGGTGTTGATCTCGGTGGCTTCGTCGAACCAACAGATGCCCAAATCGCCGGTGGCAAACACCTCGCGCAGCTTGTCGCCCACGAGATCGATGATGGCGTTCAGGTCCAACTGCGCCACCAGCCCCTGCTGGATGCTGTTGATCACCGCCAGCTCGGCGTTGCGGCGCTGCGTTTCGTCGAACAGGTGGGCGTTCTGCAGCGCGCCGGCCAGCGTACCGGCGATCGTGCGCAGCATCCGCTCCTCGGCGGCACCGAAACTGACGGTGCCCGGCGCCGACTCGAGCGTGATCGTTCCCTCAAGCGCCCCGTTGGCGAGCACAGGCACCAGCAAGCCCGAGCCTGCGCGAGTGCCCTGGGGACCCCTGGGTACCCCCGCGGCGCGGGCCTCGTCGGTGGAGTGCCAGTGCACGGCCTCGCCCCGCTCCAGCCGCTGCACCAGCGCGCTCATCGGCGCGAGCGGGAAGGGCGGCGTGTTGATCGAGCGCCCGCCTTCGACGAGGAACAAGGCGCGGGCCATCCCGGCTTCGGACGAACGCCACATCAGCGTGATGTCTGCACCACCGAAGGCTCGCTGCAGCGCCCGGCCGACCTCCGCGCCGATCGACTCGAAGTTGAGGCCGGACGCGATGCCGCGTTGCACTCGGTTGACGATCTCGAGTTCGCCCGCACGCTGCTCCAGCGCCGCAGTGCGCTCGGCCACCGTGCGCTCCAGGGCCTCGGTGGTGCGCAGGTTGGCCAGCGCCACCGCGGCCTGCGCCGCCAGTGCGGCGAGCAGGTCGCGGTCGCTGTCGTGGAAGCGGCCGAACAGGCCTTCGATGTCGGCGTAGAGGCTGCCCAACACCTTCTGCCCGGTGAGCAGCGGTGCGACGATGCAGCTGCGCTGGTCCAGCTCGTCGGCGCCAACGGGGCCGTGCCGCAGTACCGCCTGCCGCGTGCGCCGGGCTTCTTCGAGCCAGGGCCTGACGGCTGCCAGCAGCGCCTCGGCGGATTCGCCTTCAGGCACCTGCGCGCCGGCGATGACAAACCCCGTGGGCGACTCGAGCACCAGCAGCACCCGTTGCGCGCCCAGCAGCTCGGCCACCTCCTCGACCACGAACTCCTGCAGCTCGGCGCTGCTCGTCTGCTCGTTCAGGCGCAGGCCGGTGTCGACCAGCCGCTCCACGCTCTCCTGCAGGCGCTCCGGGCCGGCCAGGTGGGCGGCGATGCGCTCGCGCGGCAGCCCGGCGGCGCGCGCCTGCTCGAGCCAGGCACGCAGCAGCTCGGCGTGCGACGTGGGCGCGTGCAGCGCGCTGCGGCGCAGGCCCACATCGCTGAGCGCGGCGAGCGATTGCGTCAGGCGCTCGTGCGCGGATGCCAGCGCCGCCGCGGCCTCGGCGGCGCGCCCGTTGGCGCGCAGCGCACAAGCGTGCTGCCACCAGATGTGCGCCGGCGACTCGGCGCCGCCGCCCCATCGGCCCTTGATCGATTGCAGGCCGCGCACGGCGGCGCTGCTGTCGCGCAAGGCGGCGCGCACCTGGCCGGCACGCAGGCGGGCGCGCGCCAGCATGGCCCGCAGCAGCGCTGCAACCCATCCGACCTGCGACATCTCCCGGCACGCCCGGCGCCAGCGGGCCACCGCCTCGTGCGGCGTGCGCCACTCCTCGCCCCGGGTCGCCATGTGCGCGAGCCAGGGCGCCAGGCGCTTGTCACCTTCGTCCACCGCGGCCGCGGCGGCGGCGGCATCGAAGCGCCGCATCACGTCGTCGAAGGCTTGGCGCTGGGCCAGCGCCGCATGCAGCCGGGTCAGGGTCGAGTACGCGTCGAGCAGAGCGAACGGCGGCAGGCGCCCTTCGCTCATCGCCACCGACTGCTGCGCCAGCCGCAGTGCGCGACGGCGCAGGCCCAGTTGCACGTAGGTGTGCGCCAGGTTGAGAAGCGCGATCCGTTCCTGGGATGCGTCACCGCATTGCAGCGCCACGTGCAGGGCCTGGTTCAGGCCGCGCACGCGCTGCGCGAGGTCGGGGTGGTTGCTGTACAGGCTCAACAGCGCCAGACACTCGGCGCTGCCGTCGCCGCTGGCGCGCGCCAGCGCGAGGGCGTGCTCGGCGATGGCGCGGTGCTGGGGCGTGTCGGCCTGGGTTGGGTTCACGGGCGCTGCTCCACGCGCATCAGCGCCTCCACCAGCGCGTCAACGCGAATCGGCTTGGTGACGTAGTCGTCCATGCCGGCGGCGAGACATTCCTCGCGGTCACCCTGCATCGCGTTGGCGGTCATGGCCACGATGCGCGGCCTTTCGCGGCCGCTCCATCTGGATGTGATGCGCCGGCTCGCTTCGAGCCCGTCCATCTCGGGCATCTGCACATCCATCAGCACCACGTCGTAGGTCTGGCGGGCGACGCATTCGATCGCCTCGATGCCGTTGGCAGCCAGGTCGGCGCGGTAGCCCATCTGCTGCAGCAATCGCAGCGCCAGCTTCTGGTTGACGACGTTGTCCTCGGCCAGCAGGATGCGCAGCGGG
>JANLYV010000299.1:0-37168 GCA_031365825.1 Rubrivivax sp. | reverse complement strand
TCTGGTTGCACAGCGTCATCACCGGCCCGACCGAGTCCTGCGGCATGTACAGGTGCACGGTGACGATGGGCTCGCGAATCTCTTGAATGCGCCCGGCGTCGGGGATCTTGCTCGGGTTCTCGACCTGCATCACGCTGCCGTCGTTGAGCTCGACTTCGTAGACCACGCTCGGCGCGGTGGTGATGAGGTCCTGGTCGAACTCGCGCTCCAGCCGCTCCTGCACGATCTCCATGTGCAGCAGCCCGAGGAAACCGCAGCGAAAGCCGAAGCCCAGCGCCTGACTTACCTCGGGCTCGTAACGCAAGGAGCTGTCGTTCAACTTGAGCTTTTCGAGTGCGTCGCGCAACTGGTCGTACTCGCTGGCTTCGGTGGGGTACAGGCCAGCGAAGACCTGCGGCTTGATTTCCTTGAAGCCGGGCAGCGCCTCACGCGCGGGGCCAGCGTTGTTGGGCAGCTTCTTTTCCAGCGTGATGGTGTCGCCGACCTTGGCCGCCTGCAGCTCCTTGATGCCGCAGATGACGAAGCCGACTTCGCCTGCGGCCAATGAGTCGCGCGGCATAGCCTTCGGCGTGAAGACGCCCATCTGCTCGATGCCGAAGACCATGTCCGAGGCCATCAGCCGGATGCGCTCACCCTTGCTCAGGCTGCCGTCGACGACGCGCACCAGCATCACCACGCCGACGTAGTTGTCGAACCAGCTGTCGATGATCATCGCCCGCGGTGGGCCTGTGGGGTTGCCACGCGGCGGCGGGATGCGCGCGACCACGGCTTCGAGAATCTCATCCAGACCCATGCCGGTCTTGGCCGAACAAGGGATGGCGTGTTCGGCGTCGATGCCGATCACGTCTTCGATTTCCTGCCTGGCGTTTTCCGGGTCGGCCTGCGGCAGGTCCATCTTGTTCAGCACGGGCACGACTTCGACACCGAGCTCGAGCGCGGTGTAGCAGTTGGCCACCGTCTGCGCTTCGACACCCTGGCTGGCATCGACCACCAGCAGCGCGCCTTCGCATGCCGACAAGGAACGACTCACTTCGTAAGAGAAGTCGACGTGGCCGGGCGTGTCGATGAGGTTGAAGTTGTAGACCTGGCCGTCTTGCGCGGTATAGCTCAGTGCCGCGGTCTGCGCCTTGATGGTGATGCCGCGCTCGCGTTCGATGTCCATCGAGTCGAGCACCTGCGCTTCCATCTCGCGGTCGGACAGGCCACCACAGCGTTGAATGATGCGATCGGCCAGCGTGCTCTTGCCGTGGTCGATGTGGGCAATGATCGAGAAGTTGCGGATGTGGTTCATGGATGAGTCAACGCGCTTCGCTCGCCGGACATACAGCGGCGAAGCCGCTGCGGAGAAGGCTCGTATCGCGAAGCGATGTGAAGGCGCGAAGCGCCGTTCCGCAGCCAAAAAAAAGGCACGTCGAACGGATGACGCGCCTTCCAACAGACCGTTTGGCAACTGCTTGTTGGGCGTTCATTGTAGCCAAAACGTCTTGGCCAAAACCCGCGCCATTGCTTGTTTATCGGCCGTTGTTGGGTTCCAACATGAAAATCTATCCACAATCTATCCACAGGTTTGGTGTGGCTCGTTTGGGCGTGCGAGTGGTCACTCGCTACACTAAGAAGTCCGGCGTAAAAGTGACGTTCTCAGGGTCGATTCTAGTTGCCGCTGTCGTGAATCGATCGTGATGCCCTTGCGAAGTAAGAGACCACTAACAAGCGGCCCATCGCAACCCTGATCCGCAGCTTGCGAACCGCTACTTTTCGGCCTCGTGACTTCTCACAATGCGGAAAGACCCGCCGCACTGGTCAACTGCCCGGCCTCGGTTTTAGCGTGCCGGCCGGATCACCAAGTAGTTGGTCCACTCGCCGCGGCGCACCATCACACTGACCGCGCGCAACTTCTCCACGCGTGCGGCCACGGTGCCGAACTGCTTGAGGTCGGTGATCTCGGTGTTGTCCATCGACAAGATGACGTCCCCCTCGCGCATGCCCGCACGCGCGGCCGCGCCATCCACGGCTTCCACGCGCACACCACCGCGCACCTTGAGTTCCTTGCGCTGTGTGTCGCTGAGATCCGCGGCGGTGATGCCCAGCGCGTTCTTGGCCGCGGCCGGCGCACTCGGCTCGGCCTGCGCGCGTCGGGTCGAGCGGTCGGGCTCAAACTCGGCCACCGTCACCGACACGTCGCGTGTGGCACCGCGGCGAAAGAGTTGCAGGCTAGCCCTCGTGCCGGGCTTGATGCCGCCGATGATGCGCGGCAGGTCGTTGGACTTGTCAATCAGCTTGCCATCCACGCGCGTGATGATGTCGCCCGCTTCGACACCCGCTTTTTCTGCCGGCCCGCCGCCTTCCACACCTTGCACCAGCGCACCCGCGGGCTTGCCCAGGCCGATGGCCTCGGCCACTTCTTTGGTCACCGGCGCTATCTGCACACCGATGCGGCCACGGACGACGCGACCACCGCTGCGCAATTGGTCGGCCACGCGCATGGCTTCATCGATGGGGATCGCGAACGAGATGCCCATGAATCCCCCGGAGCGGCTGTAGATCTGCGAGTTGATGCCCACCACTTCACCACGCAGGTTGATGAGCGGTCCACCCGAGTTGCCGGGATTGATGGCGACATCGGTTTGAATGAAGGGCAGGTAGTCGCCGGTGTCGCGCGCCTTGGCGCTGACGATGCCGGCGGTGACACTGTTGTCCAGGCCGAAGGGTGAACCGATGGCCATCACCCACTCGCCCACTTTCAGCCGGCTGACGTCGCCGATCTTCACCGCGGGCAGGCCGGTGGCGTCGATCTTCACCACGGCCACGTCGGTGCGACGGTCAGTGCCGATGACGCGCGCCTTGAACTCGCGCTTGTCGGTGAGCGTGACGATGAGCTCATCGGCGCCCTCGACGACGTGGGCATTGGTCATGACGAAGCCATCGGCCGTCAGTACGAAGCCCGAGCCGGTGCCGCGTTGTTGCGGCTGTTCGTCTTCGCCGCGCGGTGTGCCACGGCGCGGGTCGGGGCGCCCGGGGATGGGAATGCCGAAGCGGCGGAAGAACTCTTCGACGCTGGGGTCGACCTCGCTGTTGCCGCTGCTGGCGCCGCTACGCCCGCGCTCGGTGGTGCGAATGTTCACCACCGCCGGCCCGACACGTTCAACGAGTTCGGTGAAGTCGGGCAACTGCATGGTCTGCGCGTGCAAAGGCGCGGCCGCGGCCGCGCTCAGGACAGCGGCGAGACACAGCGTGGCTGCGTGGCGCCGTGCAGGGTTCAGGGTAGCGGGCATCGTCGGGACTCCGGGTTCAAGGGGTCGAAGGCAAAGGAGGAAAAGCACATGCAGCGGCCGGCTAGCGGCGCCGTTCAAGTGAATCGAGCAGTAGTTTCAAGGTCGCCGGCGGCACGTCGCCCATGGCGATCAACCAGTAGTCGCCGCGGCGTTGCATCAAGGTGGCCGTGGCGCCGAGTTGCGCCTGCACTTCCTTGCGATGTCGCGCCGCGTCGAAGCGTTCGATGAACAGCGACAGGTGTGTCAGGCCATCGGAAAACACCGTCTGCAACATCTGCGCGGAAGGCCGGTTTTCGTCGGCGACGGTGGCCTCGATCGGGCGCTTGACGCAGCTCACCAGCGCAAAGCCAGGAAGCGCTTCCTTCAGCGTCCAGCCCTCGGCATCGATCTGCGCGCGTTCGTGTTGTGCACGCAGCACCTTGTAGCCGGCGACGTTGCGCAAGGCCTGCATCACCGACTCGGGTTGCGGCTTGATGCCGATCTCGATCTGCGAGAAGGCCGACGATTCGAGTACGTTGCGATCTGCGCCCAACACGTCGGCGCGCAGCATCAGGCCACTGGCCTGGTCGACCCACAGGCGCTGGGCGTAGCGCCAGGCGTCGCGCGGAAACAGCAAGAAGACTTCGGCATCGCGCCCGGCCACGCGTTCGCGGCCTTCGGTGCGCAACTCGTATTGCTCGCTGGCGGTGGGCTCCACCGTCTGCAGCAACATGGCACGCGCACCCATGGCTTCGCGCTTCTCGACGACCATCACGCTGGACTGCGGCCACAGCGTGTGCACGGCTTCGTTGTGTCGGTAAATCTTTTGCTGGCGGCCGTCGAGCGCTTCGATGCGCTCGTAGGTCTGGTCGCCGACGCTGAAGTGCGCCACGCGCGAGCTCGACACCATGCCGCGCGCACTGAAGACCATCGTGCCCTGGTAGTTGCGCTCCTGCGCGGCGGCGTGGATGCGCGCCAGGCGCGAACGAGGATCATCACCCGCATGCGCAGATGCCGCAGCGGCCAGCATGCTGGCCATGAGCATTGCGGCCGCGCCCAGCTGGCGGATTGCCGGCGCCGCGTGACCCAAGTTGCCGTGCATTCAGCGCGCCGGCACGATGGTGTCGACGCTGCGCAGCGCGCCTCCAGGCAATGCCGCCGAGGGGCTGACACGCATGTCGCGGTGGGCACGGAAGTAGCGGTCGATCTCGGCGTCGCGAACGAGCTCGGCATCCATCGACGCGATGCCCGCTGACTGAGAGGCCGCACCCAAAGCTGCACGCTGCAAGCCGGGCGCCGCCGTCTGCACTGCCAGCTGCGGCGTGCCGGAGGGTTCCACGCCAGGTGATGCCAGGCGCGTGACGACCAGCGCACCGGCCACCGCCACGAAACCCGCGGCGATGGCGACAGGCGCCAGCCAGCGCGTCGAGTTACGCGCAGGCAGCGCGAAGACCTTCGCCGAGGATGCGCTGGCTGGCGCGATGGACGCCACGCCGGACTGCGCCGCCAGGCGACCACGCAACTGCGCCAGGAACACCGCATCGCGGTGCGCGCTCGAGGCGAGGTCGGTCGATCGCATCACGTCGCCGATCAACTGGTAGCCATGCCAGGTCGAGCGCATGGCGGCATCGCCCTGCCACATGGCGCTGGCCTGGACCGCCGTCTCGGCACTGCCGTCGCCATCGACCAAGCACGACAACAACAAGCGTGACGGATCGTCGTCCGATGCGGCAGGGGGTGGAAGGGGTGCAGTCATGGGTGCGTTCTCTTGAAGGAGCGTTCAGGGTCTACCAACGTTCACCTTTGCGCGTGTCGAGGTGTGGACGCAAGCGCAGAGCGATGGCCTCTCGCGCACGAAAGATGCGTGATCGCACGGTGCCAATGGGGCAGTTCATGACTTCGGCAATCTCTTCGTAGCTCAAGCCCTCGACTTCGCGCAGCGTGATCGCCTGCCGCAATTCTTCGGACAAGTCGTCGACGGCGGCATTCACCGCCGCGGCGATTTCCTTGCTGGCAAGCAGCGATTCGGGCGTTTCGCCGTCGCTTAGTTCATTCTCGGCGCGTGAAGTTTCATCACCATCCTCGGAAACCGCCATCGCGTTGTGCATGATCACCGGATCGCGCTTGAGTTCCATCAGCGCCTTCTTCGCGCTGTTGACGGCGATGCGGTAGAGCCAGGTGTAGAACGCGCTATCACCCCGGAACTGCGGCAGCGCCTTCCAGGCGCGAACGAAACTCTCCTGGGCGATGTCGGGCACGAGGTCGACGTCGCGCACCATGCGCCCGATCAGTCGTTCGATGCGGCGCTGGTACTTGACCACCAGCATCTCGAACGCCCGCGTGTCGCCTTGCTGGGCGCGCTGCACGAGCAGGATGTCAACGTCAGCGTCGGACATTCAGTCGGGCAAGCCTGGCGCTTGCATCGAAGGTTCCGGCGTAGGCCTGCGGGCATGCAGCGCGCGGCACAGGGCGACGAAGTCGCCAGGCGCGTCTGTGTGGCTGGTCGTCAGCCAGATCACGTTGCCAGCTTCGGAGTGAGCGCGCAGCAGCAGCCAGTGGCCGAGGTCGATCATCACGTCCACCGCCCGTACCGGTACGGCCTGTGGCCATGTCGGGACGAGCAACGACCAGCCTGTGCCGTCCCATTGCAGCGTGGGGCTCGCCGCCCTGGTCGCCCGCGCAAAGCCAATACCCGCAGCGAGCGCGGCCAGCATGGCAACGACCAGGCTTGTCAGTGGCGCAACGCCGCCCATGCGCAAGGGCCAGCCCACGATGACGGCCACCGCGAGACAGCACAGCAGCGCTCGCAGTGCGTGCCACACGGGGCCGGCGACACAGGCTACCCGCACTGCCGGGGCGTAGAGCATGGCGGCTCAGGCGCGGCGGAAGACCAGCGTGCCGTTGGTGCCGCCGAAACCGAAGTTGTTCTTCGCCGCCACATCAATCTTCATCGCCCGCGCTTCGTTGGCGCAGTAGTCGAGATCGCAGGCCGGGTCCTGGTTGAAGATGTTGATCGTCGGCGGGCTCAATTGGTGGTGCACGGCGAGCACGGTGAACACCGACTCGATACCGCCGGCACCACCGAGCAGGTGGCCGGTCATCGACTTGGTGGAGTTCACCACGAGCTTGTGCGCATGGTCGCCAAAGGCCAGCTTGATGGCGTTGGTCTCGTTCAGGTCACCCAGCGGCGTCGAGGTGCCGTGGGCATTGAGGTATTGCACCGCGTCGGCATTCACGCCGGCATTGCGCAAGGCGGCGCGCATCGAGCGCTTGGGGCCGTCGACGTTCGGCGCGGTCATGTGGAAGGCATCGGCACCCATGCCGAAGCCGATGAGCTCGGCGTAGATGCGCGCGCCTCGGCGCTTGGCGTGTTCATACTCTTCGAGCACCAACACGCCGGCGCCTTCACCAAGCACGAAACCGTCACGGTCGCGGTCCCAGGGACGCGAAGCCGTCTGCGGGTCATCGTTGCGCGTGGACAAGGCACGCGCTGCGGCAAAACCGCCCACGCCCAGCGGCGACACGGTGGCCTCGGCGCCGCCGGCCACCATCACGTCGGCGTCGCCATACTCGATCAAGCGCCCGGCTTCACCGATGCAATGCAGCCCGGTGGTGCAAGCGGTGACGATGGCCATGTTGGGGCCGGTAAAACCGTAGCGGATGGAGATGTGGCCCGAGATCATGTTGATGATCGAGGCCGGCACGAAGAAGGGCGAGATGCGGCGTGCGCCACGCTCGCGGTATTCGTCGTGCGTCTGCTCGATCAGCGGCAGACCGCCGATGCCCGAGCCGACCAGGCAGCCGTAGCGTTCGGCCTGTGCTTCATTCAACGACTCGCCATGCGGCAGGCCAGCATCCGTCACGGCCTGCACCGCGGCGGCCACGCCGTAGTGGATGAAGGTGTCCATGTGCCGGGCTTCCTTCGCCGGCATCACGTCTTCGACATTGAAGCCCTTGACTTCGCCCGCGAACTGGCAGGCCAGGCCCGAGGCATCGAAGCGCGTGATGCGGTCGATACCCGAGCGGCCGGCGATCAGTTGGCCCCAGCCGGCTTCAACGCTGTTGCCCACCGGGCTGATCAGGCCGAGCCCCGTGACCACCACCCTGCGTCGCGACATGCGGCGCTCAGCCCTTCGGGTGCTTGACCGCGTAGTCGATGGCCAGCTGCACGGTGGTGATCTTCTCGGCCTCTTCGTCGGGGATCTCGATGCCGAACTCGTCTTCGAGCGCCATCACCAGCTCCACGGTGTCCAGCGAGTCCGCGCCCAGGTCGGCAACGAATGCCTTTTCGTTGCTGACCTCTGTCTCGGGCACGCCGAGTTGTTCGGCGATGATTTTTTTGACTCGCGCTTCGATTTCGCTGCTCATGACTCCTCCAGGAGTGGGTACTAGAAAACGGCCCCGATTCTACCGGCGGGGCTCAAACCGGAAATGACGGCACCACGCGGTGCGGCGCCGTCTGCGATCAGGGGCTCAGCCCATGTACATGCCGCCGTTGACGTGCAACTCGGTGCCGGTGATGTAGCCCGCAGCAGGCGACGCGAGGAATGCGACTGCATACGCCACTTCATCGGCCGTACCCAGGCGGCCCAGCGGGATCTGCTGCAGCAGCGCCGCGCGCTGCGCCTCGGGCAGCGCGTCGGTCATGTCGGTGGCGATGAAGCCGGGTGCGATGCAGTTGACGGTGATGTTGCGGCTGCCGAGTTCACGCGCGAGTGCTCGAGTCAAACCAGCCACGCCAGCCTTGGCCGCAGCGTAGTTGGCCTGGCCGGCGTTGCCGCTGGCGCCGACCACCGAGGTGATGTTGATGATGCGGCCGAAGCGCTGTTTCATCATCGGACGCATCACCGCGCGCGACAGGCGGAACACGGACTTGAGGTTGGTGTCGAGCACCGCATCCCAATCGTCGTCCTTCATACGCATGGCGAGCTGGTCACGCGTGATGCCGGCGTTGTTGACCAGCACCTGCAAGCCGCCGTGCTGCTTGAGGACGGCGTCGACCGCGGCATCCACGGCCGCAGCATCGTTGACCTGCAGCACGATGCCGCTGCAACCGGTGAATTGGGACAAGGCGTGCGTGACCTGTTCAGCGCCCGTCGTCGTCGTGGCCGTGCCGATCACACGATGGCCAGCTGCGGCCAGTGCCAGTGCGATGGCGCGGCCAATGCCACGCGACGCGCCTGTCACCAGTGCCACCGGAGTCGCTGTGTCGCTCATGCCAACAAGCCTTTCGCTTCAGCCAGGGTTGTCGCATCGAGCACGGTCGTGGCCACGATCGCGCCGTCGATGCGTTTGGCCAGGCCGGCCAACACCTTGCCCGGCCCGCATTCGAAGATGTGGCTGATGCCGCGTGTACGCAGCGCCGCGACGACCTCGACCCAGCGCACCGGCCCGAACGCCTGGCGGTAAAGCGCATCGCGCAGGCCCGCAGCATCGTCGACGACTGCGACATCGATGTTGTTGACGACTGGAAAACGCGGCACCCGGAACACCACGCCGGCCAGCCGTTCCTTCAGCCGCTCGGCCGCAGGTCGCATCAACGTCGAATGAAATGGCGCCGACACGGCCAGCAGCAACGCACGTTTGGCGCCCATGGTCTTGAGCATTTCACAGGCGCGGTCAACGCCGGCCCTGCTGCCGGCGATGACCGTTTGTTTGGGGTCATTGAAGTTCGCCGGCGCCACGACTTCGCCGCTTTCGAGCGCCGCTTTGGCACATCCCTCTTGCACGACCGCTGCGTCCAGTCCGAGGATCGCCGCCATCGCGCCGCTGCCCACCGGCACCGCGTCCTGCATCGCCTGCGCGCGAAAACGCACCAGCGGCAATGCGTCGCTCAAGCTCAACGCACCAGAGGCTACCAAGGCGCTGTATTCACCCAGCGAGTGGCCGGCCATGGCCGCGGGCTCGGGCCCACCTTCGGCCAGCCAGGCGCGCCAGCAGGCGATGGCGGCAGTGAGCATCACCGGCTGCGTGTTCGTGGTCAGTTCAAGCGCTTCTTTCGGACCTTCGCGAATGAGGCGGCCGATGTCTTGGCCGAGTGCTGACGCGGCTTCGGCCAGGGTCTGAGTAACCGCCGGATGGTCGCCCCAGGCATCGAGCATGCCCACCGACTGCGAGCCCTGACCTGGAAAGACGAACGCGAATGCATGCATGGAATGAACTGACTTGATGGGGCTGAGCCGTTCAGAAATCGAGCAACACCGCGCCCCAGGTGAAACCACCGCCGACACCTTCGAGCATCACGGTATCGCCACGTTTGACGCGGCCGTCGCGCACCGCGACGTCCAGCGCCAGCGGGATCGATGCGGCCGAGGTGTTGCCATGTTCTTGCACCGTGGCGATGAGTTTGTCAGCCGGCACCTTGAGCTTGCGCGCGGTGCCCAGCATGATCCGGATATTGGCCTGGTGCGGGATCAGCCAGTCGATGTCGGCCTCGGTTCGGCCGGCCTTGGCCAGCACCGCGCGCGCCACGCTGTCGAGCACGTTGACGGCCAGCTTGAACACCGCCTGGCCGTCCATCTTCAGCAGGGGGTCACCCAGCACCTGACCACCCGACACCGTGCCGGGCACGCACAGGATGCCGACGTGGCGGCCATCAGCGTGCAGCTCGCTGGCCAGGATGCCTGGCTCGCCGCTGGCTTCAAGCACCACGGCGCCGGCGCCGTCACCGAATAACACGCAAGTGCTGCGGTCATCAAAGTCGAGGATGCGTGAGAAGACTTCAGCGCCGATGACCAGCGCACAACGAGCGGACCCCGTACGCAACATGGCGTCGGCGACCGTCAGCGCATAGACAAAACCCGAGCACACCGCCTGCACATCGAACGCCGCGCAGCCGGCGATGCCGAGCTTTTGCTGCAGCAGGCAGGCCGCTGACGGAAACACCATGTCGGGCGTGGACGTGGCGACGATGATCAGGTCGACCTCATCCGCACGCCGCCCCGCAGCTTGAAGTGCCTGCCGCGCCGCGGGTAGGGCGAGGTCGCTGCAGGTGACATCGGCCGCGGCGAAGTAGCGCGCGCGAATGCCGGTGCGTTCGACGATCCAGTCGTCACTGGTCTCGACGCCGCGCTTGGCGAGCATATCCACCATGTCCAGGTTGGACAGTCGCTGTGGCGGCAAGAAGCTACCGGTGCCGGTGATGCGCGAGAAGCCCGGCTCGCTCACTCGACTACCCTCTGCGCTACGCGCTCCGGGATGAGCGCTTTGGAGCGGCCATGCACGCTCATGCCGCCTCTTGCGTTTGCGCGGCACTGACCGCCGGGTTCGCGCCAAGCAGCTGCGCCGTGCTGCCGATGCGTTCCTGCACGCGCGCGAGCAGGCCGTTGCGCGCGGCATCAAAGGCACGCGTCAGGGCCTGCTCGAAGGCGAAGGCGTCGGCCGAGCCGTGGCTCTTGAAGACCAGCCCGCGCAAGCCCAACAGTGCCGCGCCGTTGTAGCGCCGTGGATCGACCCGGGTCTTGAAGCGTTGCAGCACCGGCATGGCCACGAGCGCCGCCGCTTTGGTCAGCCAGTTGCGCGAAAATTCCTCGCGGATGAACTCGCCCAGCATCGTGGCCAAGCCCTCAGACGTCTTGAGCAGCACGTTGCCAACGAACCCATCGCACACCACGATGTCCGTCGTGCCCTTGAAGATGTCGTCGCCTTCGACGTTGCCGTGGAAGCGCAGTTGACCCGCGGCATCGGCCTGGCGCATCAACTCGGCCGCGCGTTTGATGATCTCGCTACCTTTGATGGCTTCTTCACCGACGTTCAACAAACCCACGGTCGGGTTGTCACGGCCTTCGACAGCGGCCACGAGCGCGCTGCCCATCACGGCGAACTGCAGCAGGTGCTCGGGCGCACAGTCAACGTTGGCACCCAGATCGAGCACGGTGGTGTGGCCGTCGCGCCGATTGGGCATGACGGTGGCGATGGCCGGGCGGTCGATGCCGTCGATGGTCTTGAGCACGTAGCGTGACACCGCCATCAAGGCGCCCGTATTGCCGGCGGACACGCACGCCTGTGCTGGCGCAGGCTTGTCATCGACATCGGACTTGAGCTGGCTGATGGCGGCGCGCATGGACGAGTCGCGCTTGCGCCGCAGTGCGACTTCGACGGAGTCGTCCATCGTCACGACGTCGGCCGCGACCACGCAGTGGCAACGAGGCCAGTTCGCGGCCCCGGCCAGCGCTTCGGCCGTGCCGGCCAGTACCAATTCGGCGTCGGGATGCTTGTCGAGAAAGGCGCGGCACGCCGGCAGCGTAACCACAGCGCCGTGGTCGCCACCCATCACGTCCACCGACAGGCGAACGCGCGTGAACTCAACAGCGGCGATGGAGGGGTGCACGATGGCGAAGACGCCGGCGACTCAGCGCGGCAGCGTCCCAGGCTTCACAACGGCGACTGCAGAAGGTGGCCGCAACCATGCCGCCACGGCTTCCCAGTGTCGATCAGGCGTCAGCCTTGGTCTTGATGACCTTGCGCCCGCGGTAAAAACCGGTCGGGCTGATGTGGTGGCGCAGGTGCACTTCACCCGTGGTCGGCTCGATGCCGGTGCCGGGCGCTGCCACGGCGTTGTGCGAGCGATGCATGCCGCGCTTGGAAGGCGACTTCTTGTTCTGTTGAACAGCCATGACAATCTCCAGAAGTGGGCAGCGAATGAACCGGGATCTGCAACTTGATTGCTTGAATTCAAGTCGCGACGGGCCGGCAGCGGGACCGAGGCGATAGGCCCGCGCCACAGCGGCGCCACATGCCAGCCACTGCCCAAGCGCATTCGAAGGGATGCGAAACGGCGGCGCGTGCCCATTTCGCAAAGCCGCGCAGTATAGCAGCGCACGAGAGACTTCAGCTCTGGCCCCGGGGAGAGCGCCGCAAGGTGGCCAGTGCGGCAAAGGGGTTGGGACGCTCGGGCGCAGCCCCCGCACTTTCACTCGCCACCACCAGCGGCTCGGGGCAGCTGTCGTGCCTTGGCACCAACGGCAGGGCGAGGATCAACTCGTCTTCGGCAAGTTCTGCCAGATCCAGGCCACGTGCCATCACCAGCACGTCGTCATCGATCTCTTCATCCAGGCGCGTGGCCTCGGCCTCGTCACGCGCAAAGAGAAAGCTGCGCTGCGCGGCCAAGGTCTCAGACAAGGGCAACATGCAACGCTGGCATTGCAGCCGAACCGTGGCATGCACGTCCAAGTGCAACCACGTCTGAGAAACGCCACCAACCGCAGCACGGAGCTCGCCGCGAGCCGCCCAGGTCACCGCGGGCATCTCGGCATCGGCCAACGCCGGCTCGCAACTCTGGCCCAGGCGCCGCATCGTCGCCAGGGCCCATTGCCCGCTGATGGCGCCGGCGTCGCGGGCGAAGCTGCGCACGTCAATCCGACGCGGGTCGATGGCCTTGTCTTTCACCGGTTCAGTGTACCGGCGCGATGGGACAATGCTTGCCATGCCCGCCACTGCAGCGCCGCAGCTGATCCTGGCTTCAACGTCGCGCTATCGCCTCGAGTTGCTGCAGCGCCTGCGTTGGCCATTCGAGGTGCACTCACCCGAAGTCGACGAAACGCCGCGGGACGCCGAAAGGCCGGCCGATCTGGCACAACGCTTGGCGCTGGAAAAAGCACGTGCCGTCGCGCTGCGCCACCCTGACGCCGTGGTGATCGGTTCGGATCAAGTCGCCGACCTGAATGGCATGTGCCTTGGCAAGCCCGGCGATCATCTGCGTGCCGTTGAGCAATTGCGTTTGCAGCGTGGCCAGCGGGTCGTCTTCCACACCGCCGTCGCTGTGGTGCGGGTAGCCAGGGCCTACGAGCGCTGCGAGTTAGCCTCGGTGAACGTTCGCTTTCGCCAGCTGAGCGACGACGACATCGAGACCTACCTGCGCCTGGAGCAGCCCTATGACTGCGCCGGCAGTGCCAAGTGTGAAACGCTGGGCATCGCGCTGCTCGAGGCCATCGACAGCGACGATCCGACGGCGCTGGTGGGCTTGCCTTTGATTCGCACGGCGCGGATGTTGCGCGACGTCGGCATCGACCCGCTGCGCCACAGCCCTGAGTGACACCGTGACGATGGGCGGTAGCCTCGTCCTCATGCCCAATGCGCTGGACTTCGGCGCCGGTGAAGTACCCTTGCGCGATGTGCTCAGCGATGGCGCAATTCGTTGCGCCGCGGCACTTCAACACTGGGTCGTGGAAGACGCACGCAGTGCACGCGCATTCCTCAAGCGCGTGGCCGCATTCACACCCTTGAGTCAGCCATTGCAAAGCCTGGCGATTGTCGAAATGCCTCGGCCGCGCAAGGGCAGCCAGGCGGCCATCACGCCCGCCGAGTGGCGAGCATTGCTCGCGCCCACGTTGGCGGGTGCCGACATCGGGGTGTTGTCGGAAGCGGGTCTGCCCGGCGTGGCCGACCCGGGCGCCGGCCTCGTGCAGGCAGCACATGAACTGGGCATCCGCGTCTGGCCGCTTGCGGGGCCGAGCTCGCTGATGCTGGCCCTTGCCGGCAGCGGCCTGAACGGCCAGAGCTTCGCCTTTGTCGGCTACCTGGCGCAGGATGCCACCGCGCGAACGACGCGGCTGCGTGAACTGGAGCTGCTGTCGCGTCGCTTGCAGCAAACGCAGATCGTCATCGAGACGCCCTATCGCAACAGTGCCCTGTTGTCGGCCATGCTCAGCGCGCTGGCGCCGCAGACGCGCTTGTCGGTGAGCCTGGGCCTGACCTTGCCTGAAGGTTGGGTGCGCTGCCACACCATTGAGGCTTGGCGGCAGCAGCCGATCACGCTGTCAGATCGCGTTCCGGCCGTATTTGCGCTGCTGGCGCCGTAGCGCTGCGAGCGCGTCAGCGCCCACCGCCAAGCAGCGACGCCACCTTTTTCTTCGGGCGGATGTTGGGCGACGAACCTCGTGCGGGCGCGGTGGCCGTGGCCGTGGCTGCACCCTTGCTTGCTTCCCAGGCCGGCGCGTCGCCGGCACTTGGCTCGTAGGGCCGGTCGAAGAACGGGTCGGTGGACGCGGCCGCTCGCCTGGGCGCGCGCTCCGGGGCACGCTCTGCGGCGCGATCGAGGACCTGCGCCGCGGCGCGCTCGGCCTCACGCAGCGCGTCGCGATCAAAACCGTCGCGCTCCTCGCGCGGGCGACGGCGCGGACGCTCGTCGTCGAGTTCCACCGCTTCGATCTCGATCTTCGTGCGGATGAGTTTTTCGATGTCGGCCACGAGCCGCGTGTCGTCGCGCGTGACCAGCGTCACCGCCAGGCCCGACGCCCCGGCGCGGCCGGTGCGGCCGATGCGGTGGATGTAGTCTTCGGCATTGAAGGGCACGTCGAAGTTGAAGACCGCCGGCAGGTCGGCAATGTCCAGCCCGCGCGCTGCCACATCGGTGGCCACCAGCACGTCAACCTCGCCGCGCTTGAATGCCTCAAGAGACTTCAAGCGTTCGTCCTGCGACTTGTCGCCGTGCAGCGCCGCCGTCTTCAAGCCTTCGCGCTCGAACGAACGCGCCAGGCGCGCCGCGCCAAGCTTGGAGTTGACGAACACCAGTGCCTGGGTCAGTGCACGCTGACGAATGATCTGGCGCACGACGGCGCGTTTGTCGTCGGCCGACACACTGTAGAAGCGCTGTTCGACCAAAGTCGCCGTCGCATTCGGCCGGGCCACCTCCACCGTCAACGGGTCTTGCAGATAGCTGTTGGCCAAGCGCCTGATTTCGGGCGAAAACGTGGCCGAGAACAGCAGTGTCTGGCGTTGTTTGGGCAGGTAGGACAAGATGCGCTGCAGATCAGGCAGGAAGCCGATGTCGAGCATGCGGTCGGCTTCGTCGAGCACCACGTACTCAACCTGGTGGAGGGCCGCATTCTTGGCTTCGATGTGGTCGAGTAGCCTGCCGGGCGTGGCGATCAGCACTTCCACCCCCGCACGCAACTGCTCGGTCTGCGGCTTGATGTCGACGCCGCCAAACACCACGGCCGACCTCAATTGCGTATGCCTCGCGTAACCCTTGATGTTGGCGGCCACCTGGTCGGCCAGCTCGCGCGTTGGTGTGAGCACCAGCGCACGCACAGGGTGCCGCGCTGGCGACGTGCTACTGCTCTCGTGCTTGAGCATGCGTTGCAGCAGCGGCAGGGAGAACGCGGCCGTCTTGCCGGTGCCGGTCTGCGCCGCGCCCATCACGTCCCGGCCTTCCAGCACAAGCGGTATGGCCTTGGCCTGGATCGGCGTCATCGTCTCGTAGCCAGAGTCGGCCACGGCACGCAGCAATTTGGCATCAAGCGGCAGGACCGCGAAGCGCATGTGCGCCCCATCACATGGTGGGGCTTCGGTTTCGGTTTCAATCACCTTGGCTATTATCCAACAGTTGCACCTGGACGCGATCGCGGCCCCGGTGCCTGAAATAAAATGAGCCGCTTGATGGGACAAGCACAAGAAGTCGAAACGCGCCAGGACGCAGCACCCCGGGTTAGCCCGGGCAGGCGCTCCGCCGTGCGTGAACTATTGGCGCCCTGGGAAGAATTCCGGCGTGTCATTCCGCTGGTGTCGCTGCAGTCGTTGATGCGGCCAGCGCACCCCAAGGTTCCGCGGGTCGCCGTGCTGTTGTGCACCATGCAGGGGCAGCGTTTCCTCGCTGAGCAGCTGAATTCGGTGGCCACACAGTCGCACCCGATGTGGGAAATCTGGGCCTCGGACGACGGCTCCGACGACCACACACACGCCATCCTCGAGTACTACCAGTCGCATTGGGGTACCGACCGCATCTCGATCCACGCCGGCCCGGCCGAGGGCTCGACCGCCAACTTCCTGTCGCTGACCTGCCGTGCCGACATCGACGCCGACTACTTCGCCTACGCCGACCAGGACGACATCTGGGAAGCCGACAAGCTCGAACGTGCCGTCGCCTGGCTCGAAACCGTGCCCGAGGACATCCCGGCGCTCTATGGTTCGCGCACCCTGCTGGTCGACGCGCGCAACCAGCACATCGGCTATTCGCCTCTGTTCGACAAGCCCCCGGGTTTCCGCAACGCGCTGGTGCAAAACGTCGCCGGCGGCAACACGATGGTCTTCAACCGCGCCGCGCGCGAGTTGCTGCAGCGCGCCGGCGAAAACGTCCAGGCCGTGACACACGACTGGTGGGCCTACATGGTCGTCACCGGTTGCGGCGGGCAGGTGCACTACGACCCCTACCCCACGGTGCGTTATCGCCAGCACGAGAACAACCTCATCGGCTCCAACAACAGCTGGATGGCGCGCCTGCACCGCATCAAGCTCTTGCTGCAAGGCCGCTTCAAGCGCTGGAACGACGCCAACATCGCGTCCTTGCGCGAGATCGAACCGCTCTTGACGCTAGAGAACCGCCGCGTGCTCGATGACTTCGCGCAAGCCCGCGCCCGTGGTTTCTTCCAGCGCCTGGCTGGGCTGCGGCGCACGGGAGTCTTCCGCCAGACGGTGCTCGGTAACATCGGCCTGGTGATCGCGGCGGCCATCGACCGGCTCTGACATCTGTCGGGCCGCCTGTCTGAACGCGACGTCGACGCTTCGGCGCGCCCGGGCCGCGACCGGCCCCCTTCAAAGACCCCAAGACCCTGACCATGAGCGCGTTTCGATTGCTGCGCAACGGGCTGCGCTACTGGCGCGCGTTCGGCTCCCGCGCCTTGCTGCGCGAAGCGCAACGGCGGCTGACGACGCCCTTGCCGCCGGGCATGTCATCCCTGGCGCTGCCCGCGCCGCCTGCACCCAGCCACAGTCGCGCCGCGCCCGTGCCTGCCGCACAACTGCTGGCCGCGCGTTTTGCGCATTGTGCGGCGCTGCCCGTGTTCGACGTGCCCCGCACCGGCTCGCTGCGCATCAGCATCGTCACCGACAGCATCAACAAGGGCAGCCTTTTCGGCGGCGTCGGCACCGCCATGATCCTGGCGGCCATGCTCGTGAAAGCGCGCGGTGCGCGACTGCGCATCATCACCCGCACCGAGCCAGCGCAGCCGGCTAACCTGCACAATGTACTGACGCTGTACGGGTTGTCGCTGGACGAAGAGGTCGAGTTTGCCTTCGCTCACGTGCAGGCGCCGCAGGCCGCCATCAACGTCTTCGCCGACGAACTCTTCATCACCACGTCTTGGTGGACGACCGAGTGCACGCTGGCGTCGCTGGCGCCGGCGCGAGTGCTCTACGTGCTGCAGGAAGACGAGCGCATGTTCTATCCCGCTGGCGACGACCAGTTGCGCTGCACGCGCGCGTTGCTCGACGAGCGCATGCATGTCGTGGTCAACACCCACGGCCTGCTCGAGCATCTTGCGGGCTCAGGCCTGCCTCATCTACAAGCGCGTGCCATGGCGTTCGAGCCGGCCTTTCCGCGCGACCTCTACCGGCGCCGTGAACAGCCGCCCACGGCCAAGCGCCGACTGCTCTTCTATGCACGCCCGAACCACCTGCGAAACCTCTTCTACTTCGGACTCGAAGTGATCGACCAGGCCGTTGCACGCGGCATCGTCGACACCGCGAAGTGGGACATCCTCTTCGTCGGTGCGCATGTGCCGGCGGTGACGCTGTGCGATGGCAGCGTACCCGGCCGGCACGAACACCTGGCCTGGCAGGACTACGCCGAGCTGCTCGGCAGCATCGACGTCGGGCTGTGCCTGATGTACACCCCACACCCGAGCTACCCGCCGTTGGATCTGGCCGCCGCCGGCGCCGTGGTCGTCACCAACCGCCATGGTTCGAAGACCGACCTCAGCGGCTATTGCGAAAACATCCTCAGCGCCGAGCTGAACCTGGCGGCCATGCTCGGCACGCTGCGCCAAGCCCTGGCGCTGGCGCTGGACGAACCCGAGCGTGCCCGGCGCCACGCCGCGCGCGGCATGTGCAGCGACTGGTCGCAGTCCTTCGCCGAGGTGGTGGCAAGGTATTCAAAGGCCACCGGTGTTTGGTCTTGAGGCGGTACCCGCCGTCCCCTACGCAGACCCCTGGGTGCTGCCGCTGGGCGAGCGGCTGCGCATGCTGCACCGGGGGCGCCAGCGCATTGCCTACTTCTACGAGCAGGCCGACAACAGCACCTTCCGCTACCGCATCTACAACATGGCGCAGGTGCTCAACGAGAGCCCGCAAGAGGTGTCGGCAAGCTGGTTCTTCCTCGACGACCTGCCACTGCTGCCGCCCGGTGCGGGCCTGGCCGAGCTGGCCGATGTGCTGGTCATCTGCCGCACACGCTACGACCACCATGTGGCGCAGCTCATCGCCAGCTTTCGCGCGCGTGGCAAGCGCGTGCTCTACGACACCGACGATCTGGTGTTCGACGCGGCCTACGCCCACCTGTTGATCACCACGCTGGACCTCGACCCGCGCGACCCGCGCGTCTGGAACGACTGGTTCGCCTACACCGCACGCCTGGGTGCGACGCTGCGCCATTGCGACGCCGCCATCACCACGACGCCGAACCTGGCCGAACGCATCGCACAGTTTGCTAACGTTCCAGTGGCCGTGATCCCGAACTTCCTCAACCGCGAACAGCTGGCACTTTCCGACCGTCTTTACCAAGCCAAGGCCGGCGCCCGCCTGGGCGAAGACGGCCTCGTGCACCTGGGCTATTTCAGCGGCTCACCGTCGCACAACCGCGACTTCGCCATGGTCGTGCCGGCGCTGCAGACCCTGCTCGAAGAAGACGAAAGCCTGGGCGTGGTGGTGGTCGGCTACATCGAGCCCGGGCCCGCGCTCGAACGCTTCGGCGCGCGCGTCAAACGTTTCCCTTTCCAGGACTACGTCAACCTGCAGCGGCTCATCGCCGCGGTGGAATACAACCTGATGCCGCTGCAATACAACGTCTTCACGCACTGCAAGTCCGAGCTCAAGTACTTCGACGCGGCCGTGGTCGGCACGCTCAGCATCGCCTCGCCCACCGACACCTACCGTGCCGCGATACGCCACGGTGACAACGGTTATCTTGCGCAGGCGCACCAATGGCTCGACGTGATGCGCACGGCGCTGGCCGATCGTGCCGGCTATGCCGCGATGGCAGCGCGCGCGCATGCCCACGCGCGGCAGCGTTACGCCTGGACGACGCAGCGCGAGGCCATCGTCGGCGCGCTTGGCCTGCGCTGAATCCTCAGGCTTGCTCGAACGCCGCAAACGGCGTCCACACCACACGCCAGCCTGCGCTGCGCAGCCGCTGTCCGAAGTCCAGCGCACGCTCATCGCACGTGTCGCCCTGCGCTTGCTGCCATAGCGGCCACAGCTCGCGCCGCAACAGCATGGCGTGCGGCGTGACGGCGTCGCAGCCGCGCACGAGCCGCGCCGCGCCAAAAGGGCCGGCCTGCCCCGTGGCGACGCCGGCACACAAGGTCCTCGTCTGCCCGTTGGCGGCCGGTACCAGCGCGCCGTGCAAAAGCAGGCCCCGACGATGGATGGCCCCACCCACGACACCCACGCCTGGCCGCGCCAGCAATGCCACCATCTCGTCGAGCCATGACGACGAAGCAGGCCACAAACCTTCGCGCAGTAGCAGAAGCCAGGGTGCCGTCGCGTGGCCCGCGGCATGCAGATGCGCGACGTCGGTGAGGGCCTGCAGGCGGGTCAGCCACGACGCATCGTTCGCGACGGCAGCCATGGCCACGACGCCATGCTGGGCCGGCACGGGATAGCGCACGCGCAGCCATGCAAACCCGGCGACGGCTTCCACTTGCGCGCCCGGCTCGGTGCGCGCCAGGTGCTCGGCCACCGCGCGCAAGGCCGCATCGCTCGCATAGGCCTTGTGCGCCGCCGCGCTGGCCGTGCTGCCCGGGCCGGCACGCCAGTGGTAGATCACACGCGGCACATGCCCAATCTGCGATGGCCGCAAACGCTCGGCGGCGCGCAACGCCAGGTCGTGGTCTTGCGCGCCCTCTAAGCCTTCGCGCAGGCCACCTAGTTCGTTGATGAGCGTGCGGCGGTAGGCCGACAAGTGGTTGATGAAGTTCTGCCCGCGTAGCAGCTCGATGCTGAACCCGGGCTTGAAGTGCGGCTCGTGGCGCCGGCCCCGCGCATCGAGTTTGTCCTCGTCGCTGTACAGCAGCGCCAGGTCGGGATTCGATGCGATCGTCTGGGCAAGCTCAGCCAGGGCGTGCGGCGCGAGCACATCGTCCTGATCGAGGAAGACCACCCAGTCGGCCTGGACCATGGCCAGCGCCGTGTTGGTACAGGCCGCGATGTGCCCGTTGGCGGGCCGCTCCAGCACCTGTATGCGCGGCTCCTGGCTCGCCCAGGCCGCCAGCCTCTCGCGCACGCCCGGCGTGGTGGATGCGTCGTCGGCCACGCATAACTGCCAGCGGCCGTGCCACTGCGCCGACACCGAAGCGATGGCGGCATCGAGATGCTCGAGCCTCGGGTTGAACACGGGCATCACGACTGCGAAGGCAAGGCTGGTGACCGACGCTGGCGCTTGCCGATACGCGGCCTCTCGCGCGTTGCGATCGGCCGCCTCGGGGTCGAGGATCCAGCGCTCGTAGTCGCGAAAAGTGCTACCGCGCAGCAGCGTCTGCGCGCTCCAGACCTCGCGCTTGAAGCGTGCGGCGCGCGCGTGTGCAGTGCGTGCCAACGTGCCCACCTGCCGCAGTGGCCTGGTCACGCGCCACGAGCTTGAATGCAGCATGGCCTGCACCTGATCGGCCTGGCGCTGCTGGCCGATCTGAGCGGCGGTGAGCGCCTGCGTCGTCAGCGCCAGCTGGCGGCTCGTCGCGTCCAGCGCCTGGGTCCTCAGCGCCAGCTGCTGGTCCGTGGCGTCCAGCGCGGTACGCGTCGTCTGCAACGCTTCCTGCGTCCACTGCAACGAGCCTTGCGACTGCGCCAGCGCGTGTTGCGTCTCGCCCAGCTGCCGCTGCATCTGCAGCAATTCACCCACCTTCTGCGCGAGAAGCGTGTGCAGTTGCGTCGCCTGCTCGCCCGCCACGCGCAGATCCTTCAGCCTGGCCTCGAGGCTGGCGCGCGTCGTCTGGAGGTGTCGTTCGAGATCGCCCACCGTCGAGCCGGCGCGGAAGGCTTGTGCCCACCAGGACTGCGGCGCGAGATGCCACCACTTGTGCCACACGCGCCAATAGGCAGCGTCGCCGTATCCGTTGCGATGGGCGTCCGACGAGTCATCGCCTACGAAGTAGCGCGCCGAGACGCCCGGTACGTGCACGAAGGCACCGAGCAGGCTCAGCTGCAACCAGAAGTCCCAGTCTTCGTAAACGTCCAACGCCACATCGAAGCGCTGGCCCGCTTGCCGCGCACGTTGCGCGTCGAACATGGCGGCATGGATAGGCAAGCGGTTGCCGAGCAGCAACTCCCAGGGTTGGAAGGCCTGGTCGAACACGCCCGTTCGGCCGGCAAATGCGCCCTGACCTACCAACTCGACGCCGGTGTGCGCCAGCACGGCCTGCGGATGCTCGGCCAAGGCAGTCAGCAGCTTGTCGAGGTGGCCGGCCAGCATCAGGTCATCGTCGTCGAGGAAGATTGCCCAGCGGGTGTTCACCGCCTCCAGGCCGGTTTGCGCCGCCACGCTGCGGTGCAGGCGCCGGCCCAGGCTCAGCCAGCGCACCGGCAGTGGCGTGCCGGCGGGCTTGGGCAAGTCACCTCGCGCATCGACCACGATCACCTCGACATCGTCGCGGCGCTGGTCGACCACCGAAGCCAGCGCATCGCGCAGGCTTGGCCGCCCCATCGTGCGCACGATCACCGAAGCAAGCATCGCCGGCATTATCCTGTGCACCGCCATGTCGACCTTGCATGCCCGCGGTTCCCGATCCATCCTTGCCACACCGCCTCGAGCCCTTGATGGCACGAACCCCGGCCCATGAGCCGGCCGTGCCCGCGGCACTGACCCTGGCTTGCGTCTGGTCGCTGTACCTGCCGCTGGGCCTGCAGTACCTGCTGTTTCTCGGCGCCAGCCTCGCGGCGTTGGCCGACTTCGCTCGCGCGCGCCATCGAACTGAGCTGCGGGCTGAATTTCGGCATGAGCTGCAGCGCGCCGCCGTCGTCTGGCCGCTGCTGTTCCTGCTGTGGACGGCGCTCAGCGCCGCGTGGTCGCCAGCCCCGCCGCGCGACATCGTCGGCCACATCTGGCACAACGCCATGCCGCTGTGCATGCTGTGGCTGGCGTACGCCATGCGTGCGGCAGACGCACGCCTGGCATTGCGCCACTTCATCGGGATCTCGGTCGCGGTGGCGCTGCTGCTGCCGTGGTTGGGGCCTGAACTGATAGGCGGCAACAAGCGCATCGCCTACTCGTTGCTGCTCGCGCTGGCGACCGTGCTGGCGCTGGCTGAAGCGCTGGCGCTGACGGGCTGGCGGCACCGCGCACCTTGGCTGTTAGCCATGGTGGTGTGCGGCATCGGCCTGGCGCTGCAGGACAGGCGCACGGGCATGCTGGCGCTGCCACTGCTGCTGGCCGCACTGGCATGCCTGCGTTGCACCGGTTGGCGGCAACGCGCAGCCTTGCTTGCCGCGCTGTGGGTGGCGGCGCTCGTCGTGGGCTGGGCCGCGGGCAACGTGCAATCGCGTTTCGACGAAGGCCTGCGTGAGTTGCGCCAGTACCGGGCCGAAGGTGATGTCGCCACCAGCATGGGCATGCGGCTGCGCCTGTTCGAGCGCAGCCTTGACATGGTGCGCGAAAGCCCCTGGCTAGGCCATGGCGCAGGCAGCTGGTTGGGGCTGTGGCAGGCGCGGGTACAGGGTGGCGGGCTGTTGGCGGCCCACACCACGCCGCACAACGAATACCTGCTGGTCGCCGTGCAGGGGGGCGTGATCGGGCTGCTCTTGTTCCTGCTGGCGCTGGGCGCCTGTGGCGTGGCGGCGTGGCGGCGCGGCGGCGCGGCGCCTGCAGCCTTTCTGGTGTGGCTGGCCTTCGCTTTCGCCGCCTGCTTCAACGTCGTGTTGCGCGACGCCAAGTTCGCGCTGCCGCTGCTGATCCTCGGCGCCGTGGCCTGGGCCGCATCACGACCTCCGGCGCGTTGATCGAGAACCCAGCATGCCCTTCAGCCATAGTTTGCGGTCAGCGGCAGCGTCCGCGCGAGCCGTGGCGCGTGCGCATCGGCAACTCGCTGGCGCTGCTGCCCACCCTCGCCGATGCCAGCTGCGAACTGGTGATGGCGATCGACATCCTCGAGCACGTCGACACCGAGGAAGGCCTGACGCTGCTGGACGCGTGGCGCGGCGCGCGGCGCTGGTCAGC
Source organism: Rubrivivax sp. (assembly GCA_031365825.1). Classification (GTDB taxonomy): domain Bacteria; phylum Pseudomonadota; class Gammaproteobacteria; order Burkholderiales; family Burkholderiaceae_C; genus Rubrivivax. The sequence goes on along the minus strand of JANLYV010000299.1, from coordinate 13,777 downwards.
ACGCCGAGGCTCTTTCACGCGCGGCAGGTAGCAGGCAGCGGGCAGCAGGCAGCTACCGGATTCACCCGTGCATGGCCCGACACGCTGAGCTGGATCGCCATCACGCACAAGCCAGGCTGAAGCGCGCGGCCGCGTGCCGCTTCAGCCCCTCAGCCCCTCAGCCCCAGACGTTGCACGACGTCCTGTCCGGCGCGCGCCACCAGCGCGCCCAGTCCATCGGCGAGGTCTTCTGCACGCATGATCTGCAAGGCCTCGGCGTGCGTCACTTGCGCTCCCAGCGTGTACGAGCGGTAGCGGTTCAAGGCCAGCACATGCTCGTCGTAGCGCTGCTGCTGCAGCTGCGAGGCGAAACAGTTCATCGCCGCCCGCTTGCGCGCAAGCACGGGGGTGATGTCGACCAGGGTGTTGGGGGGTAGCGGCTGCCCGACCTCATAGAAGACGAGTCTGGCGGCACTGCCGGCGCCGAACGAGCGTGTGAACGCCGCACAAGCGGCCACACACAGCGCTCGATGGTCGGGGTGGATCTCGTTTGGTGAAGGCACCAGCACCCAGTCGGGCTGGGTTTCGGCCATGCATGCGCGAAGGCGCAACACAAGTTGTTCGCTGGCGCGCAGTTCGCGGTCGCCCTCGCGCCAGAAGGCCAGCGTTGCCGGCGCCGCCGTGCCTGCCAGCGCCAGCGCTGCCTGCTGCGACTCGGCTTCGCGCACCGCGACATCGCCCCCCTTGCCCCCGTCGGTGACCACCACGACATTGACACTGGCTCCGGCGTCCAGCGCCAGCGCGGTGATGCCGCCACAGCCGAACACCTCGTCGTCGGGGTGCGGCGCCAGAACCAACAGCGACCGCGCGGGCACGGCACCCATGGCGGTGTAGGGATAGATCGATGCTTCGTCGGCCAGCGGCGAATGGGTGCGGTTCATGTCGGCCTTCATCATGCGCCGGGCGGCGTTCAACGGAAATCGGTGTCGCCCGACATCAGGAACCACTTGTCCCTGAAGCGTGCTGGCGCCGGCCCGGGTGTATGGGCATTGGCTGGCACGGTGATGCCCAGGCGTTCGACGCGGCAGGGCACGCCGGCACTTTGCAGCATGGCCGCATGCGAGGCTGTGATCCAGGCCTGGCAATGGCTGGCGCCGGCCATGGCAGTACGTTGGCGCGCGGCGTGGATGAGCTGCGCGAAAGCATGCTGCGGGCCGATGAGGTCAACGATCTCGACGAACTCGGCATGCCGGCGCAGCACCATCGCGCCGCGCGCGCGATGTGTCAGGCGCGAGCGCAGCAGCAGCATGTCGTATTGCAGCCCGGGCCGCCTGGCGTAGCGCTGGCGCAGCCACTCGGGCGCGCGCACGCCCAACACTGAGGCGGTGAAGGCTGCCGCCATCGTCTGCCACAGCCGGGCGATGTCCTGCCACTCCCTGCTGCCCTCGCGCAGTGCCTCGAGATCGACCGCGGTGCTGCGCCAACGCCAGCTGTCACCACCTGGCGGCACCGCGCCGGGCCAAAACACGCAGACCATTTCATCCACTGCTTCGTACAAGCCCAGCCGCTGCGCCACGCCGAAGTGGCGGTCGCTGGGGAATCCGAAACCGATGTGATGCGGCGTGCCTTCGCCGATGCGGTGCTCGAGGAAGGTTGCCGTCAATTGCGCCAGCGGCCCGCGCCGCGCCAGCGCCGCGCGTGCTTGCGGCGCGACCATGACGTCGCACACCTGGCAGGCCACCATCGGTGCGCCGAAGGCCAGCACGGCGCGGGTGGTGCCGCCGTAGTGCGCCAGCAGTTCACCGTCGACCCAGAGCCCCAGGCCGCTGCCCGCACCTTGCGCGTACTTCCATTGCCAGTGTTCGGCGCTCATCTCGTGGCCGAAGATGGTGCGGAAGAGCTGGCGCATTGCCGCGACCTCGCCCTCGCCGATCCAGCGCATGCGCCTGGTTGCGCCGGGCTCACGTGTCAGCAACAGCAGCGTGTTAGCAATCTCGTGGCAGCACCAGCCAAGGCGCGGGCCCAGCACGGAGAGAGCCGACCGCGCGGCGTCGATGCCATCAGGCACACCGGTGGATGGCACCACCAGCAGGGCCGGCGGGCGCTCAGTTGGCGGCGTGGCCAGGGCATCGAGTTGGGACACGGCGTCGCCTCGCGGCGCGGTCGCCTGCGCATCCACGCCCGCCGACCGAAGCTTCGCGGCCCAGGCTTCGCTGTCAGCGCCCAGCACCATCACCCGATGCTGTGTCGCCAGTGCCGTCAGCGCCGCCAGCACCTCCCGCAGCGGCCCGCCTTGCATCAAAGCGGGTCCATCCGCCATTGATGCGGCAGCGACACCACGCCTTGTTCGATGTGGTCTTGCACGACCTCGAAGCTGAGCGCGTGTTCGGCCGCCGAGTGCACGTTGATGGCACGTTCGCACAACACGTAGACCGAGACCGTGTAGCGGCCCTTCAGTAACGGCAGCAGCGGCAGCGACAGCTGCGCGCGGCCGCTGCCATCGGCGCGCCGCTGCAGCGGCGCCTGGTCGAGCCAGTTGCCGGCGCTGGTGACCACGCGGCCATCCGCACCCAGGATCAACACACCCAGCGTCGGCGTGGGCAGCGTCGGGTCGCTCTTGTAGCGCAAGTCCACTTCGAGCGTGTCGACGCAGTTGCGGTAGACGGCCCTGCCGCCTTCGCCGCCAAAGCGCAGTTCGGTGATGGCCGCGGCAGGCGAGTCGAAGCGCTGGCCGCTGGGGGCCTCGCCGGCCTTGCCCTGCTCGAAGCGCGCCAGCCATTCGGTGTACTCGACCGTGGCCTGGTGGGCGTAGCCGTCGAAGCGCACCTGGCCGTTTTCGATCCACAACGCGCGTGTGCACAACGACTCCACCTGGAACATCGAATGCGAGCAGAACAGGATGGTGGTGCCGCGGTCCTTCAAGGACATGATGCGTTCGTAGGACTTGCGCGCGAAAGCGCCGTCGCCCACCGACAAGGCTTCGTCCACCACCAGGATGTCGGGCTCGAGGCTGGTGGCCATCGAAAACGCCAGGCGCATGAACATGCCACTGGAGTAGCTGCGCACCGGCTGGTCGATGTACTCGCCGATGCCGGCGAAGTCGATGATGCTGTCCATGCGCTGTTCCACCTGCGCCGGCGACATGCCCAGCAGCGGGCCGTTCAGGCGCACGTTCTCGCGGCCGGTAAGCTCGGGGTTGAAGCCCGCGCCGAGCTCCAGCAAGGCGGCCACGCGGCCGTTCACGCGGCGCACGCCGCTGCTGGGTTGCAGCACGCCGCAGACGATCTGCAACAGCGTCGACTTGCCCGCGCCATTGCGCCCGACGATGCCCACCACTTCGCCGCGCCGCACCTGCAGGTTGACCTGGTCCAGCGCGCGATGTTGCCGGCCGCTGTGCGTGCGTCCACTGAGCTGGTTCCACAGCCGCCGCCACGGCCGCCCCTCGAGCGAGTAGCTCTTGGAGACGTCGCGCAGCTCGATCGCCAGATCGTTCATGGTCTACACCAGATCGGCAAAACCGGGACGCAGGCGCAGGAAGATCCAGCGCGCCGCCCACAGGCCCAGCATCAGCGCCAGCGCCTGCAGCGCCAGCGCGGGCAGGTCCAGCGCATCGCCAAACCAGGCGTGGCGAAAAAGCTCGATCGGCGCGGACACCGGGTTCAGCGCCAACACCGCACGCAAGGCCACCGGCGCCGCATCGACCGGGTAGAACACCGGCGAAAGGAACATCAGGCCGGACATCAAGACCGGCACCAGATGCTGCAAGTCGCGCAGGTAGCAGCCCAATGCCGCCAGCACCAGGGCCACGGCGTATTGCAAGGCCAGTGCCCAGGCCCAGGCCAGCGGCAGCCACAGCCACGACAGGCGCAAGCCATCACCCAGCACGGCGACCATCAACGCCAGCAGGCCGATCTGCAGTGCGGTGTGCACGGCCACCTGCATCAGCAGCGCCACCACCAGCAGCTCCAGCGGGAACACCACGCGTTTGACGAGGTTGGCGTTGTCGAGCATCAAGCGCGTGGCGCGGGTGGCCACCTCGGCCATCGAGGTGAAGACGATCAAACCGGCGAAGAGCCGCGTGACATAGGCAACGCCACCGTCACCCGCACTGCCCCAGCGCGCCTGGAACACGCCGCTGAACACCAGCGTGTAGATCAGCAGCATGACCAGCGGCCCGATCAGCGCCCAGAAGACGCCCGCGAGCGTGCCGCGGTAGCGCGCGAGGATGTCGCGTTTGGCCAGCGGCCAGGCGAGCGACAAATGGGCTGGCAAGGCGCGCATCAAGTGGCTCGTGGCGTTGGCAGCACGTGCTAGCGGATCTGCGAAGCGGCGCTGATGCGCACGTTGCTCACGGGCAGGTTGCTCAGGCCCGCGGTGTTGAAGTTGCTGACCTCGACCTTGCCGATCTCGTCGATCACGTCCTGGCCCGAGACGACCTTGCCGAAGACCGCGTAACCCAGCGGGTTCTCGGCGCTGCCGAAGTCCAGGCTCGCGTTGTCCACCAGGTTCAGATAAAACTGCGAGGTGGCGGTGTCGGGGTCTGACAGGCGCGCCATGGCGATCGTGCCACGCAGGTTCTTCAGGCCGTTGTTGGCTTCGGTCTTGATCGCCGCTCGCGTCGGTGCCTTGGCCACGGGCCCGGCGGTGTAGCCCCCGGCCTGCACCACGAAGTCGGCCACCACACGATGGAAGAGCGTGTTCAGGTAGAAGCCGGCGTTGACGTAGGCCAGAAAGTTGTCGACGGTGATCGGTGCCGCCGCCGGGTCGAGTTCGACGACATAGCTGCCGGTGCGCGTGCCCTGGGTCACGGTCATCGACACCCGCGGTGCCGGCACGACGACGGTGACCGAGCCCAGCTCCAGCCGATCGGCGGTGCGGATGCGCGCCACCAGTTGGCCCAGGCCGTTGATGCGGCATGTGAAGAGCAGCTGAAAGTCCGTGCTGCCGCTGAGCTTGGCAATGTCGACGCAAGGGCCGTCGACCACCATCGTGAGCTCGCCCTCCGCCAGCGCGGTGCCGCTGACCGTCACCGTCATCGTGCGGCTGTACTGCACGTTGGTCGCACCCATGTTGGCCACCGACGGGCTGCCGCCACTGCCACCGCCGCACGAGGCCAACAGCGCAAGTCCAGTCAAACCCAGGCCCGCGAGCAGGCGTCTAACATTCATTTGGAGGTGCTTCATGGTGTTCGTTTTCGAGGATGTGTCACGGGCGTACCGTTGTCGGCGCCGGCGCGGGCATGGCCGGCGTCGTGTCGGCCACCAACGCGCGGTCGACATCGGCGGCGACTTCAGCCATGGGCATGCCGGCCTGCACCATCAAGCGCGTGCGTGCCAACAGGTAGTCCAGGCGCATCTGCGCCAGTTCGCGCCGCGTGCCGAAGAGGCGCGCCTGCGCTTCGGACACATCGTTGCCCGTGGACAGGCCGGCTTCGAGCGACCGCTGCGTGCCCAGCAGCGCCAGCTCCGCCGCGGCCACGCTGGTACGCATGGCTTCGATGCGCGCCTGGCCGGTCTGCGTGGCCTGGTAGTAGCGCTGCACTTCGATCTCCAGCGTTTCACGCTCGATGCGGATTTCCTCTTCCGCACGTGACTGGTCCGCCAGCGCCTGCCTGACGCTGGCGTCGATACCTCCGCCGTTGAAGATCGGCACGCTCAACTGCAGGCCGAGCGAGCGCAGCGAGGTTGTCTGGTTCAGGCTGCTGGTGGTTTCGTTCTGGCTGTGCGAGGCGCTTGCCACCAGGTCCAGGCGCGGGAAGTGGCCGGCGAAGTTGCGTTGCACGTTCATCTTGGCGGCCACCAGCGCCTGCTGACGCGCCTGCAATGACGGGCTTTGGCGCACCGCGATTTCCAGCCACTCGGTCAGGCTCTCGGCCGGCATCGGCGCGGGTCGAAAGTCGGCGGCCAGGCTGCGCAGCTCGGGCGTGGGCAAGCCGGTGATACGGCGCAGCTGACGCCGCGCCAGCTCCAGCTGGTCGTCGCTTTCGGTCTGGCGCACGCGCAGCACGTCGAGCGCGGCCTGGGACTGCGCGGTCTCCACCCGCGTGCCTTCACCTCGCTGCAGACGCTGCTGCAACTGATTGAGCTGCACCGCCTGCGCCTGCAGCTGCACCTCGGTCAGCTGCCTTGAATCCTGCGCGAGCAGCACCTGCATGTAGGCCACCGCGAGGCGGTCCACCAGGTCCAGGCCCTTGGCACGGAAGAGGGACTCGGCGACCTCGGTCTGGGCCTGCACCTGGCCCAGGCGGCTGTGCGCTTCGCGGTTGAAGATCGGCAGGCGCAAGGTCAGGCTCGTTTGCGGTGCGGCGTAGTCCAGCCGCGTGCGCACCTGCTGGTTCAAGCTGTTGGGGAATTCGCGACTGCCAGTGACTTCGCTGGTGGACGCGTTCAGCGCCACCTGCGGCAGCAGCGCGGCGCGCGCGATCGGCACCGACTGCTGCGCCGAAGCCAGCTCGTGCGTGGCCGACTGGTACTGCGCGTCGTACCGCCGCGCGGCGTCCCAGGCCTGGGCAAACGACATCGCTTGCGCCGCCGTGGCGGCCAGCGCCACGCCGGTCATGGCCAGCACGTGCAGGCCTATCGCAGTCATCGTGGCGAATTTCTTGCGCTGAGGATTCACGCTCACTCCTCCGTCATCGAAGCAGCCACGCGCTTGAGCAGCGGGTGCAGCAGGTAGGTCAGCATCGAACGCTCGCCGGTCTTGATCAGCACGTCGGCCGACATCCCCGGTTGCATCACGCGCGTGCCCAGTGCCTTCAGGCCCGCGGGCGTGAGCTCCACGCGCGCCAGGTAGTAGCTGCGCAGCTGGTTGCCCACGGCCTCGCTCACGGCGTCGCCCGAGAGCGACACCAGCTTGCCGTGCACCACCAGTTGCGGCGAATTGGCGAAGGCCTGGAAACGTACTTCAGCCGTGTCGCCGACCTTGATGCGGTCGATCACCTGCGGCTGCACCTTGGCGTCGAGCAACAGCACTTCGCCACGCGGCAGGATGTCCATCAGCCGCTGCCCCGGGGTGACCACGCCACCGACCCCGCTGACCGAGATGCCGATGACCTGGCCGCTGACCGAAGCCTTGATCTGCGTGCGCCCCAGCTCCGTCGTCACCGCGCCGAGACGTTCCTGGTTGGCCTGCACTTCGCGCCGCACGTCGGCGAGCTGGCTCGACACTTCCTTGATGAACTCCTGCTGGCGCTGCGCGATGCGCAAGCGCTGCTCGGCAATGCTGCTCTTCACGCGTTCGACATTGGCTTCGAGTTCGGTCAGCGAGGTACGCAATTCAGCTTGCGTCTGCTCCAACTGCAAGGCCTGGTTGCGCGGTGCGAAGCCGTCGTCGGCAAGCGACTTCACGCCTGCCAGTTGCCGCGTCTGCAGCGCCGCCTGGTTGCGCCGGCTCTCCAACATCTGCGTCATGCCCTCGATCTGCCCCTGCATGCCGGCGATGGCCTGCGTGGCCGCCGCGATCTCGGCCGAGAGCGCGGCCCGGCGCGAAGCGAAGAGCTGCTGCTGCACGGTCTTGTGCTGCAGCACCAGCGGCTCGTTGCTGTTCTGCAAGTCGGCGTGAAAATTGATGCTCGCTGCACCACTGGCCTCGGCCAGGAGCCGGCCCTCCTGCGCCCGCTGCGCGAGGTAGTTCTGCCGGATGGACTCGAACGCGGCGCGCGTCGCACCGTCGTCCAGCACCATCAGCACGTCGCCTTCCTTGACCTCGGCGCCTTCCTTGACCAGCACCTCGCGGATGACCCCGCCCTGCATGTGCTGGATCGTCTTGCGCCTCGACTCCACCGACACTGTGGCCGGTGCCGCCACGCCCTCGTCGAGCGGCGCCCAGGCGGCAAAGGCCAGGAACAGGCCGAAGCCGACCACCAGCACCCAGAAGCCGAGGCGGATCACGGGCCGCGTGTCGGTCTTGAGTTCGGCGTCGTCAATCGTGGCGACATTGCTGCGTGCGTCGCTCGGCAGCGCCACGGCTGTCTCGGAAGTGTTTGCGCTCATGGGGATGTGCCTGGCTGTGCGGTGGCCGGGGGCGCCACCACGGGAAGGAATTTGCTGATCTGGCCGTCGTCCAGGATCAACACATGGTCGGCAGCGGCAAGAAGGTGTTGTTGATGCACGATCATGAACACCGTCTTGCCGCGGCTCTTGAGTTCACGCACGGTGCGAATCAACGCGGCTTCGCCGGCATCGTCGAGATTGGCGTTGGGCTCGTCCAGCACCACCAGCGCCGGGTCGCCGAGGATGGCGCGCGCCAAGCCAATGCGCTGCCGCTGCCCGCCCGAGAGGAAGCTGCCCGCTTCGCCCATGGGTGTGTCGTAGCCACGCGGCAGGCGCAGGATCATGTCGTGGATGCCGGTGCGGGTGGCTGCATCAATCACGACTTGCGGCGTGACCATGGCAAAGCGCGCGATGTTGTCGGCGATCGAGCCTTCGAACAGCTCGATGTCCTGCGGCAGGTAGCCCAGATGCGGACCGAGGTCGGCGCGCGACCATGACTCGATCGCCTGGCCGTCGAGCAGCACCTCGCCGCTGCGGTCGCTCCAGATGCCCATCAGGCAGCGCGCCAGCGTGGACTTGCCGGCGCCCGAAGGCCCGAGGATGGCCACCACCTCGCCCGCGCGGAAATCGATGTTCAGGCCCTTGAGGATGGGCGTCTTGCGGCCCGGTGCGGTGGCTTCCAGGTTTTGCAGGCTGATCTGGCCACGCACTTCGATGGGGTCGGCGCTGGGCTGGCGCTCGGGGTGGGCGTTGAGCACACCCTCCAGCCTCTCGTAGGCGACACGCGCGTCGACGTACTGCTTCCACACCTGCACCAGCGTGCCGATGGGGCGCAGCGCATTGCCCATCAAGGCATTGCAGGCAATCATGGCGCCGGCGCTGATCTTGCCGTCGATGGCGAGCACGGCACCCACGGCCAGGATCATCGACTGCTGCACGTACTGCACGTACTTCGTCACCGCCTGTACGCGGCGCGTCATTTCAGCAGTGTTGGCCTGGCTCGCCATCTGGCGCTCGTGCATGCCAAGCCATTGGCGGCGCAAGTTGCCGAGCATGCCCAGCGCTTCCACCGTTTCGGCGTTGCGCAACTTGGCCTGCAGGTAGGTCGCAGATTCGAGTGACAGCTCCTGCGACTTCTTCAGCGAGCGCGCCGTCAGCCAGCGCCCGAGCAACGCCAGCATGATCTGCACCACGATAAAACCAATCGATGTCCAACCCAGCACCGGGTGCATCAGGAACAGCACGGCGACGTAGACCACGGCCCAAGGCAGGTCGACCACGGCAATGACGCCGCTGCCGGTGAGGAACTGGCGCAACAGCGTCAGGTCGGCCAGGGGTTGCGTCGGGTTGCGGCCGGCGCTTTGCAGTCGCGCTTCGAAGGTGGCGTTGAAGACGCGCGTGTTCAACGCTTCGTCCAGACGCGAACCGGCGCGCACCAGCAGGCGTGAGCGAACCCACTCGGCAAAACCCATCACCAGGAAGAACAACACGGCAATGGCGGTGATGGCAAACAAGGTCAGCTCGTTGCCGCTGAGCATGACGCGGTCGAAGACCTGCAGCATGTACAACGTTGGCGTTAGCATCAATACGTTGGCGAAGCAGCTGAAGACGAAAACCCAGGCGAACTCGCGCCTGAACGTCCACAGCGTGCGGCCCAGGTCGCTGCGCTCGAAGAAGCCGGGCCTGGCCTGGACTTCGCGCGCGGCGTCGCGCTGCAGTGCGGGTGTGGCGATGGCCAGGTCTGTGCTCATCTCGGTGCTCATGGATTGATCTCGGTGCTGCGCACGGCTGCAATGGGCTTGGCAGGGGTCCGGCAACTCACGCCGCACGCCCGGTCAAGGCCGGCGCCTGGCGCATGGCGTTCTGACGTTGTTCGAGCTGCGCTCGGGCCTGTTCGTTGGCCTTCTTCAAGCCCGCCAGCACTTCGTCGCGCGGGCCGAACATCGCCACCTGGCCTTCGTTCAGCACCAGCAGCTTGTCGGCCGCAGCCAGCATCGGCGTTCGATGGGTGATGGCCACCACGGTGGCGCCACGTGCCTTCAAGGCACCGAGTAGCGCGAGCAAGGACTTCTCGCCAGCTTCGTCCAGGCTGGAGTTGGGCTCGTCCAGCACCAGCAGTTGCGGCCGGCCGTAGACGGCCCGCGCCAACCCCAGGCGCTGGCGTTGGCCGCCCGACAGCACCGCACCTTCTTCGCCGATGCGGGTGTCGAAGCCTTCAGACAGCTGCTCGACCATGTCGGTGATACCGACCAGGTCGGCGGCCTCACGCACCGTCGCCATGTCGACCTTGCCGAAGCGCGCAATGTTTTCGGCCACCGTGCCGTCGAACAGCTCCACACCTTGTGGCAGGTAGCCGAGGTGCGGGCCGAGTTGGGACTTGTGCCAGGCGTGCATGTCGGCACCGTCTAGCCGCACCTTGCCACTGGCGGCGGGCCAAAGGCCCATCAACATCCTGGCGAGCGTGGTCTTGCCGGCCGCTGACGGGCCGACCACGATCACCACCTCGCCTGGGCGGGCGACGAAGCTCACGCCTTTGAGAATCGGCAGTGGGTTGCCGGGTGCGCCAGCCACGACGGCCTCGACCGTCAGCACGCCTTTGGGGGGCGGCAGCGCCATGCCGGGCTCGGTGGGTTCGAGCTTGCTCAGCAGCGAAGCGAGGCGCTTGTAGGCATCGCGCGCACCCACAACGGTGCGCCATTGCGCCACCAGCTGGGCCAGCGGGGCGAGCACGCGGCCGCCCAGGATCGAGGCCACGATCATCATGCCGCCGCCGCCGACGAGGTTGTCGTGCAGCGCCAGCCACGCGGCGCCGCCGAGCAGCAACGAGCTCTGCATCGTCTGGATCAGCTTGGCTGCGGTGGTGGTGACGCCGGCGGTGTCGGAAGCCTGCCCCTGGCGCGACAGAAAGCGACGCTGCAGCGACATCCAGCGCTGGTGAACGGCGCCCAGCATGCCCATCGATTCGATCACCTGAGCGTTGCGCAGCGTGCCGCCGGCGTAGTTTTGCGCCTGGATCGCCGCCTGATTGGCCTCGGTCAGCTGAGGCAAGGTGCGGTTCTCGGTGATGTAGGCCAGGCCCACCTGCAAGAAGGCACCGATCATGGCCAGCGCGCCCAGCCATGGGCTGATGGCGTACAGCAGCCCAAGGCATAGCAGGGCCGCTGGCGCGTCCATTGCCGAGATCACGGCCGGTGACGGAATGAAATCGCACACGGCGCGCAGGTCGGCAAAGACCTGCGTCGTGCCTCCGGGCACCTTGCGCAAATTGGCTTCGAAGGTGACGTCGAAGACGCGCCGTCGAAGTCGGGCGTCGACGTCGCTGGCGGCGGCAAACAACACGCGCGAGCGCACCAGTTCCAGCATTTCAATGACCACGTAGACGCCGCAAATGGCCAGCAGCAACCAGCCCAGCGTGGCCAGGCTGCGGCTGTCGAGCACGCGGCCGTAGACCTCGAACATGAACCAGGAAGGCGCGAGCATGAGTACGCCGATGACGATGCTCAAACGCGCCGCCTGGAAGTACAAGCCGCGCTGCTCGAGCAATGCGGTTTTCAGCGGTGTCTTGTCGACGGACAGGGGCGCCGTACGCGTGGCAGCGGTCATGGGGTGGCCTGCGATGTGTGAGCCTGCGGCGTCAATGCCGCGGGCGCGTGTAGGTCGTCTTCGATCACGAGGACGTATTCGGGGAGCTCCATCGCTTGCCTGGCCGAGGCCTCGCCGCGCTCGTCGAGCGCGCTCTCCTCGGCAAAGGTGAAGCTCAGGCTGAATTGGGCGGCCTGCGAGGTCAGCACGATCTCACGCAGCTTGTCGTTGCGGAAGCGCAGTTCGTCCTCGGAACGCAAGGCCAGGCTGAAGCGCATGCGGCCGTCCAGCGTGAACATCGACACCTGCCCGTCCTTCAGGCTCAGGGTATGTCGATCAAAGTAGACCGGCGCCTGTGGCAGGAATTGAACCTTGGGCAAAGGCTTGCCCGCAAGGCGCATGGCGTTGAATGGGCTCCTGGGGTGTTGGTAAACAAACCGGCAAGCGCGTGAGACCGAGTAGATCGCGTTGCATACCATCTGCGAGCCCAGACCCGGGAACTGCTCGCGAAGACCGCGATAAGCCATGTGATGCAGCGCCACACGGTTCCAGCAACCCGTGCGTTGCGCCATCGGCGCCAGGGCATTGCAGACCTGCGCGAACGCCTGCTGCAACTCAAGAAGCCGCTTGTGCTGGCTTGAGTCGGTCTGCAGGTGAACGCGGATGACGGAATTCATATAGGAGTCGGATGATACGAGCTCCTATATGAACTTTCGTTGCACTGAGGCAACGTCTTGGTCAATTACTTGAATCTCGGTGAATCAGTGCAGGTGCGTGCCGGCGCTTGGCGGTTCTGCGACTTTGGCCTCATGCGGCAACGCCGCAAGCCCCCAGCCTGCCGCACTGACCCTGCGGGCCACGGCGTCGGCCAGGCCATGCAGCGTCGCGGGGCTGAGCTGAAGACTAAGTGCAGGCAAGTCCCGACGTTCGAAACGCAGGATCCAGCTGCCGTCCTTGCGGCGGCGGCCACAGACGATCCGCGTCACCAACACCGGAGTGACGTTGGGCGCAACCTCAGGCTCCACCACTTCGGTACGAACCTTGGCCTGGCTGGCCATGGCTTCGTGATGTGCATTGGAGATGGCTGCCTTGGTGGCTGGTGCCGTGGCCGACGGCGCTTGCGCTGAGAGGTCGATCATGGCCTGCAAGTCCTGACGCCAAATGGCACACACGCGCCGGGTGAGATGCAACACGTGGTCGACCGGGTTGTCGTTGGCCTGCTGCACGGTAAGTCGCAGCGTCAGGCGGTCTTCGACAGCGTCGAATCGCAGGCGCAGGTTGGTCAGCATGTCAGTGGTTCAGCGGCTTGCTGCCGGCCCGACGGCACGCACGACGCGCGTTGCACGCGGTTTTCTTTCAGGTCGAAGGTGCGTCGTCAGTCTTTGCCGCGCGTCGACTCTTGTTTTGTTCAACCAGTTGCTGCAGCGCCTTTTGTTGCATGGCCACACCGTTGGCAAATGCGTCGAGCGGCATCACCAGTTGGGCGGTGACTTCCATGCGTTGTTTGGTCTTGTCGTCGCTGCCTTTGACGGTACCGGCGTTGACCGCGAGGTCGATGCGGACGAGGCCGTTCTGGATGCTCATACCGACCAAACGGTCGGCGAAAACGATTTGTTTGCTAGGCATATGTGTATTTGATGTGATCCAAAAAAGTGCCGCCTTCGGTTTCCCGAAGGCGGCATGGACAGCTACTGATCAATACCGCCGGCCGCTATGAGCCGCCGGCGTATCAATCCAGTTAACCCAAGAACACGTCGGTGCCGTCGACCAGATCCAGCGCGTTCAATTCAGCCACGCTATTGATCGTGCCGACCAGAGTCACCGTGTAGGTCTGCGCCGTGGTACTGCTGTTGGTGTCTTGAATGAAGTACACCTTGTACGAATCATTCGTACCGTCGGCAACACCGTTCGCGTCACCGGTCACCAGTACAACCGCCTTGCTGTTGTCCTCAACCCTGACCTTGCCGGCCAGAGTCGTTGCACTGATGTCAGCCGCCACAAGTGCCGTCGCCTTGTTGAACACGACGCCGACGTTTGCCGCACCCAGCAGGTCGAGACCCGCTGTGATGTTGGCCGCGCCGCCAATCGTCATCGTCGCCGTACCCAGGAAGGCACGGAAGTCGAGCTGATCGTCGGTACCAACACCATCGTTGTTGAAGTTATTGATGATGTCGTTGCCGTTCAGTGCGGCGGTGGCTTCGAAGACGTAGATGTCGTCGCTGTCG
>JANLYV010000266.1:0-13908 GCA_031365825.1 Rubrivivax sp. | reverse complement strand
GGCCACGCTCGAAGCGCTGGAGCAGCAGGCCAGCGCCGGCGCGGCACAGGTCGACCTCTTCGCTGCGGCGCCGGCGGAATCCACACCACCGCAAGTCTCGGCGGTGGAAGCGCTTCTTGCCGACATCGACCCCGATGCGTTGACACCGCGCGAAGCGCTCGACGCGCTGTACCGGCTCAAAGCCGCCACACCGACCTAGTTTTTTTGCCGGCCTCTTGCCGGCCACAGTGGCATGCACACGCTGCCCAGAATGGCCCTTGCGCGTCACGCCACGTGTGGCGACCATCACGGTGTGATGACGCCACAGTTGATTGAACTCGCCGGCACGTCCCGCGAACCGCGCGCGGCCACCTTGCGCGCCGTGCTCGTGTGGGGCGACGACGCGCACGCACGGCGCAGCTGGGCCGCGGCCCTGGCCGACGAAGGCCTGCAGGTGGACACGCGCGCCGCCGACGACATCAGCCTGCCGCCGCGCCCGGCCGACGCCTGGGTGCTGCACATCAGCACCGGCTTGAGCGCGCACCTCGGCCGGCTGCGTGCCTTGCAGGCCATGGCTGCGGCGCCGCCCTTGCTCGTGGCCGCGCGCGCAGTGCGCGATCTGGACCACGTACTGGCGCTGGAGATGGGTGCCGATGATGTGGTCGACACCAGCGTCTCGGCCGCGGTGGTGGCGGCGCGGTTGCGCGCGCTGTGGCGCCGCGCTCAGCGCGAGTTGCCGACCGAAGAACCTGCCGAGTTGCGCTTCGGCGCGTTGCAGCTGCAGCGGCACGAGCGGCGCGTGCAACTCGCCGGCAACACGGTGCCCTTGACCGAGGGCGAATTCGCCGTGTTGTGGCTGCTGGCCGTGCATGCCGGCACGACGCTGCCGCGGCACGAGATCCTGCGCCGCGTGCGCGGTTTGGACGACCACCCCATGGACCGCTCGATCGACAGCCGCATCTACCGCATCCGCGCCAAGCTCGGCGACAACCACGCCGCCACACCGCGCATCCGCACCGTGCGCAACCTGGGCTACGCGCTCACCCGGGCACCCTGGTAGGTGCTGCGGCAAGCGTCGCCAGCGGCGTAGCAAGCAGGTCTGCGAGCACCGCACACACCGTGTGCATCGTGTCCGTCACCGTCGCTGCACTCCAGCCCATGTAGCCCAGAACCAGGCCATTGACGATGCCGCTGTGCCAGGCCATCGGCGACATCGGCTCGGCCGCGATGCGGCGCTGGCGCAGCGCCTCGATGGCGACGACGTCGGGCAAGGTTGGCGGCAAGTGCAGGCAGACCTGTGCGCCAGTCTCCAGCGGCCCCGGGCGCACGCCGTTGGGCAAGGCCTCGCGCAGCACCTGCGCCACCAGCGCGCGGCGCTGCTGCAGTGCATCGCGCGTGCGGCGCAGGTGCTCGCTCAACGCACCGCTGTCGATGAATTGCGCCAAGGCCCATTGCGTGGCCAGCGGCACGCGCTCGCCGCGCTTGTCATGCGCGGCAATGATCGCGGCGGCGCGGCTCGGCGGCAGAACCAGGTAGCCCACCCGCAATGACGGGAACATCACGCCTTCGAAGGTGCCCAGCAGCAAGACACGCTCGGCGCGGTCGCGGCTGAAGAGCGTGGGCAACTGCTGGCCCGGCGCCACCCATTCGTCGTTGTAATGGCCTTCGATGATGTGCGTCTCGCGCTGCGCCGCCCAGGCCAGCAGCGCGTCCCCTCGCGCGAGCGCGGTGCGCTGGCCCAGCGGGTACTGCGCCAGCGGGTGCAGGTACACCAGTCGCGCGTGATCGGCATGACGCTGCAGATGGCCGACGTCGAAGCCCTCAGCATCCAGCGGCACGCCCACGACGTTGGCCCCCAGCATGCGAAGCAACTGCGGCAACGAAGGGTGCCCGGGGTCTTCCACCGCCGCCATGTCGCCCGCTGCCAGCCACTGCCGCGCCAGTGAAGTCACCCCTTCGCGCGGGCTGCCGATGACCAGCACCTGCGCCGGGTCGCACGAGATGCCGCGTGCCAGCGCCAGATGGCGCGCGATGGCCTCGCGCAGCGCCGGCAGGCCGCTCGGCGCGCCGCCGCCGAGCAGGCCACGCCGGCTGTCATCGAAAGCCTGCATCGACAGCCGCCGCCACAGCGGCAAGGGGAAGCCGTCCAGGGGCATCGCGCGCGGGTGCAGCGGCGGCGGGCGCACCGAGCGCGCCGCGCTCTCGATGCGCGACGGTGGCACGCGTATCGCACGCTGTTGACGCAACACATGCTGCGCCGTGACGGTGGGCTCGCGGCGCAAGGCCGTGGCCGGCCGCTGTGCCGCCTGCGCGACGTAAGTGCCATCACCCACGCGGCGTTCGATCAGTCCTTCAAGCTGAAGATGCGCAAAGGCTTCATCGACTGCACCGCGCGAGACGCGCCACTCGCCCGCAAGCTGCCGGGCCGAAGGCAGCCGCGTGCCCACACCCAACGCGCCGGCATCGATGGCGCGGCGCACGGTGCGGTACACCCGCGCCCATTGCGGCGCACCGTCGGCGCCGTCGTCTTGCACCGCCTGGATGAAGGCACCGGCGGCCGATTTCACCATGCGTGCGGCCCGCCTGTGGCCGCCGGCATGGCATCGAGCACCTGCGCGATGAGCGTCACGCCGCGCGCGATCTCTTCTTCATCGTTGCCGCCGTACCCGAGCACGAGGCCGTTGTGACACGAGCCGTGGTGGCCACGCGGCAGGCTGCACAGCGTCGACAAGGCTTCGACCTCGACACCGCGGCGTGCCAACGCGGCGGCCACCACGTGGTCAGGCAACGTTAGCGGCAGATGCAAGCAGGCATGGATGCCGGCGTCGGTGGGGCCGATACGCGCGCGCTCGCCCAGCTCGCGCGCCACCGCTGCGAGCAAGACGCGGCGGCGGCTGTCGTACAGCGCGCGCAGCTGGCGCAGGTGCGCGCTCAACTGCCCCGCGTCGATGAACGACGCGAGTGCGGCCTGCATCGCCACCGGGCTGTGGTCGCCGAGCATGCCGCGCACGGCGCTGAAGACCGGCACCAGCGCCTCGGGCACGAGCAGGAAGCCCAGCCGCAGCGAAGGGAACATCACGCCATTGAATGAGCCGACGTAGAGCACACGGCCGGCACGGTCGCTGCGCCACAGCGCCGGCGGCGCGGCGCCGCCGGGCGCGATCTCGGCCATGTGGTCGCCTTCGATGATCCAGGCACCCGTGCCGTCGGCATGTTCGAGCAGTGCGCGCCGGCGCGCCGCACCGGTACGCCAGCCGGTGGGGTACTGGTTCAACGGGTGCAGGTAGATGGCCGCGGCGTCGCCCGCCCGTTGCGCGGCGGCTTCGGCGTCGAAGCCCATCGCGTCCACGGGCACCGGCACCACGTTCAGTCGCGCCTGGCGCAGCACGTTCGATACGCCGGGGAATCCCGGGTCTTCGACCGCCACGCGCGCACCCGGCTCGAGCAGCACTTGCGCGATCAGGTCGATGGCATGCAAGGCGCTGTTGACGATCAACACCTGGCCTGGTGCGCAGTCGATCGAGCGCGTCAGGCGCAGGTAGCGCGCCACGGCTGCGCGCAAGGTGTCCAGCCCGCCGGCCGCGCCGTAGCTGAGCAACGAACGGTCGGCGCCGGCCATGGCGCGGCCGACATGGCGGCGCCAAACGGCCAGCGGAAAGCTGGAGATGTCGGTGGCCAGGGGCCGCAACAGCGGCATCGCGGCGACGGGATCGTTCGACACAACCGCGGGCTCGGCCGCCCGCGCGCGCAAGGCGGCTTGCGGCAGCCGCGTTTGCACGAAGCTGCCGCTGCCGACGCGGCGTTCGATCAGGCCTTCATTGACGAGCTGCGCGAAGGCGTTGTCGACGGCACCACGCGGCACCGTCCATGCGCGCGCCAGCTCACGCGCCGAAGGCAAACGCGCGCCAGGCGCGAGCTGCCCCGTGCGAATGGCACCCAGCAGCTGGCGATAGACACCCACCCGGCGTGGCAACCCGTCGCCCACGGCCGGCAGCGGCAAGGTCATGAAGGGCGGCAGGTCATTGAGCTTCAATGGATTACCACGACACAAAAAGTTCCCGACATCACGACGTCATTTTCCAGGGCGGCACGCGATCCGCGCCATGCACAAAACAGGCGGCTCGTCGCACGGCAACGCAGTTCATCGCATCAGGCCGCAAGCAAGGCCGTGCACCACGTAGAACGCCTGGAACCTTTGGCCCCGCTGTGCACTGAATCGATTCTGGTGGGTGCCTCGTGCAGCAGCAAATTGGCTTGTGCAAGGTCGCCGTAATGGTTCTTGATCGGCGTGCCGCTCCTCATCGATCATCGCGACACCGCATGGACACACAGACATCAAGCTTGTTCCCCGTCCACGCACTCGCACCACGCTTCGTGCTGCTGGTGGGTGAGGCCCTGCGGCCGCAGCACGATGTCGTGACCGAAATGGCGCTGGACGGCCTGCGTTGCCTGTGGCGCGCCAACGGCGAGCAGGCGCTGCGCACCGCCGCCATCGCGCACTTCGATGCCTTGTGCCTGGACAGCGCGGCCATGGGCGGCAACGCTGCCTGGACGCTGACGCGGCTGCGCGAGGCGCTGAGCTGCCCGATCGCCGTCATCGGCAACGGCCTCGACGCGCAGGAGGAGATCACCGCGCTGGACCACGGTGCCGACCTTTACCTCGCGCGGCCCCTGCCACCCCGGCGCCTGTGTGCGCACCTGCTGGCGCTGTTGCGCCGCCCGCGCGGGCACGTGCGCAGCGAACGTGCCGCCGCGCACCCGCGCAGCGAGCAGGCTGTCACCACAAGTTCGGCGGCATTGCTGGAAAAACTGCTGCAGGCCGCGGCTTCACCGCGCGCCGCACGTGGCCTTGAAAGCGACCTCGACAGATCGATGGGCGCTGCCGTATCGGTACAGGCCAACGCCGAACCCGAGGGCTTCGACGTCTACATCCGCGGCTTGCACCTAAGGTTGCGCTGACCCATCGGCAGCCCGACGCTAACGTTGCAGATCAGCGCAGCCTGGCCTCCACCAGCTGCGCGATGTGCGCCACCGCCTCGCCGATCTGCGTCTCGTCGTCGGCACCGAAACCCAGCACCAGCCCGTTGCGTCGTGGCTGCTGCCATTCGTGTGCCGAAAGCGCCAGCGGCGCGATGCCGCGCGCGGCCAGGGCCGGCAGCAGCGCCTGGTCGGCCAGCCCCGGCGGCAACGTGGTGCAGATGTTGAGGCCGCTGCGCACGGCAACGGCGCCGGCACCCAGCACCGGGCTGGCCGCGAGCGCGCGCCACAAGGCATCACGTCGGCCGCGGTAGAGCTGGCGCAGCATGCGCACATGCGCCGCGAGATGGCCCTCGTCGATGAACTGCGCCAGCGCCAGCTGCAGGCCCACCGAACAATGGTCGCCCAGCATGCCGCGCACGGCGGCGAAGGCCTGGCACAGCCGCTCGGGCACGACCAGATACGACAGGCGCAGCGACGGGAACATGCTGCTGTTGAAACTGCCGGTGTAGAGCACGCACTCATGGCGGTCTTGCGCCAGCAGCGGCGCCGGGTTGTGGCTGGTGTAGGCAATCTCGCCGAGGAATTCGTGCTCGATGATCCAGGCACCGCAGCGGCCGGCCCAGGCCAGCAGCTCCTGACGCCGCTCGGCGCTCATCTGCGCGCCGGTGGGGTAATGCGTGGCCGGCTGCACGACGACGGCCGCCGGCCGCGGCACCAGGCGCTGTGCGGCGTGCACGTCCAGGCCGTCGTGGTCGACCGGCGCGCCATGCACCTGCGCATGCATGAGGTTGAAGAAGCGCGGCGTGCTCACGTGGTTGGGGTCGCCCACCACCACGTCGTCACCCGGAGCCAGCAGCACCTGGCTGATGAGCTCGAAGGCATGCAGCGCGCTGTGCACGATCAACACCTGGCGCGGGCTGCATTGCAGCGAACGCGTCAAGGCCAGATGCCGCGCCGTCGCCGCGCGCAGCTCGGCCGTGCCGGCAGCGGCGCCATAGGACAGACGCTCGCGTTGCGCCTCCTGGTAGGCCTGCGCGACCAGGCGGCGCCACAGCTCCAGCGGGAAGTGCGAGATGTCGCCCACCTGCGGCCGCAGGCGCAGGCCACGCTGCTGGTGCAGCGGGCCGTCAGCCGGGTCGTCGGTGATGGTCTGCAGCCGCTGCAATACACGCAGCGTGGCAGCGTTGGGTTCACGTCGCGGCGCGGGCGGCAGCGGTGCGGCGCGCGGCACGCGCTGCGCCACGAAACTGCCCTGGCCGACCCGGCGCTCGATCAGCCCATCGGCCTGCAGCTGCGCGAACGCGTCATCGATGGTGCCGCGCGCGATGCCCCATTCATGCGCAAGCTGGCGTGCCGAAGGCAGGCGCGAGCCCGCCGGCAGTTGCCCTTCCTGGATCGCCGCGAGCACGCGCGTGTGCACGCGCTGGCGCCAGGGCCGCTTGTCGTCCGCATCCCAGCTCTGGCCTTGGATGAACCAGCCCGAAGCCCGCTTGACCACGCCCCTCACCTCCGCACGATGCGCATGTCCTGTGGCGCATTGTGCGGCCCCGGCGCAGGCCATGTGGGGGCACCTGCGACCGCAGGCTAACCCCCGTGTTGTGCGCTCAGAACTTGTAGTTCACCGAGCCGTAGACGAAGCGCGCGCGCGCGTCGTACAGGCTGATGTCGTAGCCGGCCTGGAACTGGTTGCTGGCGGGCACGTAGATCGGCGGGTTCTTGTCGAACAGGTTCTTCACACCCACGGCCAGGCGCAGGTTCTTGATGCCGGTGTAGCTCACGTTCATGTCGTAAATCGACTGGTCGGGCACGAAGTTGGGCACGCCGTCGATCTGCCGGTCACCGGTGCGGTAGCCGGTGTAGTAGTTTTGCGCCAGCGTGATGCCCCAGGGCCCGGTGGTGTAGGTCGCGCTCAGCTTGTGCTTCCAGCGCAGCACGACACCGCCGCCGTCGGCTTCGAGCACCGGGTCGCCGTTGGCTTCCACCATGGTGCCGACCTTGCGCGAGATCGTGCCGCCTGGGCTGGTCTGGTCGTACTTGATCATGTACGTGCCGTTGAGGTTCACGTTCAGGTTGCCGCCCGGCACCGCAAATTTGGCATTCACGTCGACGTCGATGCCTTCGAGCTTGGCGCTACCGACGTTGGCGTTGATTTCCTTGGTCGAGTCGACCTGGCCATCGGCAGTGAGCACCACCAGGCCGGCGTAGGCCGGGTCCCCGGCGCGGAAGCGCGAGACGATCTCCTGCGTCGAAGGCGCGGTGATGATGCCGTTCACGTCGATCTTCCAGTAGTCGGCCGTGATCGACACGGCGTCCATCGGCTGGAATACAAAGCCGAGGCTGCCCTGCTTTGATTTCTCGGGCTTGAGCAGTGGGTTGCCACCGGTCAAGGCGTTGACCTGCAGGTTGGGGTTGTTGGGGAACCTCGGATCGGTGAATTGCGCCGAACTACCCAGCGTCTGCGGAATCCACAGCTCCACCAGCGTCGGTGCCCTGAAGCCCGTGCCCACGCCACCACGCACCACCAGGTTCTTCATCGGCTGCCAGCGCAGGCTGGCCTTGTAGGTGTCGGAGTTGCCGACGTCGTTGTAGCGGTCGTGACGCGCCGCGACGTTGCCCTCAAGCTGCTTGAGTATGGGGATCACCAGCTCACCGAAGAGCGAGGTGATCTTGCGGCTGCGGTCCACCGGCTCCTGCGCGCCGCCCAGGCCGGCAATGTCACCCGAGAACAGCGCCGCACTCGGCCGCGTCTGGTACTTCTCGTCGCGAAACTGCGTACCCAGGGCATAGGCCAGCGCGCCCGCCGGCAGGGTCATCATGTCGCCCGAAATCTTTGCGTCGACGATGTTGGTCTTGGCCGTACCGGCCAGCGTGTTGCCGGTGTACTTGGCCGGGGCGATGGCCGCCTTGAAGGCGTCGCTCTGGTTCAGCGACCAGGGGTTCCAGTCATTGGAAGCCTGCACCGCCTTGGCATAACCCACCTGCGAGAAGTAGCCGTCGGGCACGGACCCCGAGAGCTCGTACTTGTTGCTCGAATAGGCCAGCTCGTAGCTCTGCCCGGCGACTTCGCCGCGCGCACCGAAGACCAGCCGGCTCTGCTCGGTGACATCGCGCTGCGTGCGCGGCCCGAAGTCGAAGACACGTGCGGTGATCGCCAACGGTTGCCCGACGATGGAGCCGAAGCCCGCCGCGGTGAGAAAGTCGGCAGCGATCTTGTAGTTCGGGTTGCTCGGCT
Organism: Rubrivivax sp.; assembly: GCA_031365825.1. Classification (GTDB taxonomy): domain Bacteria; phylum Pseudomonadota; class Gammaproteobacteria; order Burkholderiales; family Burkholderiaceae_C; genus Rubrivivax. Next base: position 5,717 of record JANLYV010000266.1, on the reverse strand, counting down.
TGATGAGCAGCACCGGGTCCACGCCTTGTGCCTGGAACTGCGCGTCGGTGGTGAAGAAGCTGCGCCTTGCTGGACTCGGCTGGAAGCGCTGCGTCTGGATGTTCTTCGAGTACAGCGCGTCGCCGAAAAATTCCAGCGTGTCACTTGCGCGCAAGACGCCGTTGAGCGTGAGGTTGGAGGTCTCGCGCTCGGGGATGAGGCCGACGAAGGCGTTGCTGTCGAAGGTGCAATACGGGGTGTTCTTCGGCGCCGTGTTGGTCGGGTTCTTGAACATGTTGATGTCGGCGCACTTGTCGGTCGCCGCCAGCGGGTTGCCGTAGCCTGTGCCCGGTGAATTGCCGAAGCCCGGGCCGCGCGTGCCTTCGCGCCACACGCCATTGACACGCGTGCCCAAGGTGAACGGGCCTTCGATGTTGCCCTGGCCCGTGGCCCCGGCCACGATCCACGGGAAGACGTTGCCGGTCTTGGCGAACTCGCGGTCCTTGGCAAAGAGCGCCGTTTCCTTGTCCTTGGACAACGAAGCCGTGATGTTGTAGCGGTCTCTGGCGATGTCGCCGATGCCTGCCACCACGGTCGCCTTCTGTGTCTTGCCACCACCGTCGCGCGACGGTGCGCCGCCGCTGATGCCGAGGTCGATGCCCTTGAAGTCCTTGGCCAGGATGAAGTTGACGACGCCGGCCAGCGCTTCCGAGCCGTAGATGCTCGACGCACCGTCCTTCAACACCTCCACGCGCTCGATCGCCGCCAGCGGAATGTTGTTGACGTTGACCGAGCCGCCCAGGCCACCGACCGACACCGCCAGGCGCCGGCCGTTGACCAGCACCAGCGTGCGCCCGCCCGACAGGCCGCGCAGTGAAATGGTCGAGCGCCCGGCCGTGGATGAGCCCGCGCCGGTGGCGTTGTTGATGCCACCGATCGAAGCCACGGCAGCGATCGAATTCACCAGCTCTTCGGTGTTGACCGCGCCGCTGCGCGCGATCTCTTCGCGCGTGATGATGGTGATGGGCAGCGCGCCTTCGGCATCGACGCGCTTGATCGCCGAGCCGGTGATCTCCACACGCTGTTCCTGCGCCATGGCGGGCGCACCCAACACGAAAGTGCCCATCAATGCCGCCACGGCAGTGGCAACGGGGGTCATCCGATTCAAGCGGTTCATGAAAACTCCTGTGAAGTCGACATCACCGCCGGCACCTCGTGGGTGACCGGCGGAACATGCCCACAATCTAGGAATTCACAGGCCAGGGCCTTGAAGCAACACATCGCAGCGACGCGATGGTCCGCGACGAGATGGCATTGAATATCGCGCCAGGTCGCAACACATCGCAGACGCGACACACGCCACGCGCCGCGACACGAGCCCGTGGGGCCGGGCTTTCCCGGATCTGTGGTGCTGCAGCGACGAGAACAGCCCGCGCGCACCTGCTACCCTCGCCGCCAACCATGAAAACAGGCGCAACACCATGACCTACTGTGTCGGCATCCGCCTCGACGCCGGGCTCGTTTTCTTGTCGGATTCGCGCACCAATGCCGGCCTGGATGCGATCAGCACCTTCCGCAAGATGATCGTCTACGAAAAGCCCGGCGACCGCTTCATGGTCATGCTCTCGGCCGGCAACCTGTCGATCAGCCAGAGCGTGCGCGAGATCCTGCAGGTGGAGAAGGTCGACCAGGGCACCGAGCAAGAGCCGCTTACGATCTGGAACGCGACAAGCATGTTCGACGCCGCGCGCGTGCTCGGCAGTGCCGTGCGCCGCGTGCACGACCAGGACGGGCCGTCGATGAAGGCCGCCGGCCTGGACTTCAATGCCTCGATGATCTTCGGCGGCCAGATCGGTGGCGAGGCGATGCGCTTGTTCCTGGTCTATTCGGCCGGCAACTTCATCGAGGCCACGCGCGAGACCTGCTTCTTCCAGGTCGGCGAAAGCAAGTACGGCAAGCCCATCCTCGACCGCGTGCTCACGCCCTTCACGCCGCTGGACGAGGCCGCCAAGTGCGCGCTGGTGTCGATGGACAGCACGCTCAAATCGAACCTCTCGGTCGGCCTGCCATTGGACCTGCTGGTGTACGAACGCGACACCCTGAAGTGCGAGCGCATCGCCGTGATCGACGAGCACAACCCCTACTTCCGCATGATCCACAACACCTGGGGCCAGCGGCTGCGTGAAGTCTTCGAAGGCATCGACGACCCACAATGGGACGGCGGCAACGCGGCGCATCCGTTGATGTCGAAAAGCGAACGTTTTGAGGTCATGCGCAAGATCGCGCACCCCGGCGAGAAGATCGTGTGACGACCGCGCCAACCGCTGAAGCCTGCATCGTCTTCGCTCATCGCCTGCGGCATGGAGGCCGACGAGGCCCTGGCCGGAGGTGTGCGGCCGGCCTTCCGCCGCGACGTCGAGACCGATCTTCCTAACTCCAGAGGTAAGCGTCATGACGCATCCACCCAAAGACGAAGCGGGCATGAAAAAGGGCCTCACCAGTTACGGCGACACCGAGTTCTCGCTGTTCCTGCGCAAGGCCTTCATCAAGGGCGCGGGGTTCACCGACGCTGCGCTGGATCGACCCGTCGTCGGCATCGCCGACACCGGCAGCGACTACAACCCCTGCCACGGCAATGCGCCGCAGTTGATCGAAGCCGTGAAGCGCGGCGTGATGCTCGCCGGCGGCTTGCCCATGCGCTTCCCGACGTTCTCGATCCACGAAAGTTTCGCCGCGCCGACGAGCATGTTCCTGCGCAACCTGATGGCCATGGAAACCGAGGAGATGATCCGCGCGCAGCCGATGGACGCGGTGGTGCTCGTCGGCGGCTGCGACAAGACCGTGCCGGCGCAGCTGATGGCCGCGGCCTCGGCCAACATCCCCGCCATCGTGCTCATCACCGGCTCGATGTTGACCGGCAGCCACCGCGGCGAACGTGTCGGCGCCTGCACCGACTGCCGCCGCTACTGGGGCAAATTCCGCGCCGGCGAGATCGACGCGGCCGAGGTCGCCGAGGTCAACCACCAGCTCGTGGCCAGTGTCGGCACCTGCTCGGTGATGGGCACGGCCAGCACCATGGCCTGCGTCGCCGAAGCGCTGGGCATGACGGTGCCGGGCGGCGCCACGCCGCCGGCCGTCACCGCCGACCGTTTGCGCGTGGCCGAACAGACCGGCGCCCTGGCAGTGCAGATGGCACGCAACAGGCTCGCCGTCGACAAGATCCTCACCCCCGCCGCGTTCGAGAACGCGCTGCGCGTGCTGCTGGCCATCGGCGGCAGCACCAACGGCGTGGTGCACCTCGCGGCCATCGCCGGGCGTGTCGGGCTAACGCTCGACCTGCACGCACTCGACGCGATGGGCCGCGAGACCCCGGTGCTGCTGGACCTGAAGCCCTCTGGCCAGCACTACATGGAAGACTTTCACCACGCCGGCGGCATGGCCACGCTGCTGCGCGAGTTGAAGCCGCTGCTGCGCCTGGAGGCGATGACGGTCAGCGGCCGCACGCTAGGCGAAGAGATCGACGCCGCCGGCCCGGGCTTCGCGCAAGACGTGGTGCGCAGCCTCGCCAGCCCCATCTTCCGCGAAGGCGCCATCGCCGTGTTGAACGGCAACCTGGCCCCTGGCGGCGCCATCATCAAACAGTCGGCGGCCGACCCGAAGTTGATGGAGCACGAAGGCCGCGCCGTCGTCTTCGACAACCTCGAAGACATGGCGGCGCGCATCGATGACGACGATCTGGATGTGACCGCCGACGACGTGCTGGTGCTGAGGAACATCGGCCCCAAAGGCGCGCCGGGCATGCCCGAGGCGGGCTACATCCCGATCCCGCGCAAACTGGCCCGCGCCGGCGTGAAAGACATGGTGCGCATCTCCGACGGGCGCATGAGCGGCACGGCCTTCGGCACCATCGTGCTGCACGTCACGCCCGAGGCCGCCGTCGGCGGGCCGCTGGCGCACGTGCGCAACGGCGACCGCATCGCCTTGAGCGTGAGCCGGCGCGAGCTCACGTTGCGCGTGACCGAGGCCGAATTGGCGCAGCGTGCGCTGGCGGCACCGGTGTTTGAGCCCACGGCCGAACGCGGCTACCGCAAGCTTTTCCTGCAGACCGTGCTGCAGGCCGACCGCGGCGTCGACTTCGGCTTCATGCAACCGCCGCAGATGGTGGGCAGCACGCCGCAAACGCCGCAGAATTGAGCGCATCGCACATTGGAAGGAGACCTGCCATGGCCGACACACACGAGAATGACCTGGTCATCTCGCGCCTGCTGCGCGCGCCGCGCGCAGCGCTGTGGCGTGCCTGGTCCGAGCCCGAGCGGCTGGCGCACTGGTGGTGCCCGAAACCCTGGACCACCGAGGTGCGCGCTTTCGATCTGCGACCCGGTGGCGGCTTTCACACCTTCATGCAAGGGCCGGACGGGGGCACCAGCGACAACCCGGGTTGTTTCCTCGTCGTCGAGCCGCACTCACGCCTCGTGTTCACGAGCATGCTGCTCGACGGCTGGCGCCCGGCCACGCCGTGGATGGCATTCACTGCCGTCATCACCATGGCCGACGAAGCCGGTGGCACGCGCTACGTCGCCAGCGTGATGCACCCCGACGCCGCGACCAGAACACGACACGAAGAGATGGGGTTCTTCGAGGGCTGGAACATCTGCATCGACCAGCTCGATGCGTTTGCGTTGAAAGGCTGACGACGCGCCACCCGCGTCAAGGCTGTGCCGGTGAAAAGCCGGCCGCCCACAGCAAGCCGATCAACAGCGGCTGGTGCAGCATGTAGATCGTCAACGGCCAGCGGCCTAGCCACGCCAGCGGCTGCGCTGCTGCGAGCAGCCGGCCATCGAGCCAGGCGCGATGCCGCGCCAGCAGCCATTGCCCGGCGGCCAAGCCGAAGAGCATCACGCCTAACCAAGGAAATACGGGCACATAGTCTTCGGTGCGCGGTTTGTGTGTCACCAGGCCCGTCCAGTTCAGTGCCATGCCGTCGAACAGCGGGTGCTGCACGATATGAGGCAGTGCCAAAGCCAGTGCCCCGGCCGGCCACAGCCATCCGCGCAGAGGCGCGGCCAGCCGCGCCAGGATCAACATCACGGCCAAACCATGCAGTACGCCAAAGTGGATCCAGGTCTGCGGGAACATCGCCGCCGAGCCCAGGCTCACCAAGAGCGCGCAACCGGCCACTTGCGCCCAGCGCCGCCAGAACCGCGGCCAGCCTTGCTGCGCCTGCAGTGCAAGCGCCTGCCCGAGGCCGGCACAAAAGAGGAAGATGCTAACGATGCAGGTACGCTGCATCGTCCAGAACGCGTCGGCATAAAAATACTGCCGCGGCGTGAACAGGCCGAAGTGGTTGAGGTCGAAGCAGAAGTGAAAGACCACCATCCAGACGATGGCCGCACCGCGCAGCGCGTCGAGCCGCGCGAAGCGTTCAGCACCGTGTGGAGTCATGCGAACTTCTCGTAGACATCGCTGAAGCCTTGCCCGTCCCAGGCGTAAAGCAGGTAGGCCGCATGGTGGCAGTGGCGAGCCCCGCGCGGGTTGAACAGGCCCACACATTGGCCGCCGCTGCGGCGCACGCTGCGGTAGGCCACGCCGGCCGAACCGGCGGCATGCAGCCTGGCGCCGAGTGCGCCCCCCTTCAGCGCGGTGTCAAGGCCTGCGCGCCCGTCGTCGATGCGGTGCGACAGCCCCTTGCCGAAATGCTCGACGCGGAGCGCCCGGGCGGCGGTGGCGCGGGCCGGATC
>JANLYV010000260.1:0-7976 GCA_031365825.1 Rubrivivax sp. | reverse complement strand
TGCGGCGCGATGAACATCCTCATCTACTGCTTCCGCGAGCGCGAAGACATCTTCGACATGTACGAAGCCGTCTCCGGTGCGCGCATGCACGCGGCCTATTTCCGCCCGGGTGGCGTGTATCGCGACCTGCCCGAGCGTATGCCGCAGTACGCCGTGAGCCGCATCAAGAACGAGCGCGCGATCAAGGCGCTGAATGAAAACCGCCAGGGCTCGCTGCTGGATTTCATCGACGACTTCTGCGCGCGTTTCCCGGCCAACGTCGACGACTACGAAACCCTGCTCACCGACAACCGCATCTGGAAACAGCGCACCGTCGGCATCGGCGTGCTGACGCCCGAACGCGCGATGAACCTCGGCTGCACCGGGGCGATGCTGCGCGGCTCGGGCATTGCCTGGGACCTGCGCAAGACCCAGCCCTACGACGTCTACGACCGCATGGATTTCGACGTGCCGGTGGGTGTGAACGGCGACACCTACGACCGCTACCTCGTGCGCGTGGAAGAGATGCGCCAGGCCAATCGCATCATCCAGCAGTGCTCGGCCTGGCTGCGCGCCAACCCCGGCCCCGTGATCACCACCAACCACAAAGTGGCGCCGCCTTCGCGCGTGGAGATGAAGTCGAACATGGAAGAGCTGATCCACCATTTCAAGCTCTTCACCGAAGGCATGCACGTGCCCGAAGGCGAGGCTTACGCGGCGGTGGAACATCCCAAGGGCGAGTTCGGCATCTACATCGTCAGCGACGGCGCCAACAAACCTTATCGCCTGAAGATTCGCCCGCCCGGCTTTGCCCATCTGGCCGCACTCGACGAAATGTCGCGCGGCCACATGATTGCCGACGCCGTGGCCATCATCGGCACCATGGACATCGTGTTTGGGGAGATCGACAGATGACGGCGGCGGCAACGCTCAGCGCGGCCACTTTGGCGCTATTCGCCAAGGAAGTGGCCAAGTACCCGGCCGACCAGAAAGTCTCGGCGGTGATGGCCTGCCTGGCCATCGTGCAGCACGAACAAGGCCATGTCTCGCGCGAAGCCGAAGACGCCGTGGCCGAATACCTGGGCATGGCGCCGATTGCGGTGCACGAGGTCACAACCTTCTACAACATGTACAACCAGGAGGCCTTGGGCCAATTCAAGCTCAATGTCTGCACCAACTTGCCTTGCCAATTGCGCGATGGCGACAAGGCGCTGGAGCATCTTTGCAAGAAGCTCGGTGTCGAGCCCTATGGCACCAGCAGCGACGGCGTCTTCACCGTGCAACCCAGCGAATGCCTGGGCGCTTGCGCCGACGCACCGGTGATGCTGGTGAATGATCGCCAGATGCTGAGCTTCATGAGTCATCAGCGTCTTGACGAATTGCTGGCCACCTTGAGGGCAGCGGCATGACATTGGACTTGTCGAGGTTTCAGGCCCAGGGCATCGAGACCTGTTTTCATGACCGCCACATCGGCGCACAAATCTATGCCGGGCTGGACGGCAAGAATTGGCGCCTCGCCGAGTACGTGCAACGTGGTGGTTATTCGGCGCTGAAAAAAATCCTCGGCAAGAATGGCGCAGGCGACCCAAGTGCGGGCATGACGCCCGACCAGGTCATTGCCGAGGTCAAGCTCTCGGCCTTGCGTGGCCGCGGCGGCGCCGGCTTCCCCACCGGCTTGAAGTGGAGCTTCATGCCGCGCCAATTCCCGGGCCCGAAGTATCTTGTCTGCAATTCCGACGAAGGCGAACCGGGCACTTGCAAAGACCGCGACATCCTCGCCTTCAACCCGCACATCGTCATCGAAGGCATGGCCATTGCCGCGTACGCGATGGGCATCAAGGTCGGCTACAACTACATCCACGGCGAGATCTTCGAGATTTACGAGCGATTCGAAGAAGCGCTGGACGAAGCGCGTGCCGCCGGTTTCCTGGGCGACCACATCCAGGGCTCTCCCTTCAGCTTCCAGCTGCATGCCTTCCACGGTTTTGGCGCCTACATCTGCGGCGAAGAAACGGCGCTGCTCGAATCGCTGGAGGGCAAAAAAGGCCAGCCGCGTTTCAAGCCACCGTTCCCGGCGAGTTTCGGCCTCTACGGCAAGCCGACCACGATCAACAACACCGAGACCTTCGCTGCAGTGCCGTGGATCATCAACCGCGGTGGTCAGGCGTATCTCGAGTGCGGCAAGCCGAACAACGGCGGCACGAAGATCTTCTCCATCGTCGGCGATGTCGAGCGGCCGGGCAATTACGAAATTCCACTGGGTACACCGTTTGCCAAATTGCTTGAATTGGCCGGTGGCGTCTCAGGCGGCCGCGCGCTGAAGGCGGTGATTCCTGGCGGCTCATCGGCACCGGTCTTGCCGGCCAAGGTGATGATGGAGACGACGATGGACTACGACGCCATCGCCAAGGCAGGCTCGATGCTCGGCTCGGGCGCGGTGATCGTGATGGACGAGACGCGCTGCATGGTCAAGAGCCTGCTGCGCCTGTCCTATTTCTACCAGCATGAAAGCTGCGGCCAGTGCACGCCTTGCCGCGAAGGCACCGGTTGGTTGTGGCGCATGGTCGACCGCATCGAACATGGCAAAGGCCGAACCGAAGACCTGGCCTTGCTCGACTCGGTGGCCGACAACATCAAAGGCCGCACCATTTGCGCCTTGGGTGACGCCGCGGCGCTGCCGGTGCAGGGCATGCTCAAACATTTCCGCGACGAGTTCGTGCACCACATCGAACACAAGTGCTGCAAGGTGGCGCAGCACGTGGCCACATCATGATCGAACTCGAACTCGACGGCCAGAAGGTCAGCGTCAAGGAAGGCAGCATGCTGATGCATGCGGCCGACGCTGCCGGCGTGTACGTGCCGCATTTTTGTTATCACAAGAAATTGTCGATCGCCGCCAATTGCCGCATGTGCCTGGTGGATGTCGAGAAGGCACCCAAGCCGATGCCGGCCTGCGCCACACCGGCCACGCAGGGCATGATCGTGCGCACCAAGAGCGACAAGGCGATCAAGGCGCAGCAGTCGGTGATGGAGTTCCTGCTCATCAACCACCCGCTCGACTGCCCCATCTGCGACCAGGGCGGTGAATGCCAGTTGCAGGATCTGGCGGTGGGCTACGGCGCCTCGGGTTCGCGCTATTCCGAAGAAAAACGCGTTGTCTTTCACAAGGACATCGGCCCGCTCATTTCGATGGAAGAGATGAGCCGTTGCATCCATTGCACGCGCTGCGTACGCTTCGGCCAGGAAGTCGCCGGCGTGATGGAACTCGGCATGCGCCATCGCGGCGAACACTCCGAAATCACCACCTTCGTCGGCCGCAGCGTCGACAGCGAAGTCTCGGGCAACATGATCGACATCTGCCCGGTCGGCGCGCTCACCAGCAAGCCTTTCCGCTACAGCGCACGCACCTGGGAGCTGTCGCGCCGCAAGAGCGTGAGCCCGCATGACAGCACCGGCGCCAACCTGGTGGTGCAGGTCAAGGGCCAGCGCGTGATGCGCGTCGTGCCGCTGGAAAACGAAGACGTCAACGAGTGCTGGATCGCCGACCGCGATCGTTTTTCGTACGAGGCCGTGAACAGCGATTCCCGCTTGACGCAGCCGATGATCAAGCAGGGCGGGCAGTGGCTTGCGGTTGACTGGAACACCGCGTTGACGTTCGTGTCCGATGGCTTGAAACGCATCAAGTCTGAATTCGGCGCCGCGGCCATCGGTGCCGTCGGCAGCGCGCATTCGACGGTCGAAGAGTTGCACCTGCTGGCCAAACTCGTGCGCGCCCTGGGTAGCGAGAACATCGACCACCGCACGCGCCACGCCGATTTCAGCAATGTCGCGCCGGCCGGCCAGAGCCGTTGCCTCGGCACGAGCATCGCGGCGCTGTCCTCGCTCGACCGCGCCTTGGTTGTCGGCTCGTTCCTGCGCAAGGACCACCCGCTCTTCGCACTGCGCCTGCGCCACGCTGCGCGCCGCGGCGCCAAGGTGCATAGCCTGCACGCGTTGCACGACGACTGGCTGATGCCGATGGGTACGCCGATGACCGCTGCCCCTTCAGGCTGGTTGCAGGCCTTGGCCGAGATTGCCGCGGCAGTGGCAACTGCGCAAGGCGTCGCCGCACCGGTGGCCAGCGAGGCCGGCGCGCAGGCGCAGGCCATCGCCGCGTCCATGCTCAAAGGTGAACGCCGCGCCGTGCTGTTGGGCAACGCGGCCGCGCAGCACCCGCAGGCAGCGCAACTGCTGTCGCTCGCCAACTGGATCGCCGAGCACACGGGCGCGAGTTGCGGCTACCTGGGTGAAGCTGCCAACAGCGTCGGCGCGCAATTGGTCGGCGCCATGCCGGGTGCAGGGGGCCTGAACGCCGGCCAGATGCTGACGCAGCCGATGAAGGCGCTGCTGCTGCTCAACGTCGAGCCTGCGCTCGACAGTGCCGACGCCGCAGCCACGCGCACCGCCATGGCCGAAGCCGGGCTGGTTGTCGCATTGACTGGTTTCAAGGACGCCGCTGTCGAGAATGCCGACGTCCTGTTGCCAATTGCGCCCTTCACCGAAACCGCCGGCACCTTCGTCAATGCCGAAGGCCGTGCGCAAAGCTTCACCGGCGTGGTCAAGCCGCTGGGCGACACGCGCCCGGGCTGGAAAGTCTTGCGCGTGCTGGGCAACCTGCTGGGTTTGCCGGGCTTCGATTTCGAATCGAGCGAGGATGTGCGCGCCGAGGCGCTGGGTGATGTCGAGCAGTTGCCGGCGCGGCTGAACAACGTCTCTAACGCCCAAGTGACGCTGACCGACGGCTCCGGCCTGCAGCGCATCGCCGACGTGCCGATCTACGCCACCGACATGCTGGTGCGCCGCGCCCCATCGCTGCAGCTCACGGCCGACGCCCGCTCGCCCGTGGTCAGCGTGCCCAGCGCGTTGTGGTTGCAGCTGAAGCTCGAGGTCGGCGGCAAGGTGCTGGTGGCGCAAGGCCAGAGCGCGGTGGTGCTGCCGGTGCGTGAAGACAAGACGCTGGCGGCCGACGCGGTGCGCGTCGCCGCCGGCCATCACGCCACGCTGGCGCTGGGGCCGATGTTCGGCGCCATCACGGTCGAGAAGGCTTGAGCACGATGCTCGACTCGATCCACCAATCCGGCAACGGCTTCTTCGGCGCCACGCTGTGGCTCGTGTTGTGGAGCCTGATCAAGATCGTCGCGGTGGTGCTGCCGCTGCTGGGATGCGTTGCGTACCTCACGCTGTGGGAGCGCAAGGCCATAGGCTGGTCGCAGATCCGTCCTGGCCCCAACCGTGTCGGCCCCTACGGTTTGCTGACACCGATTGCCGACGCGGTGAAGCTGATCTTCAAGGAGATCATCCGCCCCAGCGCCGCCAACAAGGGGCTGTTTTTCCTGGCGCCGGTGATGACCATCATGCCGGCGCTCGCTGCCTGGGCGGTGGTGCCGTTCGGGCCCGATGTGGCGCTGGCCAACATCAACGCCGGCCTCTTGTTCCTGATGGCCATCACCTCGCTCGAGGTCTATGGCGTGATCATCGCCGGCTGGGCCTCGAACTCGAAGTACGCCTTCCTCGGCGCGCTGCGTGCGTCAGCGCAGATGGTGAGCTATGAAATCGCGATGGGGTTCTGCCTGGTCGTGGTGCTGATGGTCTCGGCGACGATGAACCTGTCGCAGATCGTGGTGCAGCAAGGGCAGGGCATCTTCGCCGGTATGGGCGTGGGTTTGTTGTCTTGGAACTGGTTGCCGCTGCTGCCAATCTTCCTGGTGTTCTTCATCTCGGGCCTGGCCGAAACCAACCGCCATCCGTTCGACGTGGTCGAAGGCGAATCGGAAATAGTTGCCGGCCACATGATCGAATATTCCGGCATGGCGTTCGCGATGTTCTTCCTCGCCGAATACGCCAACATGATCCTCGTCTCGATGATGACGGTCTTGTTGTTCCTCGGCGGCTGGCTCTCGCCCTTCGGCTTCCTCGACTTCATCCCCGGCTGGATCTGGCTCGCCATCAAGGTCTTCATCGTGGCCACGATGTTCCTGTGGGTGCGCGCCACCTTCCCGCGCTTTCGCTACGACCAGATCATGCGTCTGGGCTGGAAGATCTTCATTCCGGTGACGCTGGTGTGGCTCGTGGTCGTGGGTCTTTGGATCCAGTCGCCCTTCAATATCTGGAAATAGAGGAGGCGATATCCATGTCGACGCTCGCCGCTGCCCGCGATCTGCTTTCGAGCTTCATGCTCACCGAGTTGTGGAAAGGCATGGCCATCACCGGCCGACATTTCTTCTCGCGCAACATCACCGTGCAATTCCCCGAAGAGAGGACGCCGCAATCACCGCGCTTTCGCGGCCTGCATGCCTTGCGCCGATATGAAAACGGCGAAGAGCGCTGCATCGCCTGCAAGCTGTGCGAAGCGGTGTGCCCGGCCTTGGCCATCACCATCGAAAGCGAAGTGCGAAACGACGGCAGCCGCCGCACCACGCGCTACGACATCGACCTGACCAAGTGCATCTTCTGCGGCTTCTGCGAAGAGAGCTGCCCAGTTGATTCAATTGTCGAGACCCACATTTTTGAGTACCACGGCGAAAAGCGCGGCGACCTGTACTTCACCAAGGACATGCTGCTGGCCGTGGGCGACCGCTACGAAAAAGAAATTGCCGCCAGCCGCGCGGCCGATGCCGCCTACCGCTGAAGCGCGACGGCGCCCACGACCATCCGATGAGCACCCTCACCGCACTCTTCTACGTCTTCTCGGCCGCGCTGCTGGGGGCCGCCTTTCGCGTCATCACCGCGCGCAGCACGGTGCATGCGGCGCTGTTCCTCGTGCTCGCCTTCTTCAGCGCGGCCTGCATCTGGATGCTGCTGCGCGCCGAGTTCCTGGCCATCACGCTGGTGCTGGTGTATGTCGGCGCGGTGATGGTGCTGTTCCTCTTTGTGGTGATGATGCTGGACATCAACAGCGACGTCTTCCGCGAAGGCTTCTGGAAACACTTCCCGCTGGCCGGGCTGGTGGGCGCCTTGATTGCGCTGGAGATGGCCCTGGTGCTGATGCAAGGCCATCGCCAGAGTGAGGCACCTGCGGCCACGGCGCTGGCGCTGCAGATGGGCAACACCAAGCTGCTGGGCATCGAGATCTACACCAAGTACCTGTACCCGCTGCAGGTGGCCGCGGTGCTGTTGCTGGTGGCCATCGTCGCCGCCATCGCGCTGACGCTGCGCAAGCGCAAAGACAGCAAGCACATGAACCCGGGCGAGCAGGTCAGGGCGAAGAAAGCCGACCGCGTGCGCCTGGTCAAGGTGCCGGTGACGGTCGAGCTGCCTTCCCTGCCCAAGGAAGGGCCGGCCGCATGAGCAACGAGGCTCTCCCGAGTGCGAATCCCCGCCTGGCGGGGCCGCGTGTAGCGCGTGGGGTGCACACATGAACCTGGGACCCATCACGCTCGGGCATTACCTCTCGCTCGGCGGCCTGCTCTTCGCCATCTCGGTCGTCGGCATCTTCCTCAATCGCCGCAACCTCATCGTGCTCTTGATGGCCATCGAATTGATGCTGCTCGCGGTGAACCTGAACTTCATCGCTTTCTCGCACTTCCTGGGTGACATGGCGGGCCAGGTTTTCGTCTTCTTCATCCTCACCGTGGCAGCGGCGGAATCGGCCATCGGCCTGGCCATCCTCGTCGTGCTTTTCCGCAACCGTGAATCGATCAACGTCGAAGAGCTCGACGAGCTCCAAGGCTGAACATGGCTGTTACCCTGTCCCAGAACCTGCTGTTGGTGGTGCCACTCGCACCACTCGCCGGCGCCTTGATCGCCGGCCTGGCCGGTGGCGTGGTCGGCCGTCGTGGGGCGCATGTGTTCACCATCCTCGGCGTGCTGCTGTCGTTCATCTGCTCGATGATCGTGCTCAAGGCCGTGGGCGGCGAGGGCGCGCGCTTCAATGCCATGGTCTATGAATGGATGGTGGTTGGCGGTTTGAAGATGGAGATCGGCTTCCTCATCGACGGCCTCACCGCGATGATGATGTG
>JANLYV010000240.1:0-1710 GCA_031365825.1 Rubrivivax sp. | reverse complement strand
GGGATTACCAGCATCCGCGGCCGCTTTCGGCCGGTCGGGCAGCGCACTCACTTCCGCCGGCGCCGCGTGGACGGCATCATCCGCAGTGCTGCAGCGCGGCTCCTTGCTCCCCGAACGACGACCTGTGCGAGGCCCTGCCTTACCCCTGTGAAGCTCGATGAACTCGATGCGTGCCAAGGCGGCCGCGCTGCTCGCCCGGCGCAGCGGAGTCTCGATCGTCTGCGGGCATAGCCTGATTGCCAGCCGCCGGCTGCGTCGAGAAACTCGGCGACCGCGCCGTCGGAGCTGCGCACCCCTCGGAACCCAGGAGACTTCACCATGACCGAACCCAAGAAGGCCGGCGCACCGCGTCGCCGCTTCCTCAAAGGTGCTGCCGCCGGCACCGTGGCCGTGGGCGGCCTCGCCGCGCCGATGATTTCGACTGCGCAGACGACAACGCTGCGCTTCCAGTCCACGTGGCCGGCCAAGGACATCTACAGCGAGTACGCGCAGGACTTCGCCAAGAAGGTCAACGACATGGCCGGCGGGCGCCTCAAGATCGAGGTGCTGCCTGCCGGCGCGGTGGTGCCTGCATTCCAGTTGCTGGAAGCGGTGAGCAAGGGCACGCTCGACGGCGGCCACGGCGTACTCGCCTATCACTACGGCAAAAACTCGGCGCTGGCGCTGTGGGGCTCGGGCCCGGCGTTCGGCATGGACCCGAACATGGTGCTGGCCTGGCACAACTACGGCGGCGGCAAGGCGCTGCTCGAAGAGATCTACAAGTCGATAAACATCGACGTGGTGTCTTACCTCTACGGGCCGATGCCGACGCAGCCGCTGGGCTGGTTCAAGAAGCCGATCGCGCGCGTGGAAGATCTCAAAGGCTTGAAGTTCCGCACCGTCGGGCTTTCGGTCGACATCTTCACCGAGCTGGGAGCTTCGGTGAGCCCGCTGCCCGGCGGCGAGATCGTGCCGGCGCTCGACCGCGGCCTGATCGACGCAGCCGAGTTCAGCAATGCGTCGAGCGACCGCACGCTCGGCTTTGCCGACGTGGCCAAGAACTGCATGCTGCAAAGCTTTCACCAGAGCGGCGAGCAATTCGAGGTCGTCTTCAACAGTGCGAAGTACCGGGCGTTGCCGCAGGAATTGCGCTCGATGATCGACTACGCGGTGCAGGCGGCGAGTGCGGACATGAGTTGGAAGGCGATCGACCGGTATTCGCAGGCTTACATCGATCTCAAGAAGGATGGCGTCAGGTTCTACAAGACGCCCGATGCGATCCTTCGCGCGCAGCTCGACGCGTGGGACCGGACCGTGGTCAAGAAGTCGGCCGAGAACGCGCTGTTCAAGAAGGTCTACGAATCGCAGAAGGTTTTCGCCCAGCGCGCCGGCCAGTGGCAAAACGATTACTCCGTCGACTTCAAGATGGCCTACAGCCACTTCTTCCCGAAGAAGGGCTGACGCCGCTCGCTGCGTTGTTCGTGCCCGACAGTCCCGGCCCGCGCGGCCGGCACCTATGGCCATCAGAGGCAGTTCGTCGATGAACATCCAGCGCCTGCTCCACGCCGTCGACCGGCTCAGCACCTGGGCCGGCAAGACCTTTGCCTGGCTCATCGTCGCCCTCATGCTGGTAGTGTGCATCGAGGTGTTCAAGCTCTATGCGCTGAACGCGCCGACGGCCTGGATGTACGACGTCAACAACATGATGTACGGCACGCTGTTCATGATGTG
>JANLYV010000238.1:0-3320 GCA_031365825.1 Rubrivivax sp. | reverse complement strand
CGCCCAGAAAAAGTACGACTCTGGCGCATCCGACGTAAGCGGCCAGCCGTCCCATCTTGATTTCGCTGAGCACGCAAGGCTCCACTACTCCACTTAACTTCTTGTTGGAGAAATGGACGCTTCAGTTGCTCTTAGCGGCGGGCGGCGGCGGCGACGCAAGCACAGCGCCGAGTTCAAGGCGCACGTGGTGGCGGCGTGCAGCAAGCCGGGCGTGTCGTCAGCGTCGGTGGCGATGGCCAACGGCATCAATGCGAACCTGCTGCGTCGTTGGGTCAACGAGGCGGAGCAGCGCGGACCGTCGCTACCCGCGCCGTCGGCAGCATCGCCGGCGCTGGCACCGCCGTCACCTGGGTTCGTTCCCCTGCAGCTACCGGCTCCGAAGCCGCAGCCCGACATCCGCATCGAGCTGCAACGCAGCGGCGTCAGCGTCTCGGTCACCTGGCCGGTGAGCGGCGCAGCCGAGTGCGCGACCTGGCTGCGCGAGGTACTCAGGTGATCCGAGTCGATGCGCTGTGGCTGTGCGTGGAGCCGATGGACATGCGAGCCGGTACCGACACCGCGCTGGGTCGAGTCGTGACGGTGTTCGGTGCCGCCCGTCCTCACCACGCCTACGTCTTCACCAACCGCCGCGGTAATCGGCTCAAGGTGCTGGTGCACGACGGCATCGGGATCTGGCTGTGCGCTCGTCGCCTTCACCAGGGTGGCTTTGTCCGAGCATTGCTCACGAACACGGCGCTGACGCAGATGCAGTTCGATGCCCTCGTGCTCGGGCTTCCGTGGCAACGCATCGGCGAAGCTGGCGTCATCACCGTGGTTTAGAACAACACTCGCGCGCAATTGCCGGATGTGCCGATGGCCGCAAGGCCTGCACTCCGGCACGATCATCCCCCGTGATCGCAGACGACGACATCGACACGCTGGACCCGCAGCAACTGCGCCAGGCGCTTCGCGCCGCGCAGGCGCAGGTCGCCGTCAAGTCCGAGCTCGTCGCCCGCCAAGAACGCACCGTGGCGTTCAAGCAGACCGTCATCGACAAGCTCACGCACGAGATGGCGGTGCTCAAGCGCTTGAAGTTCGCCGCCACCAGCGAGCGCTTCAGCCCCGAGCAGAAGAGCCTGCTGGAAGAGGCGATCGATGAGGACGTGGAGGCACTTGCGCGCGAGGTCGAGCGGCTGGTGCCTGCGGCCAAGGGCGCCGCCGAGAAGCACCAGCCCAAGCGCCAGGCGCTACCGGCCGACTTGCCTCGGCGCGAGATCCGTCACGAGCCCGAGACCACGACTTGCAGCTGCGGCTGCGAACTCAAGCGCATCGGCGAGGATGTGGCCGAGAAGCTCGACTACGCACCGGGCACGTTCACCGTGGAGCGGCATGTACGTGGCAAGTGGGCCTGCACCCAGTGCAGGACGCTGATCCAGGCGCCGGTGCCCGCGCACGTCATCGACAAGGGTCTGGCCACAGCCGGACTGCTGGCCCATGTGACAGTGGCCAAGTACATCGACCATCAACCGCTGTACAGGCAGGAGCAGATCCTCGGCCGAGCCGGCTACGCGGTGCCGCGCTCGACGCAGGCCGAGTGGATCGGCGCCATCGGCGTGCAGTTGGCACCGCTCGTACAAGCCATGCGCGAGGACCTGCTCGGCCGGCGCGTGCTGCATGCCGACGAGACGCCGGTGGCAATGCTCAAGCCGGGCCTTGGCAAGACGCACCGAGCCTACCTGTGGAGCTATTGCACGACGGTCTGGGACGACATCAACGCGGTGGTGTTCGACTTCGCCGAGAGCAGAGCTGGCCGCCACGCGCGTCGCTTCCTCGGCATCGACGAGGACGGCGCGGGCGGTTGGCGCGGCACGCTGATCTGCGACGACTACTCGGGCTACAAGCAGACCATGGCTGCCGGCGTGACCGAAGCAGGCTGCATGGCTCACGCGCGCCGCAAGTTCCACGAGCTGTGGGTCAACCACAGCAGCACGCTGGCCGAACAGGCCCTGAAGATGCTCGGGGTGCTGTACGACATCGAGCGGGAGATCAAGGACTTGCCCGCCGATGAACGAATGCGGATCCGACAGCACAAGGCGCGGCCGGCCGCCGATCTGCTCCTCGCCTGGCTGACCGCGAACCGGCAGAAGGTACCCGATGGAACGGCCACCGCGAAGGCAATGGACTACAGCCTCAAACGTTGGGCTGCACTGACGCGCTTCGTCGAGGATGGCGACCTGAGCATCGACAACAACCGCGTCGAGAACCTGATCCGGCCCATCGCGCTAGGCAGGAAGAACTGGCTATTCGCCGGAAGCCTGCGCGCCGGCCAACGCGCCGCGGCGATCATGAGCTTGCTGCACACCGCCAAGCTCAACGGACATGACCCGTACCTGTACCTCAAGGACGTGCTCGAGCGGCTGCCAACACAGACGGCCAACCGCATCGGTGACCTGCTGCCTTACCGCTGGAAAACGACAGCTGCCTGACCGACCGCCGCCACGTCGACATGACTTGGCCGGACGCTTACAGCATTTCACCTTCCACGACGCGCGCACGGCGCGCTGCCCGGCGGGCAGGACGCTGACGGGCACCGGCGCCACCTACGGTCAACGTGGCCATCGCTTCCAGCGCTATGAGGCGGATGCCGCGGACTGTGTGGGCTGTGCCCTGCGTGCGCAGTGCCTGCGCAACCCGCAGGCCACGCGCGGGCGCCAGGTGACCCGCTTCGAGGCGCGCGCGCCCAATGCGACGCATCCGAGCGCGCGCATGCGCCAGGCTATCGACTCGCCGCGCGGCCGGGCGCTGTACAGCCGGCGCATCGCCACCGTGGAGCCGGTATTTGCGAACATCCGTCACCACAAGCGCCTGAGCCGCTTCACGCTGCGCGGCCAGACCAAGGTCGGCACGCAGTGGCAGCTCTACTGCCTGGTGCACAACATCGAGAAGATCGCGACAAAGGCGACGCGAACGCGCTGAAGGGCAGCAGCGCGGCGCTGCGCAGCAGCACACGCGCGTTGACGCGCCGCACGCCTTCGCGGTTCAATTCAGGGCATGTCAACGCGCCCCCTGTCGCAGCTCGAAGTGGCCGCTCATCCAAACTCGAATCGATGGGCTTTCGCGCGTCGAAAGCGGGTTTATGCACAGTCTCCTTAGACCGCATCGGAACCAACTATGAACCTCGCAGAGTGTTTCTCCGCAGCGTCAGCTGCTACCGACCTCCTTGCTGCACATCCCCTGCGATGGCTTGGCGTCGTTCTGGCTTTCCTAGTCGCTGTGGAGTCTCTTATGTTCATTCCGTATGTCGGCTTCGCTTTGAAGCTGGCTGTTGCAGGCGTTGTGGG
>JANLYV010000575.1:0-3992 GCA_031365825.1 Rubrivivax sp. | reverse complement strand
GCCACGCCTGAAAAACGCATCGAAAAACGCACCATCCGCGCGGCGGCTTAAGGAGAACTTCATGCCCTGGACACAAGATCAAATGGCCGCCAAGGCTGCCGCTGAATTGCGCGATGGCTACTACGTCAACCTCGGCATCGGCATCCCGACGCTGGTGGCCAACTTCGTTTCGCCCGACATCGAGGTCTGGCTGCAAAGCGAGAACGGCATGATGGGCATCGGCCCGTTTCCGACGGACGCCGAGGTCGACGCCGACATCATCAACGCCGGCAAGCAGACGGTCACCACCATCCCCGGCAGCAGCATCTTCGGCAGCCACGAAAGTTTCGCCATGATCCGCGGCGGCAAGATCAACCTGTCGATCCTGGGCGCGATGCAGGTCAGCGAAAAGGGCGACCTGGCCAACTGGATGATCCCGGGCAAGATGGTCAAGGGCATGGGCGGCGCAATGGACCTGGTGGCCGGCGTGCCGCGCGTCATCGTGGTGATGGAGCATGTCGCCAAGCGCAAGGACGGCGGCACCGACTTGAAGATCCTGCCCACGTGCACGCTGCCGCTCACCGGCGTCGGTGTGGTGAATCGCATCGTCACCGACCTGGCGGTGATGGACGTCACACCACAGGGGCTGAAGGTGGTGGAGATGGCGCCGGGCGTGTCGCGCGAAGAACTCGCCAGCAAGACCGGTGCGCCGCTCATTCACTAAGAAGCAGCATGAGCTTCCCGGCGATCCACGGCCTGCACCACTTCGCCTGGCGCTGCCGTGACGCCGAAGAGACGCGGCGCTTTTACGAAGACCTGCTCGGGCTGCCGCTGGTGCACCTGATCAAGGCCGACGTGGTGCCGAGCACGGGCGAGTTCTGCCCTTACGTGCACATCTTCTTCCGCATGACCGACGGTTCGCACCTGGCCTTCTTCGACCTCGGCGACGACACGGTGGCGGCGCCGTCACCCAACACGCCGGCGTGGGTGAATCACATCGCTTTGCGTGTTAGCAGCCGGATGGAGCTGCTTGCCGCCAAGGCGCGGCTCGAAGCCGCCGGGGTTGAAGTCATAGGCATCACCGACCACCACATCATCGAGTCGATCTACTTCTTCGACCCGAACGGCATCCGGCTGGAGCTGACGATCCCGAGTGTCTCTGCCGCCGAAATGCAGCGCCTGGCGGGCGAGGCGCACGGCGAACTCGCGGCCTGGGTGGTCGAGAAGGCGGCGCGGCGCGGCGCGGGCGCGACGTGACACTGTCGCCACGGGCCGCGCCCGCAGCGCGCCTGGTGTGCATAGCCGTCAAGCCCGGCGCGCGCAGCGACACGCAGTCGGGCCTGCAGATGCTGCGCCCGTGTATCTGGGGCGCCTTGCACGAGCCCGCGGCGCGCGGCAACACCGCCGCCATCGTCATGCACCCGGCCAGCAACTTCATGGGCCACTACCTGCTGGCGCCGCTGGCAGAACGTGGCATCACGGCGTTGGGTTTGAACAGCCGCTATGCCGGCAACGACACCATGCTCTTGATGGAGCGCGTGCTGCAAGACCTGGGGGCAGGTGTGAAATTCCTTCACGGTGAAGGCTTCAACAAGGTGCTGCTCATCGGCAACTCGGGCGGCGCGGCGTTGGTGAGTTTTTATGCGGCGCAGTCGCAGCGCATCACGGCCACCGAGTTCGCGCACGGCGGCGCCACCGGCCTGGTGCGCGACGACTTGCCGCCGGTGCAAGGCCTGGTGCTCAGCGCCGCGCATCTCGGCCGTTCGCGCCTGCTGCTCGACTGGATCGACCCGGCCGTCACCGACGAAGCCGACCCCCTGTCGACCGACGCCGAG
Organism: Rubrivivax sp.; assembly: GCA_031365825.1. GTDB lineage: Bacteria > Pseudomonadota > Gammaproteobacteria > Burkholderiales > Burkholderiaceae_C > Rubrivivax. The sequence goes on along the minus strand of JANLYV010000575.1, from coordinate 2,178 downwards.
CTCGACCTCTACGACACGCGCCACGGGCCGCCTTTCTCAGCCGCGTTCCTTGGCCGCTTCCACCAGGCCCAGCGCGCACGCCGCGACCGCATCGAAGCCTGGGCGATGGCGCGCCTAACCCTGCTGCGCAGCACAGGCGGCGCGGCGCAAGACCAGGTCTTCCTGATGCACCGCACCCACGCCGACCCGCGCTGCCTGGACCTCACACTCGACGCCAACGACCGCGCGCTGGGCAGCGTGTGGGGCGATGCGCGCGAGGTCAACCGCAGCGCCAACGCGATGGCGCGCATCTCCTCGCTCAGCGGCTTCCTGTCGCAGTGGTCGTCGCGCTCTGCCGCCGACGGGCCGTTGAGCCTCGCCGCCTGCGACCACCCCGCGCTGTTGCTCACGCACAGCGCCGACCAGAGCACCTTTCCCAGCACGCGCGCGGCGTGGCTGGCCGCAAGCGGCACGCGCGTGCGCGATGTCGAACTGCGTGGTGCCACGCATTACCTGTCGGGCCAGGCCGAACACATCACCCGCAGTGCCGATGAGACGGCTGCCTTCGCCGACTCACTGAGCCATTGAGCCGGTGTAGCCTTGCGGCCCATGCAAGGCCTCTACGACCCAGCCCGCCATGAGCCGCTGACCTCCACCGCGTGGGACGAAGCCGCGGCGCACGAGGCCATCGTGCGCATCGCGGCGTCGGCCGAAACCGAGTTCGACGCCGCACAAGGCAACTGGCCGCTGCATCCGCGGGACGAACCCGACCCGCCGGCCGAGCGACAGGTGGACCTCTACTTCGGCAGCCTCGGCGCGATCTGGGCGCTGCGCGACCTGGCCGCGCAAGACGCCATCACGCTGCGCACCGACTTCCTGCCCGTGATCGAAGCCGGCCCGGCGCAACTGCGCTCAAGCCTGGCTGACTATCCGCACGGCTCGGCCTCGTTCCTGTGCGGCGAGAGCGGCGCATTGCTGCTGCAGTGGATGGCCACGCGCCGCGCCGACGTGGCCGAGCGACTCTTCGACGTGGTCAAAGGCAACCTGCACAACGGCGCGCGCGAGCCGCTGTGGGGCAGCCCGGGCACGGTGCTCGCGGCGATCCACATGAGCGAAGCGACGGGCGAGGTGCGCTGGATGTTCCTGGTGCAGCAGGCCATCGAAATCATGCTGTCCGAGATGGTCATCGACCCTGAGACAGGCAGCTGGATTTGGGAGCAGGACATGTACGGGCGGCGCGCCCGCCACCTCGGGGCCGGCCACGGTTTCGCCGGCAACGTCTTCGCCGCGCTGCGTGGTGCTGGCTGCATTGACGAGCTGACACGCACCAGCTTTGAAAAGCGCGCACTCGAGACCCTGACCTTGACCGCGCTGCAGGCCGAGCACGAGGGCGTGCGCGGCCTCAACTGGCACCCGATGGTCGACGCCCAACGGGTCGCCGGCCGCCTGCCGCTGGTGCAGGACTGCCATGGTTCGCCCGGCATCATCTGCCGCCTGGCCACCATGCCGCGCAGCCCCGCCTGGGATGAACTCTTGCGTGGCGCGGGCGAGCTCACCTGGTTCGCCGGCCCACTGACGAAAGGCCCGTCGCTGTGCCACGGCACCGCCGGTAGCGCCATGGCCTGCCTGAAGCTCTGGCGCCGCTTCGGCCAAGCCGTGTGGCTGGAGCGCGCGCGGCGTTTGGCGATGCACGCCATCGAGCAGGTCGAAGCCGCGCGCATCAAGTTCGGCCAGGGTCGTCATACGCTGTGGAGCGGTGACCTCGGCCTGGCCTGCACGCTCTTGAACTGCATCCGCGCCGACGACCGTTTCCCGACGCTCGATCACTTCTAGAAGAGCACTCTAACGGCCAAGTGCATGGACCAACCGGCCTACCGCTTCGCCCCCGCCTACGCCTTGCCGCAATGGCCCGCTGCACCACGGCCGGCTGCGGTCGAGACGCATGACGTGGTCATCGTCGGCGGTGGTCTGGCCGGCCTGACGCTGGCCTGCGACCTGGCGCAGCGCGGCGTGCGCGCCGTGCTGCTCGACGACGATGACACCGTGGGCGTGCGCGGCGCTTCGTCGCGCGGCATCTGCTACGCGCAGAAGAGCCTCGAGATCTTCGAGCGGCTCGGCATCTACGAGCGGATCCGTGCCAAGGGCATCACCTGGTCGGTCGGCCGCACCTTCTCCGGTGCCGACGAGCTCTACGCCTTC
>JANLYV010000221.1:0-16925 GCA_031365825.1 Rubrivivax sp. | reverse complement strand
GCCGCGCGCCGGTCGTTGAAGGCCAGCGTCGTGAAGATGCCGCCGTTGGTCCTGCCGCCCGATGCGTAGGAGGCCACTTCGCCGGCGGTCGACACCAGCCCGCCGCCGTTGTAGCGCAGGTCCAGGATCAGCTCGCTTACGCCGGCCGCTTTGAATTGCGCGAACGCCGACTGCAGACCCGGCGCCGTCTGGCTGATCATGTCCTTGACCATGACGTAGCCCATGTTTCGGCCCGCGGGCGAGCGCAGCAACGTGGCGCCGCTGACGGGGCTTAGCGTGTAGGCCGATGCGGTCAGCGTCACGCTGCGAATGCCGGTGGCGCTGCGCAATTGCAGCGCCAGCGTGTCGCCGACGGCGCGTGGTGTCAGCGCTGAAAAGTCGTTGGCGGTGATGGCGTCGCTGGCCGCACGGCCATTCAGCGTCAACACCTCGTCACCGCGCCGAACGCCACGCGCCGCCGCATCCGACAAGGGCTCGACGTAGCGCACACGCAGCGGCAGATCAGGCCGGCCGGTGACTTCGACGCCGGCGACGAAGATGCCGTAGCCCAGCGTCTTGCCCTCGCCATAGAACTGGTCGAAGCTGGTGGTTGACTGGCTGAAGCTGTAGCGGTCGCGCGGAAACGTGGCGTCGCCGGTGAAGAGGCGCGCGGCAAAATAACTGTCAAGTGTTGGGTAGGTAGCGGGTGCGGGTGCCGGTGCCTGGCGGTACCAGAAGTACCACTCGTTCATGTAGTCGCGCAGCCAGGTTTGCTGTGCCGGTACCGAACAATCGACGCTGGCGTCGGGCGTGCTGGTGCTGCTGCCACCGCCGCCACCGCAGCCGGCAAGCGCGGCGGCCAGACCGACGAGGCCACGTGCCACGCACTGCTGCAACGCGGATGAATGCACGATCATTTCAACTCCCAGTTTTCCCTCCCGGCGCCCGGCGCACACGAGGGCGCCACCTACAATCGGCGCCCCTTCACCGGCGCATGCTTGCCTTGCAAGGCATGACCCAACGCACCCCGATCATGACCGAGCTTGCCAAGTCCTTCGACCCCGCCGCCATCGAAGCACGTTGGGCGCCTGTCTGGGACCACAGCAGCACGCATGCACCGACGCTGGACCCGGCCAAAGCCTCGTTCGCGATCCAGCTACCGCCGCCCAACGTGACCGGCACGCTGCACATGGGCCACGCCTTCAACCAGACGGTGATGGACGCGCTGACGCGCTACCACCGCATGCGTGGCCACAACACGCTGTGGCTGCCCGGCACCGACCACGCCGGCATCGCCACGCAGATCGTGGTCGAGCGCCAGCTGCAGGAAGCCGGGCTGTCGCGCCACGAGCTCGGGCGCAAAAACTTCGTCGCCCAAGTGTGGGACTGGAAGGCCAGTTCGGGCGCGACCATCACGCGCCAGATGCGGCGTTTGGGCGACAGCGTCGACTGGTCGCGCGAGTACTTCACGATGGATCAGAAGCTTTCGGTCGTCGTCACCGAAACCTTCGTGCGGCTCTTCGACGAAGGCCTGATCTACCGCGGCAAGCGCCTGGTGAGCTGGGACCCGGTGCTGAAGACGGCGGTGTCAGACCTCGAAGTCGAAAGCGAAGAGGAAGACGGCCACTTGTGGCACATCCGCTACCCGCTCGCCGACGGCAACGGCAGCGTCGTCGTGGCCACCACCCGCCCCGTGACCATGCTCGGCGACACGGCGGTGATGGTCCACCCTGTGGATGAACGTTATGCCGCGCTGGTCGGCAATCAGGTGCGGCTGCCCTTGTGCGACCGGCTGATCCCGGTCATCGCCGACACCTACGTCGACCGCGCCTTCGGCACCGGCGTGGTCAAGGTCACGCCGGCGCACGACTTCAACGACTTCGCCGTGGGCCAGCGCCATGGCCTGCCGATGATCGGTGTGCTGGCACTCGACGCCACCATCAACGACGAGGCACCCGCGGCCTACCGCGGCCTCGACCGTTTCGTCGCACGCAGACAAGTCGTGGCCGACCTCGAAGCTCTGGGCCTGCTGGTCGAGACGAAGAAGCACCGCCTGACCGTGCCGCGCTGCGAGCGCACCGGGCAGATCATCGAGCCGATGCTCACCGACCAGTGGTTCGTCGCCGTCAACAAGCCGGCCAAGGACGGCACGAGCATCGCGGCCAAGGCCATTGCCGCGGTCGACAGCGGCCAGGTGCGCTTCGTGCCCGAACAATGGCTCAACACCTACCACCACTGGATGCACAACATTCAGGACTGGTGCATCAGCCGCCAGCTCTGGTGGGGCCACCAGATCCCGGCTTGGTACGGGGCGGGCGGCGAGATCTTCGTCGCGCGCGATGAGGCTGAGGCGCGGCAGCGTGCGGCCGCTACGGGCTATCGAGGCGAACTCAGGCGCGACGAAGACGTGCTCGACACCTGGTACTCGTCGGCGCTGGTGCCGTTCTCGTCGCTGGGCTGGCCGGCGAAGACGATCGAGCAGGACCTCTTCCTGCCCAGCAGCGTGCTCGTCACCGGCTTCGACATCATCTTCTTCTGGGTCGCGCGGATGATCATGATGACCACGCACTTCACCGGCAAGGTGCCCTTCCGCGACGTCTACATCCACGGCCTGGTGCGCGACGCACAAGGCCACAAGATGAGCAAGAGTGAAGGCAACGTGCTCGACCCGGTGGACCTGATCGACGGCATCGCATTGGCGCCGCTGCTCGACAAACGCAGCACCGGTTTGCGCAAGCCCGAGACCGCGCCGCGTGTGCGCAAGCAGACCGAGCAAGAGTTTCCCGACGGCATCCCCGGCTATGGCGCCGACGCGCTGCGCTTCACCATGGCCAGCTACGCCAGCCTGGGCCGCAACATCAACTTCGACGCCAAGCGCTGCGAGGGCTACCGCAACTTCTGCAACAAGCTCTGGAACGCGAGCAAGTTCGTGTTGATGAACTGCGAGGGCAAGGACTGCGGGCTGCAAGAGCACAGCAAGGCCGAGTGCGCACCGGGTGCACCCTTCCACGGCTACATGCGCTTCAGCGCTGCCGACCGCTGGGTCAGCGGCGAGCTGCAACGCGTCGAAGCCGCGGTGGCGCAAGGTTTTGCCGAGTACCGGCTCGATAACGTGGCCAATGCGATCTACACCTTCGTCTGGGACGAGTACTGCGACTGGTACATCGAGATCGCCAAGACGCAGCTGGCGCAAGGCAGCGAAGCACAACAACGCGCCACGCGCCGCACCCTGATCCGCGTGCTGGAAACCGCGCTGCGCCTGCTGCACCCGGTCGCGCCTTTCATCAGCGCCGAGCTGTGGGAGGTGGTGGCCGTGGTCGCCGGACGCAAGGTGCTGGGCGACGCCAGCAGCATCGTGACTGCGGCCTACCCGCAGGCGCAGCTGGAGAAGGTCGACGCCCGTGCCGATGTCTGGATGGCCCAGCTCAAGGCCATGGTGCACGCCTGCCGCAACCTGCGCAGCGAGATGCAGCTGCCGCCGGGCGAGCGCGTGCCGCTGCTGACGCTGGGGGACGCCGCCTTCGTGTCCGAAGCCGCGCCGCTGTTGAAGTCGCTGGCGCGCTTGTCCGAAGTGCGCATCGTTGACGATGAAGCGGCCTTCGCGGCGGCGACGAGTGCCGCGCCGGTGGTGGTCTCGGGCGAGGTGCGGCTGGCGTTTCACATCGAGATCGATGTCGCCGCGGAACATCAACGGCTGGGCAAGGAAATCACGCGGCTGCAAGGCGAGATCATCAAGGCCGAGGCCAAGCTGGCCAACCAGAGTTTCGTTGCGCGCGCACCGGCGGCGGTGGTGCAGCAAGAGCAGCAGCGGCTGGCCGACTTCAGTCGGAACTTGGGTCGTCTGCGAGATCAGCGAGATCGTCTGCAGTCGGCGCCGTGACTTTGTGGCGCGCGGCCTGGTTGTTGAGGATCTGGTCGATGCGCCGCGCCACCGCCCAGGCGCTGCGGATGCGTGACTCGCGTGTGGTGCCGGCCACGCGCGGCGTCACTTGCAGCATCTCGCAGCGGTGCAGCGGCCTCCCAGGGTCGAGCATGCCCGGCTCCATGCTGTCGAACCAGGCGGCGGCCACGCGCCCGCTGCCCAATGCATAGGCCAGCGACTGCTCGTCGAACAGGCTCGAATGCGCCACGCTCACCAGCACCTGGTTGGGCTTGCAGCTCTCGAGATAGCGGTCACCAAGCAGCCCGCGATAACGCGTGAAGTAAGCTAACAGCACGCACACACCGTCACATTGCGCGAACAGTTCGCGCAGGCCCACGGGCTCGACATCGGCGCGCGACCAGGCGGCGTCGTTGGCGTGCAAGGCCGGGTCGTAAGCCACGACGCGCGCGCCGAAGGCGTGCAGCAAACGCGCCAGCGGCCGTGCGGCGGCGGTCACGCCGAGCAGGCCTATCGTCGCCGCGCCGAGCTCGCGCCCGACGAGCGAGCCTTCGGCGCTGACCACCGGCACGCGGCGCAAGAGCTGCAGCAATGCGCCGACCACGAACTCGGCTTCGGCCGCGGCGCTGGCGTCCTGCGGCCGCACGACTTCGATGCCGGCACGCATGCAGGCCTCGATGTCGATGTTCTCGGCGCCGCTGGAAAGCCGGCCCACCGCACACAACATCGGCGCCGACTGGATGGCGAAGCTGTCCAGCGCGACCGACGGCGGAATCATCAGGCTGCGTGTGGTGTACAGCGCCTGGCGCAGCCGCATCGGGTCGTCGGCGAGCTCTGGCGCGTAGTGCAGCGAGTGGCGCTCGCCGAGCCAGTCAAGCACATCGGGGTCTAGCGGTTCGACGATCAGGACATCCATTTTTTTGCGGCAGAAATGCCAGCGCTACCCCGTGTCATGGTGCCAGAATGAATTTGTCCAACTCATTGTATGTAAGCAGATGTTGATCAAAAAGGCCATATTCCCGGTTGCCGGCCTGGGCACGCGCTTCCTCCCCGCAACCAAGGCCCAGCCCAAAGAAATGCTGCCGGTGGTGGACAAGCCCTTGATCCAGTACGCCGTTGAAGAGGCCTATGCCGCAGGCGTGCGCGAAATGATCTTCGTCACCGGGCGACACAAGCGGCCGATCGAAGACCACTTCGACATGACCTATGAACTCGAGGTCGCACTCGAACAGGCCGGCAAGGACGAACTGCTGTCGGTGGTGCGCAGCGTCAAGCCCGACGACATGGAATGCATCTACGTGCGCCAGGCCCAGGCGCTGGGCCTCGGCCACGCCGTGTTGTGCGGCCAGCGCCTGGTCGGGCAGGAGCCGTTTGCCGTGCTGCTGGCCGACGACCTGATGGTCGGCACACCACCCGTGCTGAAGCAGATGGTCGAGCAGTTCGCCGAGTGGCGCACGTCCATCCTGGCGGTGCAGGAGGTGCCGGCCGAACACACGCGGCGTTACGGCATCGTGGCCGGCACGGCGGTGAACGAGCGCTTGGTCGATGTGCAGCGCATCGTCGAAAAACCGGCGCCCGAAGATGCGCCATCACGCTTGGGCGTGGCCGGTCGCTACATCCTCACGCCGGGGGTGTTTCACGAAATCGCCAGCCAGCCGCGTGGCGTGGGCGGCGAGATTCAGCTCACCGACGGCATTGCCTCGCTGTTGCGCCGCGAGAAGGTCTTTGCCTACCGCTACGAGGGCAAGCGCTACGACTGCGGCAGCAAGGAAGGCTTCTTGCAGGCCAATGTCGAGCTGGCCCTGGCCCATCCGGAATTGGGTCCGGGCATGCGCGACTTCTTGAAGGCGCTGGCGCTGTAGCGTGGGCGCGGCTTCAGCGCCGGCGCAGAAGGTGCACGAACTCGCCGGTGCCGCTGCTCTGTTCGACCAGCTCGATGCCGGTCTGGCGCGCAAAGGCCTGGAAGTCGCGCACCGAGCCGGGGTCGGTGGAAACCACGCGCAGCACCTGACCCGAGGGCATGTCGGCCAATGCCTTCTTTGCCTTGAGGATGGGCAAGGGGCAGTTCAGGCCGCGCGTGTCGAGTTCTTTGTTGGCTTGCATGGTGTCCTTCGATCAGACCCGATTCTAGGTTCGCGCCGGCAGCTCGATGAACTGCGGCTCATGCCCGCGCGAGCGCAGGAATTCGGCCAATGCGTAGCCGGTGCCGGCGCGCCAGCAGCGCACATCTTGCGGCGCATAGAGCCGGTACTCGGCCAGCTCGGGTGACAGGTTGACCTCGCCCCGCGCCACCGCGTGGTAGGCGTTGATGATCTGGTTCATGCGCTGGAAATCGTAGACGCCGATGAGCTTGAGCGCGTCCACCGTCAACGAAGTCTCCTCCGCGACTTCACGCGTGATGCCTTCTTCCGGCGTCTCGCCGGCTTCCATGAAGCCGGTGATGAGCGCGAACATGCGCCCCGGCCAGGCGGCGTTGCGTGCCAGCAGGATCTGGCCGTCGCGGTCGGCACATTCGATCACCGCGGCCAGCACCGGCGTCGGGTTGTTCCAGTGCGTGTAGGCGCATTCTGGGCAGCGCAGCCGCTCCTTCGGGCCGCCGTCTTCGTCCTGGCTGATGAGCGTGAGCGCCGTGGCGCAGTTGGGACAGAAACGGAATGCGTGCTTGGTCGCAGAGTTCATGCCGGAAACACCCCGGTCGATAAATAGCGGTCACCCCGATCGCACACGATGAAGACGATGGTGGCGTTTTCCAGCGTCTGCGCCAGCTGCAGCGCGACCCAGCAGGCGCCGGCCGCCGAGATGCCGGCGAAGAGGCCTTCTTCGCGTGCCAGGCGCCGCGCCATGTCCTCGGCATCGGCCTGGCTCACCAGCACCAGTTCGTCCACGGCGCTGGCGTCGTAGATCTTGGGCAGGTAGGCCTCGGCCCATTTGCGGATGCCGGGGATGCGCGAGCCCTCGGCCGGCTGCGCGCCGACGATACGCACGCTGGCGTTGTGCTGCTTCAGGTAGCGCGACACGCCGGTGATGGTGCCGGTGGTGCCCATCGCGCTAACGAAGTGTGTAAGCGTGCCCGCGGTGTCGCGCCAGATCTCGGGGCCGGTGGTCTCGAAGTGCACGCGCGGGTTGTCGGCGTTGGCGAACTGGTCGAGCACGCGGCCCTTGCCGTCGCGCTGCATCTGCTCGGCCAGGTCGCGCGCGTGTTCCATGCCACCCGAGCGTGGCGTCAGGATCAGCTCGGCGCCGAAGGCCTTCATCGTCTGCGCGCGTTCGATCGACAGGTCCTCCGGCATGATCAGCACCATGCGGTAGCCACGTATCGCCGCGGCCATCGCCAGCGCGATGCCGGTGTTGCCCGAGGTGGCCTCGATGAGCGTGTCGCCGGGCTTGATCTCGCCGCGTTCTTCGGCGCGGCGGATCATGCTGATGGCCGGGCGGTCCTTCACCGAACCGGCCGGGTTGTTGCCTTCGAGCTTGCCCAGGATGATGTTGCCGCGCGCGCTGACGGCGGCGCCGGGCACACGCCGCAACTGCACCAGCGGCGTGTGGCCGATGGTGTCTTCCAGGGTCGCAAAACGTGGGCGCGATGGGCGCGTCGGGCTCGACATGCACTCTTCTCCAAACGGCTCGGCAAGCGGGCCCGCATTGTCGCTGCACAGGGCATTTCGCCTGGGGCTGCATGCAATAATCCGCGCCCACATGCGTGCCATAGGCAGCTTCCCAAAGCCCGGGTGGCGAAATCGGTAGACGCAAGGGACTCAAAATCCCTCGCCGCAAGGCGTGCCGGTTCGAGTCCGGCCCCGGGCACCAGGCGTTTTGCACTCCCCGGCGGCGCCCCACGTTTGTTTTCCCCCTGACGAGCCCATGCCGCCGATCCCCCCGATCACCAAAGCCTTGATGCTGGTCTGCACGGCGGTGTTCTGCCTGCAGGCGTTTGTGCCGCTGGACCTGTGGTTCGCGTTGTGGCCGGCGCAAAGCCAACGCTTCTGGCCCTGGCAGGTGCTGAGCTATGCCTTCTTGCACGGCGGCATGTTCCACCTGTTCTTCAACATGCTGGGCCTGTGGATGTTCGGCACCGAACTCGAACGTCTGTGGGGACAGAAACGCTACGTGCACTTCCTGCTCGCCGGTGTGCTGGCGGCGGCCGCCGCACAACTGATCGTGACCTTCCTCACCGGCTCGCGCACGCCCACGGTGGGTGCGTCGGGCGCGCTCTTTGCGCTGCTGCTGGCCTTCGGCATGCTGTTCCCGAACCGCGTCATCATGCCGCTGTTCCCACCGATCCCGATGAAGGCGCGCACCTTCGTCATGGTCTTCGGCGGGCTTGAGTTGCTGCTGGGCTTGAGTGGCCAGAGCGGCGTGGCGCACTTCGCGCACCTGGGCGGCATGGTCGGCGGCTTCCTGATGATTCGTTATTGGCGCGGCCAGCCGCCCTTCAGCGCGCGCCGGCGCTGAATCGACACCTCAGCGCGTGATCAGCGCTGGCAGGCCGTGAGCCAACTCCGACCTTGACCGGCCCGCCGCAGCGGCACATGCTGCGCCTCATGCTCTTGCCATCGGAGGCTCGCATGCGTTGGCTCTTCGCACTGCTCGGAATCGGCTTTGCTTGCACGCTGAACGCGCAGCCTGCCGCAAACAGCACCGAAGCGCAGTCGCGTGCCCTTCAGCGCGCCAGCGATGCCGTCGTCGGCGTGCTGGTGAAGGCCGTGGAAGACGCACGCTCGGCGGCCACGCTCGGGCGCGAGCGCCAGGGCTCGGGCGTGGTCATCACCGACGACGGCCTGGTGCTGACCATCGGCTACCTGATCCTGGAGGCCGAGCAGGTGCAGCTGGTGACGGATGACGAGCGCGTGGTACCGGCACGCGTGGTGGCCTACGACCTGGCCAGCGGCTTTGGCCTGGTGCGCGCACTGGTGCCGCTGAAGCTGGCGCCGGCACCGCTGGGCGCGGCGGCCGGTGTGGCCACCGAAGAATTGCTGATGGTCGCCAGCGGTGGCGAAAGCGGCAGCGTCAGCGCCACGCAGCTGCGTTCGCGCCGGCCGTTTTCGGGCTACTGGGAATACCACATCGACGGCGCGCTCTTCACCGCGCCACCGCGGCGCGACCACAGTGGCGCCGGGCTCTTCAACCATCGCGGTGAACTCATAGGCATTGGCTCGCTCTTCGTCGCCGACGTGATGGGCGCCGACACACGCACGCCGGGCAACATGTTCGTGCCCGTCGACCTGCTGAGGCCGATCCTGTCCGAGCTCATCAGCCAGGGCAGCTCGCGCCAGAGTACACGTGCCTGGCTAGGCGTGAACTGCGTCGAGCAGGACGGCGAGATCCGCGTCGTGCGCGTCAACGAAGACAGCCCGGCCGATGTCGCCGGGCTCGAAGTCGGTGACCGCATCCTGCGCATCGACGGTGTCGCCGTGGCGCGGCTGGATCTGCTGTGGAAGACGCTGTGGAGCGGCAACGCCGCTGAACGTGCGGTGCAGCTCGACATCCGGCGTGGCGAGAAAGAGCAAGCGATCACCGTGCAATCGGTCGACCGCGCCAAGGCGCTGCGGCGGCCTCAGGGCATCTGACTCACGTCGCCGCCCAGACCTTCGCGCACCGTCGGGTAGCGCAAGACCACGCGCAACTCGTGCGTTAGGCGCCGGTTCACCAGGCGTCGCGATTCGCTCATGAAGCTCAGCTGCATCGCACTCAATTGCGTCGCCGCTTCGGTGCGTGTGATGCGCGGCGGCCGCGGCAGGTGGCACAGGTCGGCGGCCAGGTCGAAGTAGTCGCCCATCTGGAGCTCGCTGTCGTCGCAGGCGTGGTAGGTGCGTTGCGGCGCGCCGCGCAACAGCGCAGCGACGCAGGCCTGCGCCAGGTCGTCGGCGTGGATGTGATTGGTGTAGACATCGTCGGCCGCCACCAGCACCGGCGTGCCGCGTTGCAGGCGCTCGCGCGGATGGCCACCGGGGCGGTCGCTGGCGTAGATGCCGGGCACGCGCAGGATGGCCACACATGCGCCGCTGTGCTGGCCGAACCAGCGGCACAGGCTTTCGGCGTGCACGCGGCGCCGGCCACGCGCGGTCGCCGGGTGCACGGGGCGCGTCTCGTCGAAGCGCGCGCCGGCGCAGTCGCCATAGACGCCGCTGGTGCTCATGTAGACGAGTCGCGCCACGCGCCCGCCACGCGCTAACGCCGTTAGTAAGTGCCGCGTGCGCGTGTCCTCTTGGCCCTGGCCCGGCGGCGGTGCCAGGTGCAGCACGGCATCCGCCAGGCCGCCGAGCCGGCCCAGCGTGTGCGGCACGTCGAGGTCGCCGAGCAGCGGCACCGCGCCGGCGGCGCGCAGTTCGGCGCAACGAGCCGGAGTGGACGTCAGCGCGTAGACGCGCCAGCGCGGCGCCAGCAGGCGCAGCACGCGCATGCCCACGTCACCGCAACCGACGATGAGCAAGGTGGGCCGGCGCATCGCGGCGAGGGGCACGGACATGTGGGTAGGGCTTGAAGCGATGAGAGCGCAAGGGGTGCGCGGGCACAATGCCGCACCAGTTTAAGCACCCCTCATCAGCGCCCATGAGCTTCACCGTCACCGTCGTGCCCGCACAGCGCAGCTTCGAAGTGCAACGCGACGAACCCATCCTCGCCGCCGCCATCCGCCACGGCGTCGGGCTGCCCTATGGCTGCCGCGATGGCGCCTGCGGCTCATGCAAAAGCCGGCTGCTCGAAGGCCGCGTCCTACACGGCGCACATCAGCACAAGGCTTTGTCGGTCGCCGAAGAAGAAAGCGGACTGATCCTGGCCTGCTGCGCCACGCCGCAGTCCGACTGCGTGATCGAAGCGCGCAGCGTGCCCGGCGCGGGCGAATTCCCCATCCTCAAGCTGCCCAGCCGCGTCATCAGCATCGAACGTGTCGCGCCCGATGTCGCCGTGCTGAAACTGCAACTGCCGGCGAACCAGAACCTGCAATACCGCGCCGGCCAGTACATCGAATTCATCCTGCGCGACGGCGCGCGGCGCAGCTACAGCATGGCCAATGCGCCGCACCTGCTGGGCACGCCACCGGCGATCGAACTGCACCTGCGCCACATGCCAGGCGGCAAGTTCACCGACCACGTGTTTGCGGCGATGAAAGAGAAAGACATCCTGCGCATGGAAGGCCCCTTCGGCAGCTTCTTCCTGCGCGAAGACAGCGACAAACCGATGGTGCTGCTGGCCAGCGGCACCGGCTTTGCGCCGATCAAGGCGGTGATCGAGCGATTGCGCCACCAGGGCATCACGCGGCCGACCACTTTGTACTGGGGCGGGCGGCGGCCGCAAGACCTGTACATGCACCGCTGGTGCGAAACCACCGCCGCCGAATGGCCGTCATTGCGCTACGTGCCCGTGGTCAGCGACGCGCTGCCCGAAGACGCCTGGACCGGCCGCGTCGGCTTCGTGCACCGGGCCGTGATGGCCGACTTTCCCGACCTCAGCCGCCACCAGGTCTATGCCTGCGGCGCACCCATCGTCGTCGACTCGGCGCATCGCGATTTCGTCGCCGGCTGCGGCCTGCCCGACGACGAGTTCTACGCCGACGCCTTCACCTCCGAGGCCGACAAACATGGTGACTAACCGCCGGCATGTACTGACAGTCGCGCTGGCCGCGGTGGCCTTCAGCAACGGCGCCCGGGCGCAGGCCAGAACCATCCGCCTGGTGGTGCCCTACCCGCCCGGCGGGCCGCTGGATATCGTCGCGCGCGCGCTGGCCGAGCGTGTGAAGGACAGCCTTGGCACGGTGGTGGTCGAGAACCGTCCCGGTGCCGGCGGCAATCTCGGTGCCGACCTCGTCGCCAAGGCCGCCCCCGACGGCCAGACGCTGCTGATGGGCGCGGTGGCCACGCACGCCATCAACCCTTGGCTGTACAGCAAGCTGCCCTACGATCCGCTGCGCGACTTCACGCCCATCACGCTGGTGGCGCAGGTGCCCAACGTGGTGGTGATGAACGCCGACACCGCCGCGCGACTGCAGATCAACACGCTCGCCGACCTGGTGCGCCACGCCCGCGCCCACCCCGGCCGGCTGAACTACGGCTCGGGCGGCAACGGCAGCGCCGGGCACCTGGCAGGCGAGATGTTCAAGGCGCAGGCAGGCCTCTACATCGTGCACATCCCCTACGCCGGCGGCCCGCCGGCGCAGCTGGCGCTGGTCTCGGGCCAGGTCGACTTCAACATCGACAACCTGGCTGCGGCTTCGGCCAACATCAAGGGCGGCAAGCTCAAGGCGCTGGCGGTGACGACGGCGCGGCGCGCCAGCGCCATGCCCGAACTGCCGACGATGGCCGAAGCCGGTGCGCAGCTGGGCCTGGCCCGCTTCGACGTCAACACCTGGTTCGGCCTGTTCGGCCCGGCCCGGCTAACGCCCGAGATGACGGCACGGCTGAACCGGGCCTTCGTCGAGGCCCTGGCCAGCGCCGAGCTCAAGACGCGCATGGCCACACTGATGGCCGAGCCCGCGCCGACCACGCCCGAACAGTTCAGCGCCTTCGTGCGCGCTGAGCTGGCCAAGTACGAAGGCGTGGTGAAGGCCTCGGGCGCGAAGGCCGACTGAACCGCCTCAGCCGCCGGCCGACGCGGCCTTCGCCGGTGGCTTGGCGGCGGGTTTCGCCGCAGGTTTCGCCGCCGGCTTGGTAGTGGCCGCTGCCGCGGGGGCAGCGGCGGGCGCCGGTGCCGTCACCGCCTGCGAAGCCGGCGTCGTACCACCATCCACGCCCAGCCGTCCACCCGTGCCCAGCCCGCCCTTGACGGTCTGCGCCTTGTAGTTGCGCAGCGCCTTGACCATCTGGTTGTACGAGTCGGCAAAGGCCGTGACGATGACCTTGCCTTGTGGCGTGCTGGCATAGCCACCGCCCGCTGCACCGAGACCACCGAAGCCGGCGAACATGCCGAAGTCGAAGTTCTTGCCGGTGCCCTCGGCGGCCGAGATCTGCACGCCCGAACGGTTGTCGATGAGCAGCAAGGTGGTCGAGGCTTCGTTGCGGCTGACGCTGCCGGCCACGATGCCGGCCACACCCGGCAACAAGGAGCCCAGGCCGGCGCGGCCGGTGTTGCCAGAGAACTGGATGGCCGGGCTCATGGTGTAGTCGGCCGCCACCATCTGGCCGCGGCCCATGTTGCTGCCGGTGCGCGCCTCACCGCTTTGCGCCAGGGCCCGCTCCTGCATCATGTTGTTCATCGCGCCACCGCGTTCGACGATGACGAAACAATTGCTCTGCTGGATCATCAGGCGCAACACCGGCACGGTCGAGCCGAGGTTGTGGTTGCGCAGCTGGCTGTACCAAGGTGCATTGACATCCTCCTGCACCGCCAGCGTGCCCAGCGTCTCGCCGCACTTTTCGAGCGCGGTGTTCTGGTTCTCGGCCGTCTGGCCACCGGCAGCGCCCGAGACCGTGCCCTTGTTCTCGCCCATGGTCGGACCGGTGGAGACGCAACCGGCCATGCCCAGTGCGGCAGCGAGCGCACCAGCGCTCATGATGTGGGACCGCGACGGGCCGCTGTATTTGTGGTCATTTGTCATCGAAAGCCTCCGTGAAGGATTTGCCGCGACGCTACGCGGCGATCAGGTTGAGCGTTAGTTTGCTGGCGCAGTTTGCCGCATCCACGCTAACCCGGAATCGGGAAGAACGCCGGGTCCAGCGTCAGCGTGCTGCCGACGATGCCGACGATCTCGATCGTGTTCAGCTCGTAGGTCGACACGAACTCCAGCAGCGAAGCCTGGGTGAAGCTGCCGTTGGCCACCAGGCCGACGTAGGTCGACAGCGCGTCCAGCGGGATCGGTGTCTCGACAATGGTGCCCCACAGGTGCGCCACCAGCACTTCGTCGGGCACGCCCGGCGCGTAGAAGTTGATCATCGCCTGCGCCAGCGCCTGCGGGCTGCCCAGCCGGTCGAGCTGCGCCGTCCACATGCTCAGCTCGGCGGTGGATGGCGCGCGGTCGAAGCCGGCGTTGAACATTGCGTAGGCGGCGTAGACGTTGCCGCCCGGCGCGGTGTCGGACGCGCGAACGGTGTCGCTGAACTGCAGCCGCTCCACCGCAAACAGCGTGTCGTTGCCGTCGGCCACGCTGGCCACCGTGCGCGTGGCGACGCCGCCGCTGAGCGTGTAGTTGGCCAGCGGCCCGCTGAAGATCACGGTGTCGACACCTTCCTTGCCGTCGAAGGTGTTGGCCGCCGCCGTGCCCTTGAAGATGTTGTTGCCGGTATTGCCCAGCAGGTTCAGCGCGCTGCCAGTGAGTACACCGTTTTCGACGTTATCCGGCAAGGTGTAGCTGATGCTCGTGCGCACCGTGTCGATGCCGCCACCGGGGCTTTCGATGACGCGGTCGAGCACGCTCGTGACGCTGTAGACATCGTGGCTCAGGCCGTAACTGAAGACGTTGCCGGCGCTGTCGTTGTCGTAGATGGTGGCCACCGTGAAACGCTGCGGCACCGTGGCGTTGACCGGGCCCGAGAGGTCGAGCGAAAAGGCCTCGGCCGATTCGACCGCGGTGTCGTTCAGGATCGGCACGGGCAGCAGCTTCACCGTCTCGCCCGGCGCGAAGTTCAGGGTGCCGGTGTAGTAGCTGTAGTCGCTGCCATTGGCGGCGGTGCCGTTGTCATGGCTGAAGTTCACGCTCACCGGGTTCGAGGATGGCGCGCTGAGCTGGATCACGAAGTAGGCGAAGGTGTCGCCCTCACTCACCTGCAGCGGCGTGGCCAGCACCTGCGGCCGGGCCACGGTGGCGGTGTCGCTGCGCGCGATCAGTGCCGCGCCGATGGCATCGGCCAAGGTCGCGCCCACAGGGTTGGACAGCAGCAGCTGGAAACGTTCGTCGGTCTCGGCCAGGCTGTCGTTGAGGATGGTCACGCTCACCGTCTTCACCACCTCACCCGGCGCGAAGCTCAGGCTGCCGGCCACCGCGGTGTAGTCGGACGCCGCGCGCGCGCTGTCGTCGGCACTGGCGTAGGCCAGCGTCACGGTCGAGGTCGACGGCCCGCTCAGCCAGACGCTGAAGTTCGCCGTCTGCGCGCTCTCATCCACCACGACATCGCTGACCGAGACGGCCGGCGTCCCCGTGGTGCCGTCGTTGTCGAAGATCAGCGCCGGCGTGTAGCGCTGCGCGACGATGGCGTTGACCGGCCCGCTCAGGTCGAGCCAGAAGAGTTCGGTAGCCTCGGCCGTGGTGTTGTCGAGCACGGGGATGGGCAGCGTCTTCAGTGTCTCGCCCGGCGCGAACACGAGCGTGCCCGTGTAGTAGCTGTAATCGCTGCCGTTGAGCGCGGTGCCGTTGTCCTGGCTGAAATTGACACGGACCTCGTTCAGCGACGGCGCGCTCAGCTGCACCACGAAGCTGGCGAAGGTGTCGCCTTCGCTCACGGCCCCCACGCGCGCCGTGATGTACGGCGTGCTCGTCGGCGCGGTGTCGTTGCGGCCTATCAGCGCCACGCCGGTGGCGTCGGCGAGAGTCGCGTTGGTGGGGCTGGACAGCTGCAGCTGGAAGAACTCGTCGGTCTCGGCGTTGCTGTCGTCGAAGAGATCGAAAGACACCGTCTTCACCATCTCGCCCGGGGCGAAGCTCAGCGTGCCGGCGCCGGCGCGGTAGTCCAACCCGGCGCGGGCGGTGTCGTCGGCGCTGCTGTAGGCCACCGTCACCGTGCTGGTGGCGGGCCGGTTCAACGACACGAAGAAGCTTGCCTTCAAGGCCGCTACGTCGATCACCAAGTCGCTGACGCTCAAGCCCGGTGTGCCGGTATTTCCGTCGTTATCAAAGATCAACGCCGGCGTGTAGCGTTGTGCCACCGTGGCGTTGATGGCGCCGTTCAAGTCCAACCAGAACAGCTGCGTGGCTTCGGCCACGGTGTCGTCCAGCACCGGGATGGGCAGCGTCTTCAGCGTTTCGCCCGGCGCGAACACCAGCGTGCCGGTGTAGTAGCTGTAGTCGCTGCCATTGAGCGCGGTGCCGTTGTCCTGCGAATAGTTGACGCGCACTTCATTCAGCGACGGTGCGCTGAGCTGGATCACGAAGGTGGCGAAGGTCTCGCCTTCGCTTGCCGCCAGCGGCCAGGAGAAGAGCTGCGGTGAGGTTACCGGCGCGGCATCGTTGCGCCCGATGGTGGCCACGGCCACGCCGTCGGCCACGGTGGCACCGGCCACGTTGCTCAGCACCAGTTGAAAGCGCTCGTCGGCTTCGGCCGTGGTGTCGTCGCTGAGGTTGATGGTCACCGTCTTCACCATCTCGCCCGGCGCGAAGCTCAAGGCCCCGGCGCCTGCGGCGTAGTCCTGACCGGCCAGCGCGGTGTCGTCGGCGGTGCTGAAGTTCAGGCTCACGACGCCAGCCGAGGGCCGGTTCAACGCGACAAAGAAATTGGCCGTGCGCGCCATCTCGTCGACCACCACGTCGCCCACCGTGATGGCCGGTGTGCCGACACTGGCGTCGTTGTCGAAGATCAGCGCCGGCGTGTAGCGCTGGCCGATGACGGCGCCGACCGCGCCGCTGAGGTCGAGCCAGAAGAACTCGGTCGCCTCAGCCACGAGGTTGCTGATGATGGGCACCTGCAGCGTCTTGCTCGTCTCGCCCGGGGCGAAGGTCAGCGTGCCGGTGCCGTAGGTGTAGTCACTGCCGTTCAGCGCGGTGCCGTTGTCCTGGGAATAGGTGAGCCTGATCTCGCTGAGCGAGGGCGCATCCAGGCGGATGACGAATGAAGCCGTGGCAGCACCTTCGGTGACGGCAATGCGGTCGACGTAGACGTAGGGCATGGTGGCGCTCCTGCGAGGTTGCGGGGCTGGGTCGTCACCGCAGTTCTGGCGCTGTGGTGGTCGGACTCAAGCGGGCGCACCTTAGGCGCCGGCCGTGACCGCAGCGTTACCGAGGCGGCACCGGCCCGGCGTCGATGCGCTGCGCGACCTACTCGCCCAGATACGCGGCGCGCACCTTGGGGTCGTTCAGCAGCGCCTTGGCCTCGCCGCTCATGGTGATCTCGCCCGACTCCATGACATAGCCGCGGTTGGCCAGGCTCAAGGCGCGCGAGGCGTTCTGCTCGACCAGCAGCACGGTGGTGCCGCGGCTGTGGATGTC
>JANLYV010000220.1:0-8841 GCA_031365825.1 Rubrivivax sp. | reverse complement strand
TTGATGCCGGTGTCGATCAGCTCGATGCCCTTGTCGACCTCGCCCATGGTCACGTACTGGTAGCCCACCTGCACCAGCGCGTTGCCGTCCTTTTCAGCCGAAGCTTCGGCGGCATGGTTGGCGATGGCCACCTTGTTTTCTTCTTCCTTCTTCAGCGCCAGGTCGCGCAGCCGCTTGTGGCGCTCGGCCTCGGGGCCTTCACCCAGCGCCTTGCTGGCGAAGCCCTTGTCGACGATCTTGCGGCCTTCGGCGGGCAGCCCGGCCTGCAGCGCGAGCTGCGCCATTTCCATGTAGTCGTCGGTCTTGGTGAGCACGCCCGCAGCCAGCTTCAGGCGCAGCACATCGAGCGCGAAGCGGTCGCCGAAGCCGGTCTTGCGCGGCAGCCGGCCGAGGTAGGCGTTCCAGTAGTCCTTCTTCGGGTAGTAGGCGAGCAGCTTTTCCAGCGTCAGCACGTAGCTGTTGGTATTGCCCAGGCGCTGTTGTGCATCGGCCAGGCGCAGCAGGTCACCTTCGTCAGGGCGGCGGCCACCCTGCTCTGCCGCCGAGACCGAGGCCGCCGAATCCTTGGCGATGGCCGAGTAGTCGCCGCTGGCCGACTGCAGGTAGCTTTGCAGCTGGCGGATGCCGCTGCCGTTGTTGCCGGCCTGGATCGCCTTGCCCACCCACTCGCTGGCGCGGGCGTTGTTGCGTTGCTGCGCGTAGGCCGAGGCCAGCTGCTCGGCCACCTGGCCCTGCTCGGTGCCGCTGGTCTTGCCGTAGATAGCCTCCAGCGCCTGGATCGCCGTGCCCGAGTCACCGGCGCGCTGCGCCGCGGCAGCCTTCATGCGGTCGATGGTGAGCTGCTCGCTGCCGGTGCGGCCAGGCGCGTTCTCGGCTTCGCGCACCTTGGCCAGGGCTTCCTTGGCCTTGCCCGCGCGCAGCAACTCCCCCGCCTGTTGCAGCGGCTTGCCGACTTCGGGGCGCACGCCCTGGGCTTGCACGACCGGCAGCGACGCCGCGGCGAACAGGAGGGCAAGCAAAGCACGGACGATCTTCATGGGTCAGAGGAACTGTTCGTTGCCGACGATACCGATCTTGGTCACCCCCAGCCGCTGTGCCGTGGCCATGATCATCGCCACGTGCTTGTAGGTCACGAGTTTGTTCGGCCGCAGGTGCACTTCCGACTGGTCGGGCATGGCCGCGACCGCGGCCAGACGGGTTTCGACGGCGGCGCGGTCGCCGGCGTTGATGGTTTCGCCGTTCCAGCTGATGGTGCCGTCGAAGTCGACGTCGATGCGGATGATCTCCGGCGGCTTGGGCGGCGGCGCCGCGTTGTTCGGCGTCGGCATGTTCATCTTCACCGCGTGCGTCTGGATCGGGATGGTGATGATGAACATGATGAGCAGGACCAGCATCACGTCGATCAACGGCGTGGTGTTGATGTCCACCATCACTTCGCCGTCGGGGTCGCCGCCGGCCGTACCTACGTTCATTGCCATACTGATTTGCCCTAGCTCTAGTTCGATCTACTTCAACCGGGTTCCGGGACCCGCCGGCGGTTCGGTGATGAACCCCACCTTGAAGATGCCGGCGCGCTGGCAGGCCACGACGACGCGGCCGACGGCCTCGTAGCGCACTTCAGAGTCACCACGGATGTGCACTTCGGGCTGCGGCTCTTTCACCGACTCGACCTTCAGGCGTTTGACCAGAGCCTCGACGTCAGCCAGCTTCTCGATGCCCCAGTGCATCTCGCCATCACGATTCACGGCGATGACGATGTTCTCGGGCTTGGTCTGCGTCGGCAGGTTGCGCTCTTTGGGCAGCTCGAGCTTGATCGACTGCGTGACGACCGGAATCGTGATCAGAAAGATGATCAGCAACACCAGCATCACATCCACCAGCGGGGTGGTGTTGATGCTGTTGTTGAACTGCTCTTCCGCGTCTTCGGACGACGCGCCCACGTTCATGCCCATGGTGGGATCAGCGCTTTCCGGCGATCAACACGTTGTGCAGGTCGCCTGCGAAGGCTCTGGTCTGGTCCATCACCTGCTTGTTGCGACGCACGAGCCAGTTGTAGCCCATCACCGCGGGCACGGCCACGGCCAGGCCAATGGCCGTCATGATCAGCGCTTCGCCCACCGGGCCAGCGACCTTGTCGATCGATGCCTGGCCGCTGATGCCGATCTTCACGAGTGCGTTGTAGATGCCCCAGACGGTGCCGAAGAGGCCGACGAAAGGTGCGGTCGAACCGACCGTGGCGAGCACGGCCATGCCGTCCTGCAATCGGTTCTGGATGCTGCCCACCGAGCGGTCGACCGACATGCTGAGCCAGGTATGTTTGTCGATGCTCTCGACCATCGTGCCCTCGTGGTGGTCGCTGGCCTTGATGCCCTGTTCGGCGATGTAGCGGAAGGCCGAACCTTCTTCCAGGGCGCCGACGCCGGCCTTCACCGAGTTGGCCTTCCAGAACGTGTCGGCCGAGCTCTTTGCGCTCTTGAGCATCTGGCGTTGTTCGAAGAGCTTGGTGAAGATCACGTACCAGCTGCCCATGGACATGATGGTCATGATGATCAGCGTGCCACGGGCGACAACGTCGCCCTGCGACCACAGCGCTTTCAAACCGTACGGGTTGTCGACCGCTTCTTCGGTGATGACGCCGACTGCCGGTGCGGCCGCCGGCGGTGCGGCCGCCGGTGCAGGTGCGGGTGCGGGTGTCACAGCGGCCGGTGGTGCCGAGGCCGCCTGGGCCAGCGCCGTCAAGGGCAGGCTCATGGCCAGGGTGAACGCGGCCAGCAGCGAAGCGGCCCACTTGGTAGCGAGCTTTGGCTCGCGCGAGGTCTTCATGATCGACATGTTTTCTCCAACAGGAACGGGGGCGCGCGGCTTGCTTGGGTAAGGCACCGCGCCATGGAACACAGGGGTGTCAGTCGGTGATCTTCCAGACGTAGGTGACGCGGGAAGTCAGCTTCTCGGGTTTGCCATCCAGCGTGCCGGGCCTGCCTTTGCAGGCCGTGACTGCGTCGAGCGTGAGGCGGTCGAGCATCTTGTGTTCGCGCGACGGGCCGGCTGACTTTTCCACCGTGGCGTTGGTGATCGTGCCGTTGGTCTCCATGGTGTAGACCACCGTCACCGCACCCTGCGCTTCAGCGCGGCGCGCGGCGGCGTTGTATTCGGGCTTGTCGCAGACATTGAAGTCGAGCTTGGGCTCGGTGCGCACCGGCGCGGCCACCGCCACCGGGGCCGGTGGTGCCGGCGCAGGCGTGGGCACGAAGGGCGCCGGCGGTGGCGCCACCGTGGTGGTGGTGATGCTCGGGCCCGGGTTCGATGGCGCGTTCACATTGACTTCGGGCGGCGGCACGAACGAAGGCGGCGGTGGCGCGAACTTCGGCGGCGGCGGCAGGTTCTCGGGCGGCGGCGGCGGCGGCGGCTTCACCTCTTCGATGATCTTGGTTTCAAGCGGTGACTTGATGACCTCGACCAAGCGCTGCGCCAGGCCGTTGACCAGGGCCCAACCAAGCACCAGGTGCAGGGCCAGCACCACGGCGAAACCCACCGCATGCTTGCTTGGGTTGCGTTGCTGCTCGGCAAAGTCCACTCGAAAATCCTCCAGACATCCGCGCGATCATGCCTCGCGGCGCTGCCTAAGAAACCAGTCACGACACCCCGACCTTGTGAGCCGAACCCATGGCCGGGTTGGGCCGTGGAGGGCGGCACTATAGCCGGAAAGGATAGCCGCCCCGCTCCGGGCATCACCCTAAGAAGCAGCTTCGGGCGAACCCTGAAATCCTGTGCGCTTACGAAGCAAAATGCGTGCGCGCCGTGCACCCCAGACCGCAGGAAACCCAGCATGCCCTCAGGAAAAATCCTCGTCGCCCAGGGCGGAGGCCCGACCGCCGTGATCAACCAGTCGATGGCCGGCGTGGTGCTCGAAGCGCGCCGCTTTGGTGAAGTCAGCCGCGTCTACGGTGCGCGCCACGGCGTGCGCGGCATCGTCGACGAAGACTTCATCGACCTGACGCAGGAGACGGTGCAGCAGCTCGAAAACGTGGCGGCCACGCCGGCCGCGGCGCTGGGCTCGACCCGCGACAAACCCGACCTGAAGTACTGCCAGGAAATTTTCGCCGTGCTGCGCGCGCATCAGATCGCTCACTTCTTCTACATCGGCGGCAACGACTCCAGCGACACCGTGCGCATCGTCAGCCAAGAGGCGACCAAGGTCGGCTACCCGCTGCGCTGCATGCACATCCCCAAGACCATAGACAACGACCTGGTCGGCAACGACCACACGCCGGGCTTCCCCTCGGCCGCACGCTTCGTGGTGCAGGCCTTCGCCGGCGCCAACCTCGACAACGCCGCGCTGCCAGGCGTCTACGTCGGCGTGGTGATGGGCCGCCATGCCGGCTTCCTGACCGCCGCCGCGGCACTGGCGCGCAAATTCCCCGACGACGGCCCGCACCTCATCTACGTGCCCGAACGCGTGTTCGAGATCGAACGTTTCCTCGCCGATGTGAAAGAGACTTACGCGCGCTTTGGCCGCTGCGTCATCGCCGTCAGCGAAGGCATCCACGATGCGACAGGCGCAGCCATCATCAGCCAGCTCGCACCCAGCCTGGGCAAGGACGCGCATGGCAACGTGCAGCTTTCGGGTACCGGCGCGCTCGCCGACCTGTTGTGCGATCAGATCAAGGCCAGGCTCGGTTTCAAGCGCGTGCGTGGCGACACCTTCGGCTACCTGCAGCGCAGCTTCCTCGGCTGCGTCAGCGATGTCGACCAGCGCGAAGCGCGCGAGGTCGGCGAGCGCGCCGTGCAGTTCGCGATGTGGGGCGGGCGCAGTGGCTCGGTGGCCATCCAGCGCAGCGGCAACTACGCCGTCGACTACCAGTTGCTGCCGCTGGAAGCCGTCGCCGGCAAGACACGCACGATGGAAAGCCAGCTGCTCAGCGCTTCGGGCACCGACGTCACCGACGCCTTTGTTCACTACCTGCAGCCGCTGCTCGGCGCCGGCATGCCGCAGGCGCATCGATTGCGTGGCGCGAAGGTGGCGCGCGTACTCAAGCCCTGACGGCGCACGGGCCGGGTCGCCGCAGGGCACGGATCTTGCGGCTGTACGGCGCATGACGCGCCGAGAGTCACACGCCCCGCCGACCGACGCCAGCGCCGCCCTGCGCGTGCTGCTCATCGACGACGGCGCGCACCGCGTCAGTGTCATCCATGACGAACTCACGCGGCAGGGGCACTTCGTCGTCGGCGTCATCGACTCGGCGCTGCTGGTGCACGACTGCGTCGTGCGCCTCCAGCCCGATGTCGTCATCGTCGACAGCGAATCACCCTCGCGCGACACGCTCGAGCATCTGGCCACCGTCTCCTCCACCCACCCGCGGCCGGTGGTGGTGTTTGCCGAAGATCAAAGCCCCGTGCCGATGCAGCAGGCGCTGCGCGCCGGCGTCAGCGCCTACGTCATCGCCGGCTTGCTGCCACAACGGCTAACGCCCGTGTTGCGCGTGGCCATCGCACGCTTCGAGCAGGACCGCAGCCTGCGCGGCCAGCTCGAATCGGCGCAGACGCAGCTGAGCGAGCGCAAGCTCATCGAGCGCGCCAAGGGCGTGTTGATGGACGAGGTGGGCCTGAGCGAAGAGCAGGCCTTCAAGCACCTGCGCAAACTGGCGATGGACCGCAGCCAGCGTCTGGCCGACGTGGCCGAGCGCATCGTCGCCGCGCGCGACCTGCTGCACCCGCCGGCCTGAGCGTTCGAACGCGCACCGCCGCCTTGCTGCGCTGCACCAAGCTGGCGCGTGTTGCGGACTTCTGCCACGGCAAAACCAACGCTCGTGGTGCATCACTTCCATCGCCGCCCGGGCGGTGGCCTTGGCACGGCGTTTGCAAGAGATCCCGCAACTGCAGCGCGCAACGGCGCGCGCCGCAAGCACAGGATTCGGGCAAAGGCGCCTGACCCACGAGCCCTCGACAGCGATGTCGGCGGCCCGAGGTCAAGGCGCTTTTTTCATTCGTCATTGCAGGAGTTGGGTATGCATACACGCGAGGGTTTGATGAGCGAAGAACGCAGGCAATTCATCAAGAGTGCCGTGGCCACGGGCGCGACGGCTGCGGGGGTCGCTGCCGGTGTCGCCGCCAGTGTCGCAAGCAGCGGCGCCTGGGCCGCAGGCTCCGACGCGCCCGAGAAGAAGGAAGTGCGCATCGGCTTCATCCCGCTCACCGACTGCGCCTCGGTGGTGATGGCCTCGGTGCTGAAGTTCGACGAAAAGTACGGCGTGAAGATCGTGCTCAGCAAGGAAGCCTCGTGGGCCGGCGTGCGCGACAAGCTCGTCAACGGTGAGCTCGATATGGCGCATGTGCTCTACGGGCTGGTGTACGGCGTGCACCAGGGTATCGGCGGGCCGAAGAAGGACATGGCGGTGCTGATGACGCTGAACCACAACGGCCAGGCCATCACGCTGTCAAAGAAGCTGGCCGACAAAGGCGCCGTCGACGCCGCCAGCCTGGCCAAAGTGATGGCCGCCGACAAGCGCGCGCCGGGCCAGGAGCACACCTTCGCGCAGACCTTCCCCACCGGCACGCACGCGATGTGGCTGTACTACTGGCTGGCCTCTGCCGGCATCCACCCTATGCGCGATGCCAAGGTCATCACCGTGCCGCCACCGCAGATGGTGGCCAACATGCGCGTGGGCAACATGGACGGCTACTGTGTCGGCGAGCCCTGGAACCACCGCGCGGTGATCGACGGCATCGGCGTCACCGCCGTCACCACGCAGGACATCTGGAGGGACCATCCCGAGAAGGTGCTGGGCTGCACCGGCGAATTTGCGAAGAAGTTTCCTAACACCGCGCGTGCGGTGACCAGCGCCGTGCTCGAAGCCGGCCGCTGGATCGACGCCAGCCTGAGCAACAAGAACCAGATGGCCGAGACCATCGCCGACAAGTCCTACGTCAACACCAGCGTCGACGCCATCAACCAGCGCATCCTGGGGCGGTATCAAAACGGCCTGGGCAAGACCTGGGACGACGCCAACCACATGAGGTTCTTCAACGACGGCGCGGTGACCTTCCCCTACCTCAGCGACGGCATGTGGTTCCTGACGCAGCACAAGCGCTGGGGCCTGCTCAAGGAGCACCCCGACTACCTGGGTGTGGCCAAGGCGATCAATCAGATCGAGATCTACACACAAGCCGCAGCGCAGCTCAAGGTCAGCTTGCCCAAGAGCGAGATGCGCACGAGCAAGCTCATCGACGGCGTGGTCTGGAGCGGCGCCGAGCCGGCCAGGTACGCCGACAGCTTCAAGCTGCGTGCCGCGCCCGCGGCCTGAGTACCAGGGGAATCACATGGTCAGTGCTGTTTTCCATTCACCGCTGGATGCCGCGACCCAGATGCGCGCGGCGCGTGCCGCGCGCCGCGCCGGTCCAGGCGACGTTCTCCCGCCCGTTCGGGCTGAGCTTGTCGAAGCCCGGGCCCTTCCTTCGACGAGCTCAGGACGATCGGAAATACAAGCTCGGCGCGAACGGGTGGTGTTGGAAGCCCTCCGCGCGCTCTCGGCCAAGCTGCTGCCACCCCTCGCCGGCCTGGCCTTGATCATCGCCATCTGGGCCCTGCTCACGCAAAAGGGCGGCTCGATGCCGACGCCCGCGGCGACCTTCGAAGCCGCGGTCAAGCTCTTTGCCGACCCGTTCTATCGCAAGGGCCCGAACGACCAGGGCATAGGCTGGAACGTGCTGTTCTCGCTTGAACGCGTAGGCCTGGGCTTCGGCCTGGCGGCACTCGTCGGCATTCCGCTGGGTTTTCTGATCGGCCGCTTTGCCGTGCTCAACCGCATGGTCTCGCCGCTCATCAGCCTGTTGAAACCGGTGTCGCCGCTGGCCTGGTTGCCTATCGGTCTGCTGGTCTTCAAGGCCGCCAACCCGGCCGCCATCTGGACCATCTTCATCTGTTCGATCTGGCCGATGGTCATCAACACCGCCGTCGGCGTGCAGCGTGTGCCGCAGGACTACCTGAACGTCGCGCGCGTGCTCAAGTTAAGCGAATGGCGCATCGCCACACGCATCCTCTTGCCGGCGGTGATGCCCTACCTCTTGACAGGCGTGCGCCTCTCGGTCGGCACGGCCTGGCTCGTCATCGTCGCGGCCGAGATGCTCACCGGCGGTGTCGGTATCGGCTTCTGGGTCTGGGACGAGTGGAACAACCTCAACGTCGCCCACATCATCATTGCCATCGTCGTCATCGGCGTCGTCGGGCTGTTGCTCGAATGGCTGCTGATGGCGGTGGCGCGGCGCTTCGAGTACAGCTGAGGGAGCACACCATCATGAACCACCGCATCAACGGCCGCGCGATGTTGCAAGTCAGCGGCGTCGGCATGAGCTTCGCCACCAAGCAAGGCCCGTTCGTGGCGCTGCGCGACATCAACCTGAACATCGAACGCGGCGAGTTCGTCACCCTCATCGGGCATTCGGGCTGCGGCAAGTCGACCCTGCTCAACCTCGTGGCCGGGCTGACGACACCCACCAGCGGCGTGCTGCTGCTCGATGACCGCGAGCTCAAGGGCCCCGGGCCCGACCGTGGCGTGGTTTTCCAGAACCATTCGCTGCTGCCCTGGCTTTCGTGCCTGGACAACGTCAACCTCGCAGTCGAGCGTGTCTTCAGCGAAAAGGAGACCAGGCCGCAATGGCGGGCCCGTTCGCTTGCAGCGTTAGACCTGGTCGGCCTGAGCCACGCCAAGGACAAGCTGCCGGGTGAAATCTCCGGTGGCATGAAGCAGCGCGTGGGCATCGCGCGCGCGCTGGCGATGGAGCCGAAGATGCTGTTGATGGACGAGCCTTTCGGCGCGCTCGACGCTCTCACGCGCGCGCGGCTGC
>JANLYV010000219.1:0-2739 GCA_031365825.1 Rubrivivax sp. | reverse complement strand
CGTTTGCCGCATCAATAGCACCGGTAACCGTAACCAGACCTGATGCTGTCACTAACATGCCTGAGGCGTACTTGGTAACTATGAAGCCTTGCCCGCAGCTGCTCGCGTCAAAGGTGGCACCAGCCGATTGCACGATTTCACTGACGCAGGTGCGCGCGCCACTGGCGGCGAGAACGACTTCCGACGCCTTGGCACGCTTCGTGTAATCGACATAAGCCGGCAGGGCCACGGCGGCCAGGATGCCGATGATCGCCACGACGATCATCAGTTCGATCAGGGTGAAACCTTTTTGGGCAGTGCGTTGCATACGGTTCATTCAATAACTCCTTGAGGGGACGGGGGCGGGTGGGGACTCGACGCTGGAAGTGAATGCAGGCCGCGTGCCAGCCTTGAAGCGTGGGGAATCGCACAGCTGAAAGGGGTCAAGCCCTCGTTTGTGACGCTGCAGTGACGTTTCGCGGCCATGTCTGCGGCCGCGGGGCGCCCATGTTGACGTGCTGTGTCACCTTCCGCCGCGCTGCGGCGTTGGCCGGTTCAGCCGATCGTGACAACGTGCCCGGCCGCCAGCGCCGTGATGCGGTGCGGCAGTTCCCGGGCCGTGATCTCCGACATCACCGCACCCACCTCACCCGGCTTGATGTGCGTGATGAGCACCTCGATCGGCGACTTCAACTGCGCCAGCTCGGCCGCCAGCAGCGAAGGGCAGAGGTGGCGGCTGATGCGCGCGAGCTCGATCTCCTCGTCGCCGAAAGCGGTTTCGATCACCAGGCTATGGATGGGGATCGTTGCCAGCCGCGCCCACAGCGCCGGGTTGGGACCGGTGTCGCCGGTGAAGACCCAGGCACCCTGGGCCGAGCCCACGATGCTGGCAGCAAAGCCCACGGCCGGCACGGTGTGCGAGGCCGGCAGCGCTTCGATTCGCCGCGCGCCGAGCGTGATGACGTCGCCGACGTTCAGCGCGTGGAAGGCCAGCACGGGCTGCTCAGGGCTGGGCAGCCGCGTGAAGTCGGGCCAGATGACGCCGTTGAAGATGTGCGTCTTCAGCGCCGCCAGTGTGCTGGCCAGCGCATGCACCTGCACGGCCGGCCGCTTTTGTGCAGCACGGCGGCGCGTGACGCTGTCGGCCAGCAGACCTATGGCCAGCACGTGGTCGAGGTGCGAGTGGCTGACGAAGATGTGGTCGATGCGCGCCATCGCGTCGAGGCTGAGGTCGCCCACGCCGGTGCCGGCATCGACGAGCACGTCGTCGTCGATGAGGAATGAAGTGGTGCGGCTACCGGCGGCGATCGAGCCGGAGCATCCGAGAACCCGGATTTGCATGAAAAGCCGTTGCGAGAGCGGGCCCCGATGCTGAACTCCCAAGCCACCCCCATCAAGCTGCAAGCCCATAGAGCGCGCCGATTTCAGCCGCAGAAGTCGCGAAATCTTCACCGCGTGCGCCGCCGAGTTGAGCGCCGCGCAGCATGCGCTCGAACGCGGCGAGACAGGCCGGCGCGTTGCCTCCGGTCTAGCGGAAGATGAACTGCATCTGCGTGCCGGCGAGTTCGATCACGTCGCCGTTGCGCAGCGGAATCGAATCGCCGGTGAGCGGGATCCCGTTCACCATCGGCCGCGAATTGCCCTCGACATGGGCGAAGGCGTAGCCGTTGGGTCGCTTGGTGATGGACGCCACCTGCACGCCGGGCTTGCCCACGGTGGTGACGACCTTGGTCAGCGTCACTTCACGTCCTGCCGCGGCACCGTTGAGCACCTTGATCAAGGCCGGCTGCGCCGCCGGCAGTGACGGTGTGGCTTGTAGCGCCCCGAAGCCCGAGTGCGGGCGCTGCACGTCGCCGCCATTGCCAGCGCCGGGCATGGCGCCGGGCCGCATGATCATGGTCTTTTCGTAGTCATGGCCTTCGTCGACGAGGTACTTGATCTTGTACTTGCCGATCTCGACCGTGTCGTTGTGTTGCAGCAGTTGCTTCTTGATGGCCTTGCCGTTGATGTAGGTGCCGTTGGTGCTGTTCAGGTCTTCGATGAAGACGTCGGCACCCACCATCTGCAACACCGCGTGCTCGCCGCTGACGGCCAGGTTGTCGATCACGATGTCGTTGTAGGGCCGACGACCGAGCGTCGTCTTGTCCTTGGTGACCTGGACTTCCTTGATCACCACACCGTCGAGCGATACCACCAGCTTGCCCATGCTCACCCCCGCACCGCAGGCCGACGACCGCATTCAGTCACCCACCCTAAGCAGCGCTCCTCAACACTTTGTTCTGACCCTGCTGCAATGACCATCAGTGCTGACCCCATCAACGCTGACCGTCACGCTTGAAGGGCCACCAGGACCTCGTCGCCATGGGCACGCCACCTGGGGCGCGCGCCAAAACGACCGCGATATTATCCTTTCCACCTGCTTCATTGGCTGCATCCACCAGCGCCTTGGCTGCATCTTCAAGCGCGGTGTAAGCCAACAACACTTGCGCGATGCTGGCGTCGTCGAGCATGTCGGACAGGCCGTCGCTGCACATCAGGAACAGGTCGCCGGGCAGGATGTCGTGCTGGTGCGTTTCGAGCAGCACCGTGTCTTCGACGCCGACCGCGCGTGTCACCAGGTTCTTGTTGGCCGAGAACGCCGCCTGTTCGGCGGTGATGAGGCCGGCGTCGATCTGCTCCTGCAACAGCGAGTGGTCGCGCGTGATCTGCTGCAGCCGCCCGGCGCGCAGGCGGTAGGCGCGCGAATCGCCGACATGGCCG
>JANLYV010000215.1:0-9551 GCA_031365825.1 Rubrivivax sp. | reverse complement strand
CACATCCAGATTGCCAACCGCGCCGAGGCGATCTACACGACCAAGGTCGACACCGCCAAGGCCGACCTGGTGATCGCCTGCGACAGCATCGTCGCGGCCAACAAGTACACGCTGACGGTGATGCAAAAGGACCGCACCTTTGTGGCACTTAACTCGCACGGCACACCGACCGCGGCCTTCGTGAAGAACGCCGACTGGCAGGCACCCGGCGCGAACTGCGAGATCGCCATCCGCAGCAGCGTGGGCGAGGCGCTGGTCGGCGCCTTCGATGCCGAAGTCGCGGCCACGCAGCTCATCGGCAACTCGATCTACACCAACCCGCTGATCTTGGGTTTTGCCTGGCAAAAGGGCCGCGTGCCGATCTCGTTTGCCGCGCTGATGCGCGCGATGGAACTCAACGGCGTGCAGATCGAGAACAACAAGGCCGCGTTCGAGTGGGGCCGGCGCTGCGCGCACGACCTGGCCGCGGTGCAGGCGCTGTACGCCGCGCAGCAGGTGATCCAGTTCGTGAAGAAGCCTTCGCTCGACGAGATGCTGGCCAAACGGGTGGACTTCCTGACGTCCTACCAGAACGCAGCCTACGCCGCCGACTACAGGGCTTTTGTCGAGAAGGTGCGTGCAACCGAAACCAGGCTTGGCGGCACGAAACTCAGCGAGGCCGTGGCGCGCTACCTCTTCAAGCTGATGGCTTACAAGGACGAGTACGAAGTGGCGCGGCTGCACACCGATGCGGCGTTCACGAACAAGATTGCCTCGATGTTTGACGGTGACGTGAAGATCGTGCACCACCTCGCACCGCCTTTGCTTGCGAAAAAGAACGCTCAAGGTGAACTCATCAAGCAGCCTTTTGGTAGCTGGGTGCGGCCGCTGTTCGGTGTGCTGGCTCGCATGAAAGGCCTGCGCGGCACGGCGCTGGACATCTTCGGCTACAGCACCGAGCGGCGCACCGAGCGCGCGCTGATCCTTGAGTACCGTGCCTGCATCGACGAGCTGCTGCAAACACTGAACGGCGCGAACCTCGCGTTGGCTGCGGAAATCGCGCGCCTGCCCGAAGACATCCGCGGCTACGGCCACGTGAAGGAGCGCCACCTCAAGGCTGCGCGATCGAAGTGGCAAGCCTTGTTGCAGCGCTGGCGCACCGGCGTCACGGCGCCGGTGCCCGAGACTGCCTGAACCCGTTGGCCTGAACGCCAATTCAAGGAGCGTGACCATGCCGCGCATCGTGATCGCCTGCTACCGCCCCAAGCCCGGCCATGAGGCCGCGTTGCTCGCCGAGGTGCGTGCCCATGTGCCCACGCTGCAAGACCTGGGGCTGGCCACCGCGCGGGTGCCGATCGCCATGCGCGCGAGCGACGGCAGCGTGCTCGAAGTGTTCGAGTGGACATCACCCGAGGCCATAGCGCGCGCCCACCACGACCCCACCGTGTTGGCGATGTGGCAGCGCTTCGGCGCCATCTGCGACTACGTGTCCTTGAACACGCTGGCCGAAGCGGCGCAGATGTTTGCGGAGTTCGAGCCTCTGTGATCGAGGGCGACCGCGACGGCGAGGCGATGGTCCGCGCCATCGTCGTGGCAGCGACACGCCGCGAAGTCGTCCGCCTGCCTTTTGTGGTCGATGGTTGCGTGGTCGGCTCGGTCGCCGTGCACCACCTGCCGGTGCTGGCGGGCTTTGCCGATGTGCTTCGCGTCGACGGCCAACAGGTCGAGCTGCTGACGGACCCGCCCGAGCGCGACGCCGCCTTGGCGCGACTGCACCAGGCACTTCGCGCGCTAGGCCACATTCGCGCCTGGCGTGACGAGACCTACGCCTTGCGTGACCCGCAGTCGCTGCGGCCGCTGGCGCTGATCGAGCGCGCGGCGTCGCGCTTCTGGGGCGCGCTGACCTTCGGCGCGCATGCGACCGGCTACGTGGCCGACGACGCAGGCAGGCCTTGCCAGCTGTGGATCGCGCGGCGCTCGTCGCACAAGGCCACCGACGCCGGTTTGCTCGACAACATGGTTGGCGGCGGCGTGCCCTTCGACCAGACGCCGCACCAGGCGCTGCTGCGCGAGGCCTGGGAGGAGGCCGGGCTCGATCGGCAACTTGCCGGGCGGGCCAAACCTGCCGGCGTGCTGGCCGTGCACCGCGACATTGCCGATGGCCTGCAGCACGAGTGGTTGTACAGCTACGACATCGCCTTGCCGGCCGGCGCCGTGCCGCAAAACCAGGACGGTGAAGTGGCAGCCTTCGAACGGATGCGACCACGGCAGGTGCAGCAATGTCTGGCCGACGGCGCGATGACGGTCGACGCGGCGCTGGTGACGCTGCACTTCATGCTGCGACACCATCTGCTGCCGGAAAGTCAGATCAGTTTTGACCTGCACGCTGCCTGTGAGGTCGCCAGCGGCCAGCCGGAGTCTGCGCCGCCCCGCGGTGCGACCATTTGACGCGGTACCCCTGGGCTTCACCGAATAGCGATGAACCGAACTGCCCCGGATAGTGTTGCGGCGTTACCGTGCCTGTTTCTTCACCACCCATGCATTTGCGCCACGCCAGCGCACAGGAGACACCCAATGACCGAAGCCAAGAAGCCGGCACCACGCCGCAAGTTCCTCCAGTCCGCCGCCGCCACCACGGTGGGCGCCAGTGCTATGGCCGCACCCATGCTGGCCCAGGCGCAGACCACCAGCTTCCGCTTCCAGAGCACCTGGCCGTCCAAAGACATCTTCCACGAGTACGCGCAGGACTTCGCCAAGAAGGTCAACGACATGACTGGCGGCGAGCTGAAGATCGAAGTGCTGCCGGCGGGTTCGGTGGTGCCGGCGTTCGGCCTGCTTGACGCGGTCTCCAAAGGCACGCTCGACGGCGGCCATGGCGTGCTGGGCTACAACTACGGCAAGCAAAACGCGCTGGCGCTGTGGAACTCCGGCCCGGCCTTCGGCATGGACGCCAACATGCTGCTTTCCTGGCACAAGTACGGCGGCGGTCAGGAACTGCTGACCAAGCTCTATGCCTCGATCGGCGGCAACGTCACCTCGTTCCTGTACGGCCCGATGGCGACGCAGCCGCTGGGCTGGTTCAAGAAGCCCATCACCAAGTCGGCCGACTTCAAGGGCCTGAAGTTCCGCACCAACGGGCTGGCGATCGACCTGTTCACGGCCATGGGCGCGGCGGTGAATGCCTTGCCGGGCGGCGAAATCGTGCCGGCCATGGACCGTGGCCTGCTCGACGGCGCCGAGTTCAACAACGCCACCTCCGACCGCCTGCTCGGGTTCCCCGACGTCTCCAAGGTGTGCATGCTGCAGAGTTACCACCAAAGCGCCGAGACCTTCGAGATCACCTTCAACAAGACCAAGTACGAGGCGCTGCCGGCCAAGCTCAAGGCCATCATCGCCAATGCCGTGGAGGCCTCGTCGGCCGACATGTCGTGGAAGGCGATCGACCGCTACTCCAAGGACTACATCGAACTGCAGACCAAGGACAAGGTCAAGTTCTACAAGACACCTGACGCGGTGCTGCAGGATCAGCTCACTTTGTGGGACGCGATCCTGGTGAAGAAGTCGGCCGAGAACGCACTCTTCAAGGAAATCGTCGAGTCGCAGAAAGCCTTCGCCGAGCGCACCGTGAAGTGGGACCAGGACACTTACGTCAGCCGGCGCATGGCCGTGAGCCACTTCTTCGGCGCCAAGGCCGCGGCACCGAAGAAGGCCTGAGTTTTCACGCGTCCCTTTCGTCGGCCACCCGGGCCTGCCCTGGGTGGCTGATTCATTTCATAGCGACCACGCCATGCAAAACCTGCTTCTGACGGTCGACAAGGTCAGCACTTTCGTCGGCCAGTTCTTTTCATGGCTGATCGTGGCGCTGACGCTCATGATCACCTGGGAGGTGTTCTCGCGCTACGCGCTGGACCACCCGCATGCCTGGGCTTTCGACGTGATGATCATCATGTACGGCACGCTGTTCATGATGGCCGGTGCTTACACGCTGTCCAAGGCCGGCCACGTGCGCGGCGACGTGCTGTACGGCTTCTTCGAGCCGCGCACCCAGGCCACGCTGGATCTGATCCTCTACATCCTCTTCTTCCTGCCCGGGGTGTTCGCCCTGACCTACGCCGGCTACAGCTTCGCGGCCGAATCCTGGGCCATCCACGAGCACTCGAACATCACGGCCGAAGGGCCGCCGCTCTACCACTTCAAGACCATGCTGCCGCTGGCCGGCGCCTTCCTGCTGCTGCAGGGCATCGTCGAGATCATTCGCTGCATCGTCTGCATCCAGCAGGGGCAATGGCCGATGCGCAGCGATGACGTCGAAGAAGTCGACGTCGACAAGCTCAAGGAAATGGTGCACGTGAAAGACGCGGACATCGACAAGCTCGACCAGTACGTGGCGCAGCCGCGGGGTGGCAAATGAAGATCCGCAAGGAACTCTGGTTCGGCTTCTCGCTGATGGCGATCATCGTCGCCACGGTGGTGATCTTCATGCCCTGGTCGAACTTCGTCGACGGGCACTTGAGCCGCAACGACCTCGGCTATCTGGGCTTGTTGATGCTGGCGCTGATCGTCGTGGCCATCATGCTCGGATTCCCCACCGCGTTCACGCTGATGGGCATGGGCATGTTCTTCGGCTGGCTCGCCTACCGCAGCGTCAACCCCGACCTGGCGGTGCAGCAGATCCTCGACCTGATGGTGCAGCGTGCCTATTCGGTGATGTCCAACGACGTGCTGATTGCGATCCCGCTGTTCGTCTTCATGGGCTACCTCGTCGAGCGTGCCAACCTGATCGAGAAGCTTTTCAAGAGCCTGCACCTGTCGCTGGCACGGGTGCCAGGGGCACTCGCCGTGGCCACCATCGTCACCTGCGCCATCTTCGCCACGGCCACCGGCATCGTCGGCGCCGTGGTCACCTTGATGGGCCTGCTGGCGCTGCCGGCGATGCTGCGCGCCGGCTACAACATCAAGCTCGCGGCCGGCGCCATCACCGCCGGTGGCTGCCTGGGCATCCTCATCCCGCCCTCGGTGCTGTTGATCGTCTATGGCGCCACGGCCGGGGTCTCGGTCGTCAAGCTCTACGCCGGTGCCTTCTTCCCCGGCATCATGCTGGCGGCGCTGTACGTCGGCTACGTCATCGTCGTCGCCAAGTGGAAGCCGCACCTGGCGCCACCCCTGGCGCCGAGCGAGCGCATCGTGCCGCTGCCGCCGCTGGCGCAGTCATTGAGCACGCGCAGCGCCAATGCCGTCACCGGCCTGTTCCATGCGCTCAAGGGCGGCACGGCGCCCAAGGGCGCAGTGGCCTCGCAGCTTTTCGTGGCCTTGTTGCCGGCGTTGGCGATCGTGCTGCTGCTCGGCTTCATGTACTCGGCCAGCACGGCACCGGTGGCCGAGGTCGATACCACCGGGCTGGTGCAGTCCGGCGGCGCCATCACCGTCGATGAAGCCAAGCCGGCCGAAACTGCGGGGCTGCAGGAGCCGCCGAAGGAAGAGAGTGGCCTGCAGGAGCCGCCGGCAGTGGCGTCAGAGACGACCGCTGCGGCCTCGGCGCCGCCGCCCAGCGCCACCGCCAGCCCCGCACCCGCCGCGCCCGCACCCGCACCCGCAGCGGGGAGCCCGGCCGAGCGCGTAGCGGCACCCACCTGGTACTGGATCGTGTTCGGCGTCGGCATGGCCAGCCTGGCGCTTATCAACTGGCTCATGAACTGGCAGCGGCTCGAGATCTTCAAGATGCTGCTGGCCTCGTTCTTCCCGCTGGCGGTGATGATCATCGCCGTGCTCGGCTCGATCGTCTTCGGCCTGGCCACGCCGACCGAGGCCGCGGCCGTGGGTGCGGCCGGTGGTCTGATCCTGGCCGGCGCCTACCGCTACATCGCGGCCAGGCAGGCCCGGAGCACCAGCCCGGTGGTGCGCACCCTGGTCGACCTCGGCGGCATCGTCAAGGAGTCGTCGTTCCTCACGGCCAAGACCAGTGCCATGGTCTGCTGGCTGTTCGTCGGCTCGTCCATCTTCTCGGCCTCGTTTGCCTTGCTCGGTGGCCAGGAGATCATCGAAACCTGGGTGCTCTCGCTGGGCCTGACGACGCTGCAATTCATGCTGCTCAGCCAGTTCATCATCTTCATCCTGGGCTGTCCGCTGGAGTGGACCGAGATCATCGTGATCTTCATGCCCATCTTCATCCCGCTGCTGCCCAAGTTCGGCGTCGACCCGCTGTTCTTCGGCCTGCTCGTGGCGCTGAATCTGCAGACCGCGTTCCTCTCGCCACCGGTAGCGATGGCCGCGTTCTACCTGAAGGGCGTGTCGCCCAAACATGTGACGCTGAACCAGATCTTCGCCGGCATGATGCCCTTCATGGGCATCCAGCTGTTGGCGCTGGCGCTGCTCTACATCTTTCCGCAGATCGGCATGTGGCTGCCGAACACGCTCTACAAGTAGGCTGCGCGTGGCTCAGTCGTCGGCGAGCGCGTCGTCGACCTTTGCCTTGACCCGGCGCGCGGCCTTGAGCAGCTGCGCCTGGTCGAGCATGGCCTGCGGCGCCAGCGCGAAGGCCATGGCCTCGAGCTGATCGGGGTCGTGGCTCATGGTGTGCACCAGGGCTGAGATGACGCTGATGGCACGGCGCGGTGACTGCGTCGGCAGCCGCCTCTTCGCCAGCGTCTCGACATGCCAGCGCACGCAGGCCACGGCGCCGGCGTCCAGGCCCCAGCTTTCACACAGCCTGGCGCCAAGGACGTCGTGGCTGGTGCCGAAGGCGGCAGTTTCCAGCGCCACCAGTTCGATGTCGTTCGGCGCCTGCAAGAGCATCGCGGCGTAGGTCTCGGGCGCGAGCTTGAAGAGCGTCGCCTTGCCGCATTCTTCGAACAAGCCGGCGGTGTGCGCGCACCAGGCGTCGAGGTAGAGCTCCTTGGCCAGGCGCCCCATCAGCAGCGCGCGCACGGCCGAGCGTTCCCACATGGGCTGCAACTGCACCGCGGCCGGGAAGGCCGCGCGCAGGCTGACCTGGTACACCAGCGTGGCGATCTCGCGCGTGCCAAGGTAGGTGATGGCCTGCTGCACCGTCTGCGCGCGGCCACGCAGGCCGTACATCGGCGAGCTCAGCGTCTTCATCACGGCCGCGGCCAAGCCCATGTCGGTCTCGATCAGGCGCGACATCTGCAACATGCTGGCGTCGTCGTTGGCGAGCAGGGCACTCAATTGCGCCAGCGACCGCGGTGGCGACGGCAGGTCCAGGGTGGCGAGTTCGATCGACGCGATGTGTCCCATGGCGGGTTTCCAGGCTTGAAGCACGACCGATGGAGCCTAGGCCGGTGCCCGCCGCATCACGCCTGGATAAGGGCGCGGATCGTGTCGCTGTTCAGGCCATGAGCATGCCGAAAACACGCTCGGGCAGGGTGCGCGCGAAGGCTTTGGCGTCGACCACGGGGCCGGTGATGGCGAACTCGGGCAAGGCGCTGTCGTGGTGGTGGGTCTCGACCACCGGCTTGCCCTGCTTGTTGCTCAGCGTGGCCACCTGCGGCGCCGGCCCGCCCTTGCCGCGTCGGCTGACCACCGCCACTTCGCCCGACTGCAACTGCACCAGCGCGCCCGGCGGATGCACGCCCAGCGTGCGGATCAAGCCGCTGGACAGCGGCGTCTGCCCCAGTTGCTGGAACAGCTGCCGCGCCGCCAGCACCGGCGGCAGCGCCGCGCGCGCGGCGCGGCCGCTGAGCTTGGCCATGTAGACGTCGATGATGCGCAACAGCTGCGCCAGTTCGGACGTCGTTGTCATGCCGCGTGGGTAGCCCTTGCCATCGGCATGCTCGTGGTGGTCTTCCACGGCTTGCAGCCATACCTCGTCCACCACGCCCAGACCGCGCAGCATGTCTGCGGCGGCGTGCGGGTGGGCACGTACGGCGTCGAGCTGCCGTTGGCTCGGCGGATCGCGCTGCTCGGCCAACACGGCTTGCAGCTCGGTCATGCTGGCATTCATCGTCAGCGCCGCCCGCGTTGCGCTTTGCACCTGCGCCGCGGGCCAGGCCAGCTGCGCAGCCGTCAGCGTGCAAACGACGGCGCAATGCATCGCGTGCAGCGTCGGGTACAGCGCCGGCTTCATGCTGTTCTGGCGGATGCTCAGGTACAGCGCGATGTCGGCGTCGCGTGCAATGAGTAGCTGA
The DNA here is from genome assembly GCA_031365825.1 of Rubrivivax sp. GTDB lineage: Bacteria > Pseudomonadota > Gammaproteobacteria > Burkholderiales > Burkholderiaceae_C > Rubrivivax. Next base: position 1,431 of record JANLYV010000215.1, on the reverse strand, counting down.
AGCGCGTCGGCGCTGGCCTCGAACTCGCCTGGCAGGGCGCGTTGGTGGGCTGTTCGCCGCAGCAGTTCGCTGAAGTCTTTGGTCCAGTCGCCCCACAGGTCGAACAGCGTCGCCTTGCGCTGTGCCGTGCTGGCTGTCTGCGCCGCAGCGTTGCTGCGGGCCAGGCGCACTTCCTCGACACGGGGCCGCTCGACCCAGGCGCCACGCTCGACCAACTGCGCGAACTGGCGCTCGGTGTCGACCATCTGGCCGAGGTTGAGCAGCAGCCGTCCGCCGGCTTCGAGCACACGAAAGGGCAGCGGCTCACCGACGACGATCAGGTCGCGCAGCTCGGACAGGGGCACACGTTCGGTGTCGGCCATCGAGGTGCTCTCGGGCTTGTGTGGTGCGGCGATTGTGCCGCGCCCGCCCACGCGCTCACGTGCTCACGCGCCCACACGCGGGCGGTGACGTCAGCGCTTGGGCGTGCTGGGCCCGGAACGGGGCCGCGGCGCGCCTCCACGGCCACCACCGCCCCCGCCGCCGTCAGGGCGTGCGGCGCTGCGGCTCGGAGCCGGTGCATGGCTGCGCGGGCGCTGGCCGCCACGGCCACCACCGCCACCGAATCCGCCACCGCCGTGGCGCTTGGTACCGCCCACGCCGATGGTCATGCGCCCGAGCAGGATCGGCTCGGCGCGTTCGCTGGCCGGGGGCTCGAAGCCGGGCACGACCTCGCGCGGGATGGCGTGTCTGATCAGCCGCTCGATGTCCTTGACGAAGATCTCCTCGTCCAGGCAGGCAAGCGAGATGGCCTCGCCCGTGGCACCGGCGCGGCCGGTGCGGCCGATGCGGTGCACGTAGTCCTCGGGCACGTTGGGCAGCTCGAAGTTGACGACGTGCGGCAGCATGTCGATGGCGATGCCACGCGCGGCGATGTCGGTCGCCACCAGCACCTGCAGCTCACCCGTCTTGAAGTCGGCCAGCGCCTTGGTACGCGCACCCTGGCTCTTGTTGCCATGGATGGCCATGGCGGTGATGCGCTGGTCGTTCAGGTAATCCGTGAGCCGGTTGCAGCCGTGTTTGGTGCGCATGAAGACCAGCACCTGGTGCCAGTCACCCTGGCGGATGAGGTGCGCCAGCAGCTCCTTCTTGCGGTCGCGGCCGACCGGGTGGATCTTCTGCGCGATGTTCTCTGCGGTGGCGTTGCGGCGGGCGACTTCGATCAGCGCCGGTTGGTTCAGCAAGCGGTCGGCCAGGGCCTTGATCTCGTCACTGAAGGTGGCCGAAAAGAGCAGGCTCTGCTTCTTCGCCGGCACGATGGCCAGGACCTTCTTGATGTCGTGGATGAAGCCCATGTCGAGCATGCGGTCGGCCTCGTCGAGCACGAAGATCTCGACATGGCTGAGGTCCAGCGTGCGTTGCTGGTGGTGGTCGAGCAGGCGGCCCGGCGTC
>JANLYV010000209.1:0-3036 GCA_031365825.1 Rubrivivax sp. | reverse complement strand
GTGTGTCGGGCGCGACGATGGCGCCGGCGTTGTCTTCGATGCCGTCGATGCCGTCGGTATCGGCGCTGAGCATGTGCACGTGTGGATTGCCTTGCAAGGCCAGCGCGGCGCCGAGCAGGCATTCACTGGCGCGGCCGCCGCGGCCGCGCTTGTCGCGCACCGTCACTGTCGTCTCGCCGCCGGACAGGATCACGCAAGGCTTGCGAAACGGTGCGTCGCGCGCGGCCACGGCGCGCGCCATGGCAGCCAGTACCTTGCCGACCTCGCGGCTTTCGCCCTCTACTTCGTCGGACAGGATGTGCGCTCCGATGCCGGCCCCGCGCGCCACCACCGCCGCGGCTTCCAGGCTCTGCTGTGGCGTGGCGATCATCGCCACCTGGTGCCGCGCGAACGCCTCGGCACCTGGCTTGGGCGTTTCGAACGCGCCGCTTTGCAGGCCGGCGAGTGCGGCCGGCGGCAAGTCAAGGCGATAGCGGCGGCAGATCGCCAGTGCGTCGGCGCAGCTCGTGGCGTCGGGCACGGTCGGGCCGCTGGCGATGACGCCGGGGTCGTCGCCGGGCACATCGCTAATGAGCAAAGTAAGCAGCATCGCCGGCGCGCACATCGCGCCCAGGCGGCCGCCCTTGATGGCCGAGAGGTGTTTGCGCACGCAGTTCATCTCGTCGATGGCCGCGCCGCTCTTGAGCAGCGCCTTGTTGATGGCCTGCTTTTGTTCCAGCGTGAGGCCAGGCGCGGGCATGGCCAGCAGCGCCGAGCCGCCGCCGGAGATGAGCGCGATCACCAGATCGTCGGCCGTCAACCCTTGTGTCAACGCCGCGATGCGCGCGGCGGCGCGCTGTCCGGCCTCGTCGGGCACGGGGTGCGCGGCTTCGACCACTTCGATGCGGCCCGGGTGCGACTTGTAGGCCGGCGGCACATGGTCGTAGCGCGTCACGACCAGGCCCGAGATCGGCGCGCCGATCGGCCAGGCAGCGTCAAGCGCTGCGGCCATCGCGCCACCCGCCTTGCCCGCGCCCAGCACCAGCGTGCGGCCTTTGGCAGGCGGCAGCGGCAGGTGCGCGGCGAGCGTGTGCGCCGGCATGGCGCGCTGCACCGCGGCGTCGTAAAGCGCGCGCAGGAAGGCGCGCGGGTCGGCGTGGGGTGAAGGCGTCAGCGGGGTCGGTGGGCTTGGCATGGCGCCGATTGTCAGCGCCGGCACGGCCTTACGCCCGATGCGTCGGATCCACCCAGGCCACGCCCTCGGGTACTTCCACCGGCGCGATGTCCAGGTTCACGGCCACCGCTTCGCCGCTGCTCCGCACCAGCACGCATTCCAGCGTCTCGGTGGCGCTGGCGTTGATCTCCTGGTGCGGCACAAAGGGCGGCACGTAGATGAAGTCGCCCGGCCCGGCTTCGGCCACGAATTCCAACCGTTCGCCCCAGCGCATGCGCGCGCGGCCCTTGACGACGTAGATCACGCTTTCCAGCGCGCCGTGGTGATGCGCGCCGGTCTTGGCGTTGGCGTGGATGTGCACCGTGCCGGCCCAGAGCTTTTGCGCACCCATGCGCGCGAAGTTGATCGCCGCCTTGCGCTCCATGCCCGGCGTCTGCGCGGTGTTGGCGTCAAGCTGGTCGCCGGGCACGACGCGCACGCCGTCGTGTTTCCAAGTGGGGGTGGTTTGCATGGCGCGCTCCGGCTGTCGGTGCGCTGCATTGTGCGGCGACATGGCAGCCGCAAAAGGCTAACGCCCAAAATGAGCGCGGGCGCCTCGAAAGGGCGCCCGCTGCCGCATCGAACGTGAATCAGCGACGGCGACGACGCACCATGGCCGCGGCAAACAGCGCCGTGCCGAACAAAGCCAGGCCCGTGGGCTCGGGCACGTCGGTGGGCGGCACGAAGCTGCAGTTGGGGCAGGTCAGGCGCATCACGCGTTCGTTCTGCGACAGGAACAGCGTGCCGTTGTTGGTATCGGGCGAGACGAAGTCGCCGCGTGTACCGCCCGAGGCGATGATGACGAACTGCAAGGGGTCGCCATCGACCTTGCTCGGGTCGAGCAGGCCGAGCGTGCCGTCGTTGTTGTTGACGATGATATCGCCGTCGAACAACCCGCCGTAGATGACACCGGTACCGTCAGGCGCATGGCCGGTGAAGTAGGTGTGGATCAGTGCGCCGGTGGCAATGCTGTAGGACTGGATGGTGCCGCCGTTTTCGACGAAGGCCACGAGCCCGTCTTTCGAGACCGAAACACCATCAGGGAACAGCCCGGCGTTGATGACACGGAAGGTGTCGGCCACCGGATTGATGTCCACCAGGCCGGCGCTGCTGGCGGCGATGATGTGCCCGTTGATCGGGTTGCCCCACATGCCCAGGAAACCGCGCAGGCCGGCTGCCGCCAGGCCCGGAAGGATCGTGCGCGAGCCGTCATTGGCAAAGCGTTCGTAGGTGCCACCAAAGGCCTGCGCACCGTAGGCCAGGCCGCCTGCCGTGGCCATCGCGTAATTGCAGTTGCCGGTCTGGCAGGCATAGGACGTGGCACTGACGGCACTGCCCAGGGTCTGGCCGTCGACGTCACTAAAGACGTAGATCTTGCCGTCGAATGAACTGGGCGAGACGATGTTGCCGCTGGGCAGCACGGCCTGTGCCAGCGGACCGTAACCCCCGCCTGATCCATACGGGCCGACGAAGGTCGACAGCACGAAGCCGTCGGAAATGCCGGCCGCCGTCAAGGTCAGCACCGCCTGGGCGGGCGACGCGCCCAGCAGGGCAGCAGCCACAGACATCAAAGATAAGGCCGTCTTGAGTGCGCTTCGCATCATGGGTCTCCACAAATCGCTGGCACGGGAGGCGCGCAATCGAAGCGGCAGCGGTCGCGGTGATTGCCCGGATTGATCTCACCACAGCTGAAGCAATACACGGGCCTGATCTACAAATTTCTCGACTATTCAGCAGCTTGGACGAGGCGGGCGCGAACCCCTCCGTATCAAACTGTAAAGCGGCCCGACGTTCAGGGTGCCTGCCGTGTCATGTCGCGGCTTGCCGCCCGACCAGGGCCTGTT
>JANLYV010000151.1:0-2641 GCA_031365825.1 Rubrivivax sp. | reverse complement strand
ACCGCTGGTGAGCTTGCCTTGATCAAGGCTTGCCCCACCGGCTAAGAGTTAGGTAGAACGGAGACTCACGCATGACGCTTCCCATGTCGTTGCCACACCAGGCCCAGGTCGTCGTCGTCGGCGGCGGCATTGCCGGCTGCGCCACCGCCTACCACCTGGCCAAGCTCGGCGTCACCGACGTGCTGCTGCTCGAACAAGGCAAGCTCACCAGCGGCACCACCTGGCACGCCGCGGGCCTGATCGGGCAGATGCGGCCCAACCGCAACATGACGCACATGAGCCGCTACGGCATCGAGCTCTACGGCACGCTCGAAGCCGAGACCGGCCTGGCCACCGGCTGGAAGCAGTGCGGCAGCGTCAATGTCGCGCGCACGCCCGAACGTTTCGCCGTGTTGAAGAAGCAGGCTGCGCTGGCGCGCAGTTTCGGCATCGAGGTGCAGCTCATCACGCCGCGCGAGGCCGGCGACCTGTACCCGGTGATGCGCACCGACGACCTGCAAGGCGCGATCTGGATTCCCGGCGACGGCAAGGCGAATCCGGCCGACCTGTGCATGTCGCTGGCCAAGGGCGCGCGCTTGCGTGGCGCCAAACTGATCGAGGGTGTCGAGGTCACGGGCGTGCTCACCGACAAAGGGCGCGTGGTGGGCGTGCAGACGGCACACGGCCATGTGCGCTGCGAAACGCTGGTGAATTGCGCCGGCCAGTGGGCACGGCAGTTCGCTCGCCTCGCAGGTGTGAACGTGCCGCTGTTTTCAGCCGAACATTTCTACATCGTCACCGGCCGCATCGAAGGTGTGCATCCGATGTTGCCGGTGATGCGCGACCCCGACGGTTTCATCTACTACAAGGAAGAGGTCGGCGGCCTGTTGATGGGCGGCTTCGAGCCGCAGGCCAAGCCCTGGCGCGTCGACCCCATCCCCAGCGACTTCCAGTTCCAGCTGCTGGCCGAAGACTGGGACCAGTTCGAAGTCCTGATGAAGAACGCCATCCACCGCACGCCGTGCCTGGAAACGGCGCCGGTGAAGATGCTGCTCAACGGCCCCGAGAGCTTCACCCCCGACGGCAACTTCATCCTCGGCGAAGCCCCTGAGCTTGGTGGTTATTACGTCTGCGCCGGCTTCAATTCCACCGGCATCGCCAACAGCGGCGGCGCCGGCCGCCTCATCGCCGAGTGGATCGTCGGGGGTGAGGCGCCCTCGGACCTGTGGGACGTCGATGTGCGCCGCTTCGGCGCCTTCACCGCCAACCGCCGTGCCTTGGCCGAACGCACCGGCGAGACGCTGGGCCTGCACTACGCGATGCGCTGGCCGCGGCAGGAGTTGTTGACCGTGCGGCCGCTGCGCACCTCGCCGCTGTATGACCTGCTGGCGGCCAGAGGCGCCGAGTTCGGCAGCAAAAATGGCTGGGAGCGCGCCAACTACTTTCGGCCTGCGGATGCCGCGCCAGCCGCGTTCACGCTTGGCCGGCCCGGCTGGCTAGCCTGGGTCATCGCCGAGCAGCGCGCCACGCGCGAAGCCGTGGCGCTGTACGACCAGAGCAGCTTCGGCAAGCTCTTGCTGCAGGGCCGCGATGCGCTGAAGGTGTTGCAGCGCCTTTGTGCCAACGACATGGATGTGGGCACAGGTCGCATGGTCTATACCGCCATGCTCAATGCCCACGGCGGCTTTGAGAGTGACCTCACCGTGATGCGCCTGGCGAGCGATCGTTTCCTCATCATCACCGGCTCGGCGCAGCCGCAACGCGACGCCGACTGGATCTCGCGGCACATCACTGCCGACGAGTTCGCTGTGCTCAGCGATGTCAGCAACCAATGGAGCGTGCTCTCGCTGATGGGCCTGCGCGCGGCGGAACTGATGGCGCGCGTGAGCCCGGATGATGTGTCGAGCGCCGCGTTGAAGTTCTCGCACACGCGCGAGATCGACCTCGGCCTGGCCCGCGTGCACGCGGCGCGTATGTCGTATGTCGGCGGCCCGGGTTGGGAGCTGTACGTGCCGGTGGAGATGGCGCGCCATGTCTACCTCGCACTGCACGAGGCCGGGCGTGACCTCGGCCTGCGCGACGCTGGCTACTACGCCATCGATGCGTTGCGCATCGAAGCCGGCCGCCGCGCCTGGGGTGCCGAGTTGGGGCCGGACGAGAACCCGTTCGAGGCCGGACTGGCGTTTGCCGTGAAGGCCGACAAGCCAGGCGGCTTTATCGGCTGCGAGGCCTTGCTCGCGGCCAAGTCGCAGCCGTTGCGCAAGAAGCTCGTGACCTTCGTTCTCGACGACCCGGCGCGCTATGCATGGGGTGGTGAGGCCATCACCATCGATGGCGAGACGGTGGGTGAATTGAGCTCGGCGGGATGGGGTTTTGCGGCTGGGCGTTGTATGGCCTTGGGCTATGTGCGCGGTGCCGCTGCGGGGCGCGTGCACGAGGGCACCGCGGTGAGCGTCGATTTGTGGGGCGAGGCGGTTGCGGCGCAGGCATTTGATCGGTGGGCTGGGTGAGTTTTGGCGCGGTTGTTGAGGTGGCAGCAAAGCGGCGTTCGGGCAGGCCGCAGTGCTTCGTGCCGGGCGGTCGGCGCTGCGCACCGACTGCCTTGCGCTGCTCGGTCTCGTGGCCCGTCGCGGAACTCACTTCGCGACCTGCGGTCGCTACG
>JANLYV010000148.1:0-1566 GCA_031365825.1 Rubrivivax sp. | reverse complement strand
GATGGTTTCTCGACGCTTTGCCGGTGCAACTTCGGTGCTTCGATGGCCGGCCGGCGTGCTCGGACGCTCTCGGCCGGATCGTTCGCCGCGCCAAAGTCGGCGATACGCCCTACGTGTTCGAGCTGGGCCTGGAGCCGTTCGATTTGGTCGCGCAGGTTGCGCGCGATGCTGGCCTGCAAGATCGCGTCGTTGTGCGCTTCGCAGTGCACTGCGTGCTGACCCCATCGAGTGAGCCAGAACAACGTGAACATCACGGGGCGCGGCGCCTTGTCTTCCTTCAGCCAGCGCCTCACGGTGCGCTCTGTCACGTCGAGGGACTTGGCGAGCTGACGCGGCGAGGGTCGGCCGATGTCATCGACCAGCATCCACAGCGGCGGCAGTTGCGTGGGCAAGCGGTTCAGCATTTCGTCGCTCCCTGTGCTTCGTCCTGATCGCACGTGCAGCGACCATCGCCCGAGCACAGGCGCACGTTGCGTGACTCTGCCCAAAGCGCGCCGTCGTCGGTGTCCACCTTGAACCAGTCGCCGTTTGTCGCGCTCAGCTCGCGCACCTGGCCGCACAGCACGCGCGGTGCTTCGCGGTAGCGCCGTTGCACCTGCACCCAAAGCCTCGCGGCGCTCTTTGAATGCTGGGCTCGACGTGTTGCAGCCGCGATGTAGATCGCGTGCGTGAGAGGTCGCGCCTGGTCTGAACCGTCGTCATTCGATGCGGTTTGCATGGTGTGTTTCCGGTGGTTTGAGGGTGGCCTTTGGTCGCGCTCTACCTTTCGGCGGTGCTTGCTGCCCACGATTGCCATTGCGGGCCGGCCGCCCCACTGGCACGCGTTCCGTTGCTGGTTCGCAAGTCCTTGATTTCATTGGTGCCGCGCAGTTATTGAATCGAGTCCAAGGGGCCGCGGGGCCGGCGCTGTTGTGCTGCGCCGGGCGTGGCTGAATGCGCCATGTCTCGGTGCGAGTGGTCAGCGTGAGCGGCGCTTGCATGTCGGCCGCGCTGGCAACCAGGCCTCGGATCGCGTGCGCAATCTCTCCGGCGTAGCGGCTGCTCGGGCGCGGCTCATAGCGCACGTCGAGGGCGATCGCATGGGCTTCGAGCGCGCCCAGGTAACCGGCGTAGTCCTTCGCCTTGCAAGCCTCGTGCGCTTGGGTCAGCGCCTGGCTCCCGAGCCCTTCTCCGTTGTGGCGGTACAGCTCACGCGTGGGCGTGATGGCGGGCAGTCCGAAGAACTGGAATTGCCGAATGCCCCACAGCCGCGCCCACGCCACGATGTGACTCGCTGCTGTCGGCCCGTCTTCGTCGCTCTCTGTGTCGCCATCGAGCGCGTGGCCGTCAATGCTCTTTGAAACGTACTTCGCGATGTAGGCCGCCGCGCTGCCCTTCGATGGGTCGATGCGTTCGACCGTGAAGCGACGGGTGTCCGCGCCGGGTTCGTTCGGGCTATCGGCCAGCGCGTAGCTGCGCAGCGTGCGGATCAGCGCGTCGGCATCGCCCGGACGTGTGAACACCAGCACGTGCCAATGGGGGCACCCGTCGTGGTGTGGCTCAACAGTCCGCAGGCCATAGACCGTG
>JANLYV010000090.1:0-18158 GCA_031365825.1 Rubrivivax sp. | reverse complement strand
CGATGAACCCGGGCGCCACAGCGTTCACGCGCACGCCCTTGGGCCCGAGCTCGCGGCTCCAGGTCTTGGTGAAGCCGATGACGCCGAACTTGCTGGCGGCGTAATTCGTCTGGCCGAAGTTGCCGTAGAGGCCGACCACGCTGCTGGCGTTGAGGATCACGCCGCTGCCCTGTTCGATCATCCACGGCGCCACCGCCTGCGCGGCATGGAACACGCCGCGCAGGTTGACGTCGATCACCGCGTCGAACTGTTCGTTGGTCATCTTCACCAGCCGCGCGTCCTGGGTGATGCCGGCGTTGTTGACGAGCACGTCGATGCGGCCGAAGCGCTCGTGCACGGCGTCGACCATGGCATCGATCTGCGCGCGCTGGGTAACGTCGACGGCGAAGCCGGCGGCCTGCGCACCGATCGCCTGGCAGCGGGCGACCACCGCGTCGATGGCGTCAGCGCGACGGTCGCACACGATCACGATCGCGCCCTCACGTGCGAACTTCTCCGCCGTGGCCGCGCCTATGCCTTGCGCGGCGCCGGTGATGATGCAAACCTTGTTTTTGAGTCTCATGGTTCCAGGTGCAGATGAGCCAGCAGCGCCGGCAGGTGGTGGTCGAAGTCGGACAGCGCGTGGTCGCTGCCTTCGATCAGGACGTGCTTCGCGCCGGCATAGTGCGCGGCCATCTCGCGCCAGCTCAGCAGCTCGTCGCCTTTGGCGATGATGGCCAGGTAGCGCTCGAGCCGCGTGATGTGCGGCACAGCCAGCGCGCGCAGCTCGTCGACGTACTCGGCACGGAAGTAGAAGCGCTGCGCAGGGTCGTGATACGCCGTCTGTTCGCCGATGTAGGCCGCCAGGTCACGCGCCGGGTCCACCGCCGGGTTCATCACCACGGCCGGGCATCCCAGCGCTTCGGCCAAGTGGGTGGCGTAGTAGCCGCCGAGCGAGCTGCCGAGCACGGCCATGTGGGTGTGTGGCCAAGCTTTGATGCCGTCATGCACCAGGGCAATGGCTTCGCGCGGCGACGGTGGCAGCTGCGGGCACCACCAGTGCACGTTTGGCCGATGTGGCGCCAGCCAGCCACGCAGCCGTTCGGCCTTGAAGGATCTGGGCGACGAACGAAACCCGTGCAGGTAGAGCAGGTGGCTAGTCGGCGCCGTCATGGCGCCCGCGCCTTCAGGGCCTCGAGCAGCTTGCCGTGGATGCCGCCGAAGCTGCCGTTGCTCATCACCAGCACATGGTCGCCGGCGCGCGCCACGCGCACGATCTGTGCCACGAGGGCATCGACGCTGTCGGCGACGAAGGTGGCTGCACCCATCGGCCTCAAGGCTTCGCGCGCGCTCCAGCCGTAGTCGCCCTGCAGGCACAGCGACAGGTCGGCTTCCTCCAGCGCCCAGGGCAGCAGCGCCTTCATCGCGCCGAGTTTCATGGTGTTCGAGCGCGGCTCGAACACAGCGAGGATGCGCTGCTGCACACCGAGCTTGCGCCGAAGGCCATTGATGGTGCTGCGCATGGCGGTGGGGTGGTGGGCGAAGTCGTCGTAGACCTTGACGCCGTCTACATCGCCACGCAATTCCAGCCTTCGGCGCACGTTCTCGAACGTCTTCAGCGAGGCCGCGGCAGCCTCGGGCGCGACGCCCACATGTTCGGCCGCGGCGATGGCAGCCAGCGCGTTTAGCTGGTTGTGTTCGCCCAGAAGCGACCAGTCGACGCGGCCGACTTTCATGCTGCCGCGAAGCACATCGAAGGCATGCGGCTCACCACGCGCGCGCAGGCCCCCCGGTTCTTCACGCCGTGCGCCGAAGCGCTGCACTTCGCTCCAGCAACCGCGCTGCAGCACGCGCTGCAAGGCTTCGTCGCGCGCGTTGACCACGATCCGGCCGCCGGCCGGCACGGTGCGCACCAGGTGGTGGAACTGGGTCTCGATCGCGGCCAGGTCGGGGAAGATGTCAGCATGATCATGTTCGAGGTTATTCAGCACCAGCGTGCGCGGCCGGTAGTGCACGAACTTGCTGCGTTTGTCGAACAAGGCGGTGTCGTATTCATCGGCCTCGATGACGAAGTGGCGGCCCGTGCCGCTGCAAGCCGAGATGCCGAAGTTGCTGGGCACGCCGCCTACCAGGAAGCCCGGTTCAAGGCCAGCGCTGTGCAGCATCCAGGCCAACATGGCGGTCGTCGTCGTCTTGCCGTGCGTGCCCGCCACGGCCAGCACATGCCGGCCTTGCAGCACATGCTCGGCCAGCCATTGGGGGCCGCTGGTGTAGCGCGCGCCGGCGTCGAGCACGGCTTCCATCAGCGGGTTGCCGCGCTTGATGACGTTGCCGACGATGTACTGGTCGGCGTTGAGCGCCAATTGCGACGCGTCGAAACCTTCGATGAGCTCGATACCAAGCGCGCTTAGCTGCTCGCTCATCGGTGGGTAGACCTCGGCATCGCAGCCCGTCACGCGGTGCCCGGCTTCTCGCGCCAGCACCGCCAGGCCGCCCATGAAGCTGCCGCAAATGCCGAGGATGTGAATGTGCATGCGCAGATTCTAGAAGTCGCCCGACGCGGCACCTCGATAATCCGGCCCCTTGAATTGCGAGGTGGCGCCCCCAACCTCGTTCACGCCAATCACTTCACACCCGCTCCCCCATGGAAGCCACAAAGATGGACAAGCAAACCCTGTCGTTCCAGGCCGAGGTCAAGCAGATCCTGCACCTCGTCACGCACTCGCTGTATTCGAACAAGGAGATCTTCCTGCGTGAGCTGGTCTCGAATGCTTCGGACGCCTGCGACAAGCTGCGCTTCGAAGCGCTCGACGCGGCGCAACTCTACGAAGACGCGCCCGAGCTCAAGGTGCATGTCACTTTTGATGCCGAGAATAAGACCGTGAGCATCCGCGACAACGGCATCGGCATGAGTGCCGAGGAAGCCGTGGCGCACCTGGGCACCATCGCCAAGAGCGGCACGCGCGAATTTGTGGCCAAGCTTGAAGGCGAGCAGAAGAAGGACGCGAACCTCATCGGCCAGTTCGGTGTCGGCTTCTATTCGGGCTTCATCGTCGCCGACCGCATCACGGTCGAGTCACGCCGCGCCGGGCTGCCGGCCGAACAAGGCGTGCGCTGGAGCAGCGAAGGCGCGGGCGAGTTCGAGGTTGAGACCATCAACCTCGCCGAGCGCGGCACCGAGGTCACGCTGCACCTGCGCGAGGGCGAAGAAGAGTTCCTCTCGGCGTGGAAGCTCAAGTCGATCATCTCGAAGTATTCCGACCACATCTCCTTGCCCATCCTGATGCGCAAGGAGACCTGGGACGACGAGAAGAAGGCGCAGATCACCACCGATGAATGGGAGACGGTGAACAAGGCGGCGGCGTTGTGGTCGCGGCCCAAGAGCGAGGTCACCGACGCGCAGTACCAGGCGTTCTACAAGCAGATCAGCTACGACAGCGAGCCGCCGCTGGCCTACACGCACAACCGCGTCGAAGGTCGCACCGAATACACACAGCTGCTGTTCGTGCCGGGCAAGGCGCCGTTCGATTTGTGGAACCGCGACAAGCGTGGTGGGGTCAAGCTCTACGTCAAGCGCGTCTTCATCATGGACGACGCCGAGGCCTTGATGCCGGTGTACCTGCGCTTCGTCAAGGGCGTGATCGACAGTGCCGACCTGCCGTTGAACGTGAGCCGCGAATTGCTGCAGGAAAGCCGCGATGTCAAGGCCATCCGCGAAGGCAGCACCAAGCGCGTGCTGACCATGCTCGAAGGCCTGGCCGACAGCGAAGACAGTGCCGAGCGCGACAAGTACATGAAGTTCTGGCGCGACTTCGGCGCGGTGCTGAAGGAAGGCATGGGCGAAGACATGGCCAACCAGGAGCGGCTGGCCAAGCTGCTGCGCTTTGCCTCGACGCATGCCGACGAAGGCGTGGGCCTTGCCGACTACGTCAAGCGCATGAAGGAAGGCCAGGAGTCGATCTACTACATCACTGCCGAGACGGCGGCGGCGGCCAAGAACAGCCCGCAGCTCGAGGTCTTTCGCAAGAAAGGCATTGAAGTGTTGCTTCTCACCGACCGTGTCGACGAGTGGATGCTGACGCACTTCTACGAGTTCAACGGCAAGCCGCTGCAGAACGTCGCCAAAGGTGCTTTCGACCTGGGCAAGCTGCAGGACGAAGAAGAGAAGAAGCAGGCCGAGGCCAGTGCTGAGTCGTTCAAGCCGGTGCTGGAGAAGCTCAAGACCGCGCTCAAAGACCGCGCCAAGGATGTGCGCACCACCTCGCGGCTGGTCGATTCACCCGCCTGCATCGTGGTTGAAGAAGGCGACATGAGTTCACACCTCGCGCGCATGCTGCACCAGGCCGGGCAGGCGGCGCCGAAGGCTATGCCGATACTTGAGGTCAACCCAGAGCATCCGCTGGTGAAGCGGCTTGATGCCGACGCGCGTTTCGACGACCTGGCGCAGGTTCTGTTTGACCAGGCCTTGTTGGCCGAGGGTGGGCGCCTCGATGACCCTGCGGCCTACGTCCAGCGCGTGAACCGCATGCTTGCGGCTTGATCGCTCGGCTTATCGGTCCATCAGCTCGATCTGCTCGCGCAGCTGCGCAGTTTGCTGCGACCAGTAGGCAGCACTGCCGAAGAAGGGAAAGTTCAGCGGGAAGGTCGGGTCGCTCCAGCGCTCGGCCAGCCACGCGCTGTGGCGCAGCATGCGCAAGGTGCGCAAGGGCTCGATCAGCGCACGCTCGCGGTCGTCGAACTCGCTGAACTGCCCGTAGCCGTCGAGCAGGGTGTCGAGTTGGCGCGCCATCGAGCTGGCGTCACCGGACACCAGCATCCACAGGTCCTGCACCGCAGGCCCTTGCATCGCGTCGTCAAGGTCGACAACGTTGGGTGCGCCTTCGCGCCACAACACATTGCCCGGGTGGCAGTCGCCGTGTAGCCGCACTGTGGCAACGGGTTCCAGCGCTGCAAATGCCGCCGTCACGGCCTGAAGTGCAGCCTCGCTTGCATCGCGCCATGAGGCCAGTTGGTCCAAGGGCACAAAGCCGCCTCGCTGCAGCAACGCCAATGCGCGCTGCCCATCGGTCTGCGCATGAAGATGGTGGCGATGCGCAAACGGCCGTCGCTTGCCCACGGCATGCAGGCGACCGAGAAATCGGCCCAGCTGGCGCAGCGTGTTGGGGTCGTCGAGTTCGGGTTCGCGCCCGGCGCAGCGTGCCGCCACGGCGAAGCGGTGGTCATGCCAGGTCGCCAGCGTCGGCGGCTCGCCATAGAGCGCCAGGCCTTCGGCGTTGGGGTCGGCGCGCAAGATCAACGGCGGCACGACGGTGACTTCAGCTTCGGCCAGCTCGAGTGCAAAGGCATGCTCTTCGACGATCTGCGCTTCGGACCAGCGGGCGGGCCGATAGAACTTGGCGACCACCGCGGTGCTGTCTTCAAGGTAGATCTGAAAGACCCGGTTCTCGTAGGAGTTCAACTGCAGGATGCGGCCGTCGCCGCGCAGCCCGACCGCGTCCAGTGCGTCCAGCACCTGCTGCGGCGTCAAGGCGTCGAACTGACGTGCGGCAGGGGCGGGCGGTTGGCGCGGGGTCATCGCACCATCGTAAGCGCGGCCCTGAGGCGGCGGCTTCAGTGCCGCAGCGGTGGCGCTGTACGGCGTGAATCCGTCGGCGCGTCGGTCACGTCGGTGCCTGGTAACTCGCCGGCCGCACGCAACGCGCCGAAGTCGCTGATCGTCACGCCTTCGGCGCGGTTGCCGGAGCCGAAGAAGGAGTCTTGAAAGACGCTGGAGTCCTGCCAGAGCGTGGCGCGGCGCCGTGTTGGGCCGCCGGCCACCGCTGGGCCACCGGCATCCGGTGCAGCGGCACGCGCCGGCTGCGGGCCACGCGAGCTGCCCGCGCCCTGTGGCACCAGCAACTGCAACTCCGGTAGCGAGGGCAGGTGATCGACAGCGCAGCGCAAATAGCGGATGCGGCAGGCGCCCAGCACCGACTGCTTGATCTGCACCCGGCGGCGCGAACTGTTGCGGTCGTTGTCGAGGTCGATGGCGGCCAGCACGCGACCGTTCGCACTGCAAATAGCGAAGGTGACGTTGATGCTGCCCAGCAGCGCGTACCAAAAGGCCACTTCCTGTGGGTCGGTCGGCTGGCAAAAGCGCACCAGCGGCAATTTGGAAAGCACGATATGGTGAGGCAGCGCCTCGCGCAGCTGGCGATAGACCCGCCGCTCATCGGCGCTGAAGACCGGTCGCGCCGTCAAGGCCCATTCCGTCGGCAATGCGCCACGGTGCTCGCGACGCTGACGCAACCAAGCCAGTACCGCCGCTGCGAACAGCAGCACAGCGGAAATGCTGGCAAGGATCCAGGGCAGCAGCGGAGAGAGTGTCGAGGAAGAGGGCAAGGTTTTGTGCCCGGGCCGCCAATGGCCGCAGGCTCTCAGCCGATGGTATCGGCCAGGGGCTGTCGCCATGATCCCTCATGCGGGGTGCACTGCCCATGCGAGGTCCCCCCATGCTGGGGATGAACACAGATCGCGGCAGGCGTGGAACATGGGTTTGCGGGGGTGGTTGGCAGCCGCGCAGCATCCGTGGGGACTCGATCCGGGTCCGATGTAGAATATTCGGCTCTTCCCAATTCGGCTGGGAAGCGTGGGGCACGCCTTCAGGGCAAGCGCATGAGAGGCCACCCGATACAAGTGGCACCGAATGTTCGCCACATGCTGCAAGCGCATCTTCCGGTGCTGGCGCAGCTGCCGTATGTCGGGGTCAGCCTTTCGAGACGCGACCCCATTCAACCAGAAAGACCCTCATGAAGACCTTCAGCGCCAAACCGGCCGAGGTGAAGCACGAGTGGTTTGTGATTGACGCCACCGACAAGGTGCTCGGACGTGTTGCCAGCGAAGTGGCACTCCGTTTGCGCGGCAAGCACAAAGCCATCTACACGCCTCACGTCGATACCGGTGATTTCATCGTCATCGTCAACGCCGAGAAGATCCGCGTCACTGGCGCCAAAGCCACTGACAAGATCTACTACCGCCACTCGGGCTACCCTGGCGGCATCTATGCCACGCCCTTCAAGGACATGCAGGCCAAGCACCCCGGCCGCGCCCTGGAGAAGGCTGTCAAGGGCATGTTGCCCAAGGGCCCGCTCGGCTACGCGATGATCAAGAAGCTGAAGGTTTACGCCGGTGCCACGCACCCGCACGCCGCTCAGCAGCCCAAGACCCTGGACCTTTGAGGACACGCTGATGATCGGACAATGGAACTACGGTACCGGCCGTCGCAAATCCTCGGTAGCCCGCGTCTTCATCAAGAAGGGCAGCGGCAACATCGTCATCAATGGCAAGACCATCGATGAGTACTTTGGCCGCCAGACATCGATCATGATCGTCAAGCAACCCTTGTTGCTGACCGCCAACGATGGTGCTTTCGACATCAAGATCAACGTACATGGCGGTGGTGAATCAGGCCAGGCCGGCGCGGTGCGTCATGGCATCACGCGTGCCTTGATCGACTACGACACCGCGCTCAAGCCCGACCTGAGCCGCGCCGGCTTCGTCACGCGCGACGCGCGTGAAGTCGAGCGCAAGAAGGTTGGCTTGCACGGCGCCCGTCGCCGTAAACAGTTCAGCAAGCGCTAAATTGCAGCCGTGGCGTTGGGGTGCAACCGCATCCCGGCACTCACAAACGCATGCGCTGGAAACTGTTGCGCCGTCGCCTCTCGGTCAGTGCTCCGAGGGTGATCGTGCGCAGCCATCTGCCCTGGCCCTTGCGCTGGGCAGTGGTCGCGGTGATGCTGGGGTTCTCTGCGGCCCTGGCGTTGTGGGCTTTCGAGTTCGGCAAGGATATCGCCGGGCTGGACCGTGAATCCAAGAACGAACTGGCCCAATTGCGTACCGAAGTGACGGAGTTGCGCGTGTCCCATGCGCGTGCCCAGTCCATCGCCAATACCGCCGAAAGCCTGCTAAGGGCTGAGCGCGCAACGCAGGATCGCCTGGTGCAGCAGGTGCACCAGCTAGAGGGCGAGCGCCAGACTTTGCAGGCGGACCTCGGGTTCTTCGAGAACCTGATACCGGTGGCAGGTGACGCGTTGCAGGTGCGTGGCTTGCAGGCGCAGGCCCAGACGCCAGGGCAGTTGCGCTACCAAATGGTGGTGATGCAAGCCGCCCGCGGTGCTGCCGATTTTGAAGGTCGCTACGAGTTGATCATTGGCGGCACGCGCGAAGGGCGACCATGGTCGCAGCCTATGCCCGGCGGCGCACAGCCGCTGCAGTTCAAGCAGTACCGCAGGGTGGAAGGTTCGATCGAACACCCGACTGAGGTCGTGATAAAAACCGTGCAAGCCAGGGTCGTCGACAACAAGGGGGCCGTCCGTGCTACCCAGACGCTCAAGCTGTGAGCCGCGGCGCAGAGCGGCCTCAGCTCAAAACAGGAGAAGTCCGATGTGGTTCAGCAAGAAAAGGGCGCCGCCTATTCGCAGCCTTGTGGGCGACGGCATGTGCGTGCGCGGCGAGTTGCGTTTTTCTGACGGCCTGCGCATCGATGGCGAAGTGTTTGGCGACGTGCTGTCGGACGGTGGCTCGAGCAGCCTGCTGATCATCAGCGAGAATGCCCGTGTGCACGGCAAGGTCAGGGCCGGGCATGTGATCATCAATGGCGAAATCTGTGGCCCGGTGCAGTGCGACGAGATGCTCGAACTGCAACCCAAGGCCCGCATCGTCGGTGACGTACGCTACGAAGTGCTTGAAATGCATCCAGGTGCCACCATAGAAGGTGAACTCAGGCCCCTGAAGAGCGGTGAAAAACCGGCTTTGAAATTGGCTGCATCGAACGAAGTCTGAGTGCCCGATTCGCTTGAATCCAGGAGTCCCCCATGAATGCAATCGCCGAAGTCCTGCCCCGTTCCCATGACCTGCCGCCGCCACCGCTGGTCTTCACCGACAGTGCCGCCGACAAGGTCAAGCAACTCGTCGACGAAGAGGGCAACCCCGAGTTGAAGCTGCGCGTCTTCGTGCAAGGTGGCGGTTGCTCGGGATTTCAGTACGGTTTCACTTTCGACGAGACCGTAAATGAAGACGACACGCAGATGGCCAAGAACGGCGTCACGTTGTTGATCGACGCGATGAGCCTGCAGTACTTGATGGGCGCCGAGATCGACTACAAGGAAGACCTGCAAGGCGCGCAGTTCGTGATCAAAAACCCCAACGCCACCACCACTTGCGGCTGCGGCTCGTCATTCTCGGCCTGACCGACTACACCTGACACTTCGAGCGCGGCGGCCCACGGGCCGCCGTTGTCGTTTCAGGGCCGTGTGGCCGGGTACATCGCGCCGAGGATGCGGGGCCGGTCGGCGCCGGTCACCGCAGGCAGGTTACCCGCACGGCGCAACACGTGGGCCCGCGCCAGCCAGGCGAACGCCAGCGCCTCGATCTGGTCGGGCGGCGCACCCCGGGTGGCCGTGCTGCCGACCATGACACCAGGCAGCAACACGGCAAGTCTGCGCATCAATAGGCTGTTGTGGGCGCCACCGCCACAGACCAGCAATGAGTGAGCACCAGCGCCATGTCGCTGGGCCGCCGCGCAGGCGGTCTGCGCCGTGAGTTCGGTCAGCGTGGCCATCACGTCAACCGCGGCTGAAGGCGCGACCTGGCGGGCAGCGTGCGCGGCAAGATGGGCCGAGAGCCATGCCGCATGGAAGTGGTCGCGCCCCGTGCTCTTAGGGGGTGATCTTGCGAAGTAGGGTTCGGCCAACATGGCTTGCAGCAGCGACGGCAGTACCTGGCCCGTTGCGGCCCAGGCACCGTCGCGATCGAAGGGCACGCCGCGATGTTGCTGGCACCACAGGTCCATCAACGCATTGCCTGGCCCGCAATCAAAGCCGATGACGTCGCTGGCGCCGCGCAACACGCTGAGGTTGGCCATGCCGCCGATGTTCAGCACCAGCACGGTTTGATCGGACCGCGCAAAACGAGCGGCGTGAAATGCCGGCGCAAGGGGTGCGCCCTGGCCACCCGCCACCAGGTCGGCGCTGCGAAAGTCGCACACGGTGTCCATCGTCGTACCTGCCGCGAGCGCCGCGCCATTGAGCAACTGCAGCGTATAGCCTGTGCCGTCGAATTCATGCGGACGATGACGCACGGTCTGGCCATGTGCACCGATGGCGCGAACCTGTGCGGCGCCGACTCCGGCACTCACCAGCAGCGTGCGCACGCAGTCGGTATAGAGACCGGCCATAGCGTTGGCTGCGATCGCCGAACGATGCAGTTCGTTCGCACCCGCTTGATTCAAGTTCAGCAGTTCGTCACGCAACGCCGTCGGCATGGGCAGGTGCCGGTGGGCCAGCGTGCGCTGGGTCGACTCATCGTGATCGTCAAAGTCGGCAAGTACGCCGTCCACCCCGTCGAGCGAGGTGCCGGACATGAGCCCGATGTACAGCGCCATGTCGCCGCGCCAGGCGCGCGCGGGCTACTCGAAACGCGCGGCGCGCCCGGAAGCGCTGGCCAGCGTTTCGGCGATGTTGAGCTTGGTCTGCAGCATTGCAACGACCTCGGCAAACCGGCTGCGCGCCGTGACATCGAGCTGAATGACTTCCGACGCCTTGGCCACGCTCAGCGGATCTTGATGTGCGCCATGCACGCGGAACTCGAAGTGCAGGTGTGGGCCGGTCGACCAGCCGGTGGCGCCGACCGCGCCGATGCGCTGCCCCTGCACCACGCGCTCGCCCTTTCTTACCGACATCGCGCTCAGGTGGGCGTAAAGCGTGCTGCGCTCGTTGCCGTGCTTGATTTCAACGACCTGGCCGTAACCGTTTTGCCAGCCGGCAAATTCAACAATGCCGTCGCCAACCACCCGCACCGGCGTGCCACTCGGCGCTCCGTAATCCACGCCAAGATGCGCGCGCCAGCTCTGCAGCAAGGGGTGGAAACGGTTGGCGAAGCCCGAGGTCACGCGCGAGAACTCCATCGGACTGGCCAGGAACGTGCGCTTCTTGCTGCCACCGTCCAGGCCGTAATAGGCTCCACGCGTGCCGTTTCCCGAAGCGAACCAAACGGCGTGGTGCACATGTTTGCCGTTCACGAATTCGGCCGCGAGGATACGCCCTGCGCCATCGCCCCAGGGCACCGCCTGGTCGTCTGCCGTCAGGCCCTCGTAGACGACGTTGAACGTGTCGCCGCGGCGCAGCTCGCGATGGAAATCAATATCGGTGGAGAAGATTTCGGCGAGTTGTGCTGCGATGGCGTCAGGCAGCCGCGCTTCGTCGGTCGCGGCAAAGAGCGAGCTGGTGATCGTGCCGCTCGCCAGCCGTAGCTGGGTCTGATAGGTGGCCAGCTGCGAGCGCACGTCGAAGGCGTCGCCAGTGCGCGTGATGGTCAGTCGAGAGAAATGCGTCTTGCCTAGTTCGGGTTGTTCGGCGCTGTTCTCGGCCGGATAGCGCGCCACGAGTTCCTGCAGGCTGCCGTCGTTGTTGACGCGCGCCTGCAGCATCTTGCCGCGACCTGCGAGCAGCTTGCGCGCCAGCGGGTCGCCGCGCAGGAAGCTGGCGGCACGGGCATCGGCCACCCCCATGCGCCGCAGCAAGCCTTCTGCGGTGTCGTTGCCACGAGAGACATCGCTGCGCCAGAGTGACATCGCGTGCTGCGTCAACGCCAGCGACTGTGCGCCGACGTCGGCCACATCGACCGACTCGGTGACCCAGCGTTGCGGCAAGTGGGCCGCATCTGGCGCCAAAGGTGCGATGCCGAATGCGGTGATGCCAAAACCGGCCATGACCACGACCAGTCCGGCGGTGATGCCACGACGATGACGCTTCAACAGGGAAGACGCTTGGACCAGCCAGAGCTCAAATAGACGGTTCAACAGAGAGGTTTCCGGCTGGTGCTGGGCGCTTTGCAGCGATGGACTTCGCGGCCCGCCCACACTGAATTTGCAGTGCCGAACGAACCATGCGTGCCGAAGGTCACGCACAAGCCCGTCCACTAGAATCCGCCACTTGCCACACAGGCGACCGCCCATGTGCTTTGGGGCTGCAGGGCTCGGCGGAGTGAGCGGCAAGTATAGCCAGTCGCACCATGGCGGCATCCAAGTTAACCCCGAAACGGGCCCACCCGGGGACACCCGACCACGCCTACAGACCGCCCCAGAACATGACGCAACCAGCCCTTCTTGTTTCTGACCGCGTGCAAAACGCGATGGCGACATCAATGCGCGGATGCGAGGAGTTGCTGCCTGAAGCCGACTGGTTGAAGAAGCTTGTCCGCAGCGAAGCCAGTGGCAAGCCGCTGCGTATCAAGTTCGGCCTGGACCCGACCGCGCCCGACCTGCACCTGGGCCACACCGTCGTCTTCAACAAGATGCGCCAGCTGCAGGACCTGGGACATCTCGTGATTCCGCTGATCGGCGATTTCACCTCAATGATTGGCGACCCCTCCGGGCGCAACAATACGCGGCCACCTTTGACGCGCGAGCAGATCGAAGCCAACGCGCAGACCTATTTCGAGCAGATCGGCCTGGTGTTGGACGTCGGTCGCGCCGAGGTTCGCTACAACAGCGAATGGAGCGACCCGCTTGGCGCGCGCGGCATGATCCAGCTGGCGGCGCGCTACACCGTGGCACGCATGATGGAGCGCGACGACTTCGCCAAGCGCTTTGCCGGCAACACGCCGATTTCGGTGCACGAATTTCTCTACCCGCTGATGCAGGGCTACGACTCCGTGGCTCTGAAAAGTGACCTCGAACTTGGCGGCAGCGACCAGAAATTCAATCTGCTCGTCGGCCGCCATCTGCAGCAGGAATATGGTCAGGAGCCCCAATGCATCCTGACCATGCCACTGCTCGAAGGGCTGGACGGCGTGGAGAAGATGTCCAAGAGCAAGGGCAACTACATCGGCATCACCGAGCCCGCCAACACCATGTTCGCCAAGGTGCTGTCGATCAGCGACACGCTGATGTGGCGCTGGTTCACGCTGCTGTCGTTCAGGCCTGAAGCCGAGATCGCTGCGCTGAAAGCCGAGGTCGCCGCCGGACGCAACCCCAAGGACGCCAAGGTCATGCTGTCCAAGGAGATCACCGCGCGCTTCCACAGCCGCGCCGCGGCAGATGCCGCCGAGGACGATTTCCAGCGTCGCGCGCAAGGCGGTGTGCCCGACGAGATGCCGGCGGTCGCGCTTGTCGGTGCGCCCCTGGCCATTGGCGCTTTGCTCAAGCAGGCGGGTCTCGCACCCAGCACCAGCGAAGCACTGCGGCTGGTCGACCAGGGTGGCGTGCGCATCGACGGTGTGGTGGTCAGCGACAAGGCGCTCAAGGTCGACGCCGGCAACTTTGTTGTGCAGGTGGGCAAACGCAAGTTCGCGCGCGTGACACTCACCGTCGGCTGAGCAGCTGCAGACGCCGAACGCACAGCATGCAGATCAGCGCTTACCTCAAGCTCTCGGTCGCCGTGGCGCTGGCGACCATCGCGTTGAAGACGGCGGCATGGTGGGTCAGCGGCTCCGTCAGCCTCTTGTCCGACGCACTGGAGTCGCTGGTCAATCTGGCCGGCGCCATCTTCGCGCTGATGATGGTGACGGTGGCGGCGCGCCCGCCCGACGACGACCACCCCTACGGCCACCACAAGGCCGAGTACTTCTCCAGCGGCTTCGAAGGCGTCCTGATTTTTTTTGCGGCCTTGGCCATCGTGGCCGCGGCGGTCGACCGATTGCTGCACCCGCAGGCGCTTGAAGCGGTGGGCTGGGGCATCGCCTTGTCCATCGTGAGTTCGATGCTCAACGGCGCTTTGGCGTGGGCGATGACGCGTAAGGCGCGGTCGCATCGCTCGATTGCGCTCGAGGCGGACGCGCGCCACCTCTACACCGATGTCTGGACGTCCGTCGGCGTCGTGCTCGGCCTGGCGGCGGTGATGGCCACCGGCTGGCTGTGGCTCGACCCGGTGGTGGCCATCGCCGTGGCAATGAACGTGTTGCGCGAGGGCGCCAGGCTGGTCTGGCGCTCGTCTGAAGGCCTGATGGACCGCGCCGTCGAGCCCGAGACCATGACCGAGATCGAACGCACGCTCGAAGTTTTTCGCCACCAGGCCATCCGCTTCGACCACCTCGTGACGCGGCGCGCCGGGCAGCGGCGATTCGTCGACATGCACATGCACATGCCCTCGAGCTGGACCCTGGGCCGGGCCGCGGCCCTGCGCACCTCGGTCGAGCAGGCCTTGATGGCCGCGGTGCCGGGTCTGCGTGCCAGCATCCAGCTGTTGCCGCTGGACGTGGAGGCGCACTTCGACGATCAGCGTGACCCGCTGTGATCGCTCTCGTGCAGCGCGTCAGCGAAGCCTCGGTGAGGGTCGACGGCGACATCGTCGGCGCCATCGGGCGCGGCTTGCTCGTGCTGGTGTGCGCCGAGCCCGCCGACACCGCGCTGCAGGCGCAGCGCCTGGTCGACAAACTGCTGAAGCTGCGCATCTTCGGCGACGACGCCGGCAAGATGAACCGCAGCGTGCAGGACGTGCACGGCGGCCTTCTGCTGGTCTCGCAGTTCACGCTGGCGGCCGACGCTTCGGCCGGCAACCGGCCCAGCTTCACGGCGGCTGCGCCGGCTGAACTGGGCCGCGAGCTCTACGGCCTGGTCCTGGACCTGGCACGCCGGCGCCACCCGGTGGTGGCGGCTGGCATCTTCGGCGCGGACATGAAAGTCTGGCTGGTCAACGACGGGCCGGTGACGATTCCGCTGCGCGTGCTTTGAACGTTAGCAGCCGTTCAATCCGCGTACTGGCCGGCGGCCTTGATGACCGGGCCCCACTTGTTGATCTCGGCTTCGACGAACTTCTTGTGCTCGGCGCCGTTGACGCGGTTGTCATCAATGATCACGGCGCCCAGCGCCAGTTGGTTCTTCACGAACGTGGGGTCTTTCAGCGCCGCTTTCATGGCGGTGTTGATTTGGTCAACCACGGCCTTGGGCGTGCCCTTGGGCGCGTACAGGCCGTGCCAGATGCCGACGTTGAAGCCCTTCAGCCCTTGTGAATCCAGCGTCGGCAGCCTCGCCAGTGCCGGGGTGGTCAGGGGCTTGGTCGACGTGACCGCAAAGGCCTTGACCTTGCCGCTTTCGATCTGCGAGCTGGTGTTGGTGGTCTGGTCGCACATGATGTCGACCTGGCCACCGAGCAGGTCGGTCATGGCCGGTGCAGTGCCTTTGTACGGCACGGTGGTCATGTCGATCTTCAGTGCTTGCTGAAACAGCAACCCGCAAAGATGCGATGCTGCGCCGAGTCCGGCATTTGCCAGGTTGATCTTGCCCTTGTTGGCTTCGAGCCACTTCACCAGTTCGGGGTAGTTGTTGGCGGGCAGCGTGCTGCGGCCGATGAGCGTCATCGGCACATCGACCACCATGCCGACGTATTCGAAGTCGTCGAGCGTCTTGTAGGGCAGGTTGCGGTACAGCGCCGGCGAGGTCGCCATGCCGATGTGGTGGAACAGCAGCGTGTAGCCGTCGGGCGAAGCCTTGGCCACGCGCGCCGCGCCCAGCGTGCCACCGGCGCCGCCGACGTTTTCGATGAGCACGGTCTGGTTGTTCAGACCCTTGCGCAGCGCCTCGCCCAGATCACGCGCCACCTTGTCGGTGGGGCCACCGGCCGCGAACGGCACGACGATGGTGATGGGCTTCTCGGGGTAGGCGGCGAAGGCGGAGCCGGCGCACAGCACGGCGAGCAAAGCGAATGAGGGCGTCTTCATGGCTTGGGTCCAGTCGGCAAAGCAAATTGATTCGCCAATGGTAGGTGCCGGTCACTCGTTGGCGGCGCGGAAAGTACGTATCGGTTGCCACGTCGTGAACATGCCGCCGGCTGGCGAATGCAGCACGGACCTCAGGTGTACTTGCGCGCGTCCTCGATCACCAGCCCGTCGTTGGGCAAGGAGCCCGGCGGTGACAGCACCACGTCACAGCGCAGCTTGGTCAAGTCGCGCACGCTGCTGGCGACCACGTCGGCCAGGGCCTGTGCCGTGCTCGCGGCTTCCACACGCAGCGTCATGCGGTCGTTGGCCATCTCGCCTTCGACCACCAGCCGCGCACGCAGCACTTCGGGATGGCGCTTCAAGACCTGTGCCACCTGGCTTGGGTGCACGAACATGCCGCGCACCTTGGCAGTCTGGTCGGCGCGGCCCATCCAGCCTTTGATGCGAATGTTGCTGCGGCCGGTTGGGCAGGGGCCGGCCATCACTGCTGACAGGTCGCCGGTGCCAAAGCGCACCAGCGGGTATTCGGGGTGCAGCACGGTGACCACGACTTCGCCGACCTCGCCATCGGCAAGCACGTCACCCGTGCCTGGCCGCACGATCTCGACGATCACGCCTTCGTCAACCACCAACCCTTCGCGTGCTGCGGTCTCGTAGGCGATGACGCCTACATCGGCGGTGGCGTAGGTCTGGTATCCCTCGATGCCGCGCTCTTGCAACCAGTCGCGCAACGATGGTGGGAAAGCCTCGCCGCTGAGCAGCGCGCGCTTGAGCGACGGCAAGGCGATGCCGGTCTCGGTCGCCCTTTCGATGAGGATGCGCAGGAAGCTCGGCGTGCCGCAGTAGCCGTCGGGCCGCAGCTCCTGCATCGCCTGCAGCTGCAACTCTGTATTGCCCACGCCGCCCGGGAAAACAGTGCAGCCCAGCGCCGCGGCGCCGCTTTCCATCATCCACGCACCCGGCGTGAGGTGGTAGCTGAAGCTGTTGTGCACCAGCTGGCCGGCGCGGAACCCGGCGGCATGCATGGCCCGGGCCACGCGCCAGTAGTCGCCGCGCGTGCCTTCAGGCTCGTAGATCGGGCCGGGCGACTGGTAGACGCGGCGCGCGCCCGTGAGTCCGCGCAAGGCGGCCCAGCCGATGGCGGCATAACCGCCCATCGGGTCGCTTGTGCGCTGGGCTTTCTGGCGCTCGAGAAGCTCGTGCTTGCGTGTCACCGGCAGGCGCGCTAACGCCGCAAGCGAGTTGACACCAGCTGCGTCGACGTCGGCCAGCGCCTCGGCCATGGCCGGCGTGCGCTGGGCTGCGGCGATCTGCGCTGGCAGCCGCGCCGCCAGCGCCTGCTCACGTTCCGCAGCGCTGCGGACTTCGAGTGCATCGTAGAAATCGGTCATGCCGTGGCACCCTTCCTGCGTGGCGCCGTGCGCAGCGCATGTGGCGCCACCTGGGCCTCAATCTTCATGGGACCAGCGCGCCAGGCGCTTCTTCACTTCGTCGAGAAATTTGCGTTGTTCGGCCGTGGTACCGATGGCAAACCGGTCCCACTCGGGGGTGAGCATCAGCCGCCGCGCGAGCTTGGCCTGAAGGGCGGTGCCGGCCATGGCCAGCTCGATGACAAGCTTGCCGCGCAACTCGAACGCCGGCCCTTTCGCGGCGAGCTTCAGGTCGCGCAGCGAGCGCTGCAGCTGCACCAGCGCGGCGTCGGCCTTGAACGGTGGTGGCGCAAAGCCTTGAAGTTCTTCGCTCACGACACGCACCTCATGACAGCCACCTCTTGCGCCGCTTGTAGCTCTTCACGTCGCGGAAGCTCTTCCTGTCGCTTCCATCCACACTTCGGCCCATGCCGAGGTAGAACTCCTTCACATCTTCGTTCTCGCGCAGCGACTTGGCCTCGCCGTCCATCACCACGCGCCCGTTTTCCAGGATGTAGCCGTAGTCGGCATAGCGCAGCGCCATGTTGGTGTTCTGCTCGGCCAGCAGGAAGGTCACCTTCTCGCGCTGGTTCAGGTCCTTCACGATCTCGAACACTTCCTCGACGATCTGTGGCGCCAGGCCCATGCTCGGCTCGTCGAGCAGCACCATTTTCGGGTTGGCCATCAACGCGCGGCCGATGGCGCACATCTGCTGCTCACCGCCCGAGGTGTAGGCCGCTTGTGAGCTGCGCCGCGTCTTCAGCCGCGGGAAGTAGTTGTAGACCTTCTCCAGCGTGGCCGCGACCGCCGCCTTGCCGTCGCGGCGCGTGTAGGCGCCCGTCATCAGGTTGTCTTCGATCGACAGGTGCGCAAAACAGTGGCGGCCTTCCATCACCTGGATCACGCCGCGGTCGACCATCTGCGCCGTGCTCAGCTTTTCGATGCGTTCGCCGCGCAGTTCGATCGAGCCTTTGGTGACCTCGCCGCGCTCGCCGGCGAGCAGGTTGCTCACCGCCCGCAGCGTCGTTGTCTTGCCCGCGCCGTTGCCGCCCAGCAGCGCCACCACGCCGCCTTCGG
>JANLYV010000064.1:0-7930 GCA_031365825.1 Rubrivivax sp. | reverse complement strand
GTGGCGCGCCAGTTCGCCACCGCTCAGAAGTGCCTGGTGCTGCGCAACGGCTGGTTCAGCTACCGCTGGAGCCAGATCCTCGACATGGGCGGCATCGCCGCATCCACCACCGTGCTCAAAGCCCGGCGCAGCGCACCCGGCGCGACCGAGCCCTTCGCGCCGGCGGCCATAGCCGAGGTGGTGGCCACCATCCGCGCCGAGCGCCCGGCGGTGGTGTTTGCGCCGCACGTGGAAACCGCCGCCGGGCTGATCCTGCCTGACGACTACCTGCGTGCCGTCACCGCCGCCGTGCACGAAGTCGGCGGCATCTTCGTGCTCGACTGCATCGCCTCGGGCGCGATGTGGGTCGACATGAAGGCGCTGGGCGTGGACGTGCTCGTCAGCGCGCCGCAAAAAGGCTGGAGCGGCTCGCCCTGCTGCGCTTTCGTGATGCTCTCGGCGGCGGCGCGCGAGCGCATAGCCGGCACCACCAGTTCGAGCTTCGCAATGGACCTGAAGAAGTGGCTGCAGATCATGGAAGCCTACGAAGGCGGCGGCCATGCCTACCACGCCACCATGCCCACCGACGCGCTGACACGCACGCGCGACGTGATGCTGGAAACACGCGCCTACGGTTTTGCCAGGTTGCGCAGCGAGCAGATCGAGCTCGGGCTCCGTGTACGTTCCTTGTTAGCACGCATGGGCTACGCCAGTGTCGCCGCCAGCGGCTTCGAGGCGCCGGGTGTGGTGGTGAGCTACACGCAAGACGCCGGTTTGCAGAGCAGCAAGACCTTCCTCGGCCTGGGCCTGCAGACCGCTGCCGGCGTGCCTTTGCAATGCGACGAAGGCGCTGACTTCAAGACTTTCCGCCTGGGACTCTTCGGCCTGGAAAAACTGCAGAACGTCGAGCGCACGGTGGCGCATCTCGAGAAGGCCCTTTCCGCGATTGCGCGGTCAGCGCAGCCGCCGCTGGCCAACGCAGCCGACTGATACGGATTCGCGATCAATCGATAAGGAACCACCGTTCGTCCTGAGCCTGTCGAAGGGCCGCTTCGACGAGCTCAGGACAGGCTTCGACAAGGCTCTCCTGAGCAGGGTCGAAGGACTTAGCCCGAACGGAGTTCTTGTATCGCTGAAGGCGGGTCGGTGTGAAGCGCACTCCAGAGTTGGCGGCGCAGGTCTGCAGCGTCATGGCGCGCCCGGCGCGCGCCACTCGACGGCGCCGAAACCCTGGTGGCTGAGCACGGTGTAGTAGACGCCCACCGTGGCCAGCGTCTGGCGGCGTGAATCGCCCGCGGCATAAGACGCGCTGCGGTGCGACCAGAGGTAGTTCACCCCAATCGCGTGCGGGCCCTGGATGCGCCAGGTGATGGCGCTGTCGACGCGCGAAATCTCGTCGCGACCGACCGGCCGCGTGGTGATACGGCCCAGCGACACCATGCGCGCCGAAGCGTCGAAGGAAACGCGGTCGCCCTGGATCAGACGCAACACCAGCGCCGCGCGCGTGGCCATGCCGTAGTGGTACTCGCTGTCGTTGTTGACGCCGCGGCTGGTGGTGCTGGCCGCCGAATAGCCCGCACCGGCCATGGCACTGGCCTGCAGCGCCACCGTGCGCGTCATCCACCATTGCCCGGTGGTGCCCAACGAGAGTGAAGTCGTCGAGACGTGGAAGATCTGCGGCGCCAGGTAGTCGTAGTTGGCGCACAGGCCCCAGATGCCGCGCACCTTGTCACCGATGGCGTAGTCGGTGCCGTAGAGCATGCCGCGCGTGCTCAGGTCCTCGACGCCGTTGGCACTGGAGAACAGCACGTTCATGCTGAAGTAGTCGAAGGGCCGGCGGTAGGTGTAGTCGGGCTTGCCAGGCAGGCCGTAGTCGATGGCGAAGTCGGCCTGGGCCGTGTTGCGCTTGAAGCGCGACGAGGTGTCGAAGTCATGCTGCGTGACGTGGGTGGGGCCAAGATGCGCGCGGCCGTAGTAGGCCGGGTCATGGTCATCGAAGTTGTCGGCGCCGCGCCCGACGAAGGCCAGCCGATTCAAGCCCACCGCCGGCGAGATCACCGCGGCCACACCCTCGCGCAGGAAGCGCGGCACGCTGCCCCCGTCCTTCAGCGCCAGGTGCGCCATGCGAAACAGCGGCTCGCCCAGGAAGCTGCCGGCAATGCCGCTGGCGATCTGGTCGTTGCGTGAGGGTGGTGTCTTTTCGCCGGTGATTTCCCACCACGCGCTGCCGCCGAAGGTCAGCGCGGCCGATTGCCAGTACGACAGCCCGTTGGCGCGGCCGGCGCCGTGGTAGAGCGAGCCCTGGTAGGGGTGGAGAAACTGATTGACCTTGAAGGGGTCGTTGTCGACCACCCAGGGCCCGCGCAGGTTGCGCCGGATCGAGCCCACGCTGACGTCGTAGTCACTGGTCTTGCTGTGGCGCCGGTTGAAGTTGCTGAGCAGGAAGTCGAAGGCCACGATCTCCGCCGCCGGCACGGCGAAGCTTGGCTCGGGTGCCGATACCTGCAGCGCCTCCTCGCTCTGCTGTGCCGCAACCGCGGTGCACGCGCCGAGCGACAAGAGCGTGGCCGCACGGCGCCAGTTCATCGGAGCTGCGGCGCACGTCATGGGCGGTAGGCCAGGCCGGCGGTGATGTAGCGGCTTGATGCGCGCTGCACCAGCGGGCTGCCCGCCGCGTCGCCGTGCAGGCGCCGGGCTTCAAGGCTGCCCAGCAGCACCCACGAGCGGCCCAAGTCGAGTGACCACAACAAGCCGGCACTGGCGGCGAGCATGCCGCTGCCGGGGGCGTAGGCCGGCAAGCCACTGGCGACGGCTTGAGAGGCGCTAAGGCCGTAGAACGAATTCGTCGATCGGGCGTCGGCCCAGGTGGCCTGTGTCATCACACCGGCCGAGAGCGCGCCGCTGTGCAGGATGCCCGCACTCAGGCGCAAGTCGGCCTGCGCGCCGCGCGCGGCATCGGTGTGTTTGCGCAGCCGTGTGAGCACCGTGATGGGCACCGGCCCGAGGGTCTGGTCCCATTCGAGCTGCACACCGAGAGACGCACCCGCGGCCAGATCGCCCACGCCATGGGCGCGCAGGAATTCGGACTCGCGCGCCAGGCGGCCAGGCTCGTAAGCCAGCTGCGCACCGAGGTGCAGGCCCGGCGCGAGCGCGCTGCGCCAGCCCGCTTCGAGCACACCCTGGGTCGAGCGCGCGAACCAGGGCTGGCCGAGGTAGCGCAGCACCGGCACGAGCTCGGCACGCTGCGTCGCCGCGCCGGCGTAGGCCGGGCGCCAGCGCAGCCCGGCGCCGAGCAGCGTGTCGTTGCCGAGCTCGGCGAAGGCGGCCAGCGGTGCCAGTACCAGGGCCACCGCAGCCAGGCCGCGCAAGCTCGGCATCGCGGTCGGTTCACTTGGCTCATCACTTGCCATGTTCGCCACCGCGTTCCCGCTCTTTGTCCGGCCCACGCTCGCGCCTGTTTTCACGCTTGCCTTCGTTCGCCTCGGGCCTGCCGGCACGCGGGTCACGATCCCGCTGCGGCTGCGGATCGTGCGGCGCTGCTGCTGGCGGTTGCGGCCGTGGCGGCGGCCGCGCATCACGCTCGATGGGTGCTTGCGGCGGCTGCGTGTGCACGAACTCACCCGGGTTGCGCCGTGGCGCCGTGGCCTGCAACGGTGGCTGGTTCGGCGCGGCCGGCGGCGGCCGCGATTGCGGTTGCGCCAGGCCGTCGCGCGGCCGGTAGCGGTAGTACTGGTTGTGCAGCTGCTGTTGCTGCGCCGGCTGCGGATAGCGCTCGGCGGAATAGGGGCGCTGGTAGGCCGGCAAGGGCGCAGGCGCATAGGCCGCGCGATGGTCCCACTGGTCCCAGCCGCGACGCTCACGCTGCCAAGCCGGCCCCCAGTGTTCGCCCCAACGCGGCGGTGCATCAGCGCGCCAACCTCGAAAGTAGGCCGGCGGGCTGCGGTAGTAGCGCACCGGGATGCGCAGCACGAAGAGCGGCACTGCCGCATGCGCCACCGGTCGCCAGGGGCCGTCGTACCAGGTGCTGGCGTACCAGTCGTCGTCCTGGTAGACCCAGTACAGGCCATCGTAGAAAAAGTAATTCGATGCCAGGCGCGGCGCGTAGTAGACCGGGTAGTTGGGCACCTGCACCAACTGCGGGTACAGCGGCACGTGGATGCCTATGCTCACGCTGGGCAGGCCGATGCCAATGTTCAATTGCGCCGGCGCAGGCACGCCCGACAAAAGCAGGGGCAGCACGATCGCGGCGCGGTGCAACCAGGGTGTGATGACGCTCTTCATGAGCTCTGGCTCCGGGAATCAAGGGCGCGCGGGCACACCGCCATGACTTGGCCGCGCACTAGATGCGCAGTGCACCGCCGCCGACCAGGCCGACCAGGCCGATGACGATCAGGTAGACCGCGACGATGTAGTTCAGCAACCTGGGCATGACCAGGATGAGGATGCCTGCGAGCAGGGAAATCAAAGGCGTCAGGCTGGCGTGGATGTTCATGAAAGCTCCGGTGTGAGGTGAACCCTGTCAGGGCGTGAGCACGGGCCGCGCATCGCCGGCGCGGGCCTCGGTGGTGACTCTGGTCAGGGCCGAGGCGCCGACTTGCTGGCGTTGCATCTGCTCGCGCTTGAGGGCCAGGTACTGGCCGAGTTCGAGCTCGTGCAGCTGTGCCGGGTAGCGCTCGACCGCGGCGAACCAGTCGTTCAGGCGGCGTTCTGCCTGCTGAGCCGCAGGCAGCGCCAATGTGCCAAGGTAGGCCTCGAGCGCAAGGTAGTAGCGCATGGTGTTGCGCTCGACCACGCCGCGTGTGCCGCCGATGTACTGCGGCGCACCGTTGGCCTCGTGGCCGACCACGCTGAAGCCGACCTTGTTGCGCCCGATCGTGGCCAGGTACACCTGCATCGCCAGGCGCGCGGCCGTGCCGTACCCGTAGGCATAGGACAGGTGCACGAAGCTGCGGCCGGTGTCCAGCGCCACGGCTTCGAGCAAGATGCGGTAGTGGCTGGTGCCCATGGGTCCGTGCTCGGCGCCGAGCATCACCTGCATGTAGTCGGCGCTGCTGGCGACCTCGCGGAAGGTGAAGTCGAAGTTGTAGGCGTCGGCCAGCGGCTGGTCGTACTTGCTGCCGATGACCAGTCCCAGCGTCGGCCCCGCCGCGGCTTGGCCACTGCGGCATTGCTTGACGTTCAGATGCAGCATCAGAATGTCGCACCACTGCTCGTTGCGCATGAGCGCCGGGCCCACCAGCGCCAAGGGCAACTCGACGCGGGCGTAAATATCGCCCTGCAGGCCATTCGACGATTCGCTCGACTCCAGCACCAGCGCACGCCGCAATTCGCTGCTGGCCAATCGCTCAGACAGCGCGACGTGGCGCGCGCGCAGCGCCGCAGCGTCCTGGGCGCGCACCGAAGGCGCCAACACCAAGCCACCGCAAAGCGCCACCACCGCCAGTAGCGGATGGAGACGCCATACGGTGGTGGTGCGACGGTGCGGCCGGGATGCAGTGGGTTGTGGCATGGGCGCGTTTCAGGGCGTCAAGCACGGCTGGTGCGATGCGCCATGCTGCGCCGCGCACGCGGCCGCGCCCATGTTCCTGCAGGCTGCGCCGGCGTAGGACATCGCCGCGTGTGCGGATCAGGCCAGGCACGCGGGCAGAGGCGATGTGCTGCCTGGGGTCCTACATCCGAATCGGGCTTGGCTGACAGACCCGGCGCAAGCGCCGGCACAGACTGCCCACGCCGAACACCCATGCCCATGCTCTCAACCCTCCTCCTGCGACGCCGCGCGCGACCACCAACGCATATACGGGCCGTGGCCGGCGTGGTGCTGGCGGTGCTGACCTTGTCGGCTTGGGCCGGCCAGGTCAACGCCCAGGAGCAGGCCCCCGCTGCGGGGCCGTGGATGACTGCGGGCACGGTCAAACGGCTGGGCGTGTCGCTCCACCCTGCCGCCCACGATCAGACGCTGACGCCGAGAGTCAAAGATATCGATGTGGCGCGTTGGCGTGACCCGCACGGCGACGCCACCACGGTGCCGAACACAGCGCTGAACGCAGCGCCGAACATCGCACCGACTGCTGGGCGCTTCGGCGCGCCATGGCAAGCTGCGCATTCGTCCCTCGGCCTGGAGCACCAAGCCGTCGCCTTGCAACTGGAGTCAGGCGCAAGGCTGTCTTTGCGCGCGCGCGCCGGCGGCGCCGTATTGGTGCTGCGAAATCGTTTCTGAGCCGCAACGCGGCACCTCAACGGCGCAGGCCTAGCGGCCGGTGTGGCCCAGACCGCGCCCGAGGGCATCGAACCCCCACTGCACCAGGATCGCCAGCACGGCCGCCGGCACCGCGCCGGCGAGCATGGTCTGGGCGTCGTTGACGGCCAGGCCGGCGACGATGCGCTCGCCGTAGCCGCCGGCACCGATGAACGCGGCCATGGTCGCGGTGCCGACGTTGATGACGGCCGCTGTTCGGGCGCCGGCCAACATCACCGGCAGCGCCAGCGGCAGCAGCACCAGGCGCATGGTCAGGGCCGGCGTCAGGCCGAGCGCGCGTGCGGCCATCTGCAGTTCCCTGGGCACGCCACTCAAGCCGGCGTGGGTGTTGCTAACGATCGGCAGTAGCGCATAGATGAACAGCGCCACCAGCGCCGGCCAGAAGCCGATGCTGCCCATCAGCGCGATGAGGAAGGCCAGCAGCGCCAGCGACGGAATCGTTTGCAGCACACCGGCCGCGCCGAGCACCAGGCCGGCCAGCCGCGGCACTCGCCAGGCGGCAATGCCCAGCGGCACGCCGACAAGGAGCGCCAGCGCGAGCGAGCCGAATACCAGCAGTAGGTGCTGTCGCGTCAACGTCCACAGGTCGGGGGCGAACAGGCGCTGAACGAAACCTTGGCGCTGGCTGGCAGCGGGCTTGCTCGCGAGGAAAGCGCGCGCCACGTCGGCGAAGGTGCGGCCGTCGATCTCGACGGCTGCATTCAGCGCGATCATCGCCGGCTCGTCGACGCGGCCGGTCAGCCCTTGCAGCTTGCTCTCGTCGACCGCCGCACGCATCAGCAGCACGGCGTCGTACTTGGGGAAGAAGCCGCGGTCGTCGCGCAGCACGCGCAAGCCGTAGCGGCCGATCTTGGCATCGGTGGAATAGACGTCGATGACGTCGACCTGCTGTGCCTTGATGGCCTCGTAGGCCAGGCCGTGGTCGAGACCGCTGCCCGGCGTGAAAGGCAAGGCATAGGCGACCTTCAATGCCGGCCAGCCG
This sequence comes from Rubrivivax sp., assembly GCA_031365825.1. Lineage (GTDB taxonomy): Bacteria > Pseudomonadota > Gammaproteobacteria > Burkholderiales > Burkholderiaceae_C > Rubrivivax. The sequence goes on along the minus strand of JANLYV010000064.1, from coordinate 713 downwards.
TCGGCACGCACCAGGAATTCATGCGACAGGCCCAGGCGCACGGCAGTGCCCGGCAGCTTGGCCAGGTCGGACATGGTCGCCACACCCAAGCGCACGGCGTCGGCTTCACGCATCGCCAGTGCGTAGGTGTTGTTGAAGCCCAGCGGCACGGCGGCCTTGAGGCCACGCGGCGCCAACCACTGGTTCAGCTCGGCCAGGCTCGGGTTGCCTTCGCGCTTGAGCAACTCGCGCACGATGGTGCCGGTGTACTCGGGGTAGAGGTCCACGGCGCCACTGGCCAGCGCCTGCTCCAGGATGCCGGTGTTGCCCAGGCCCTGCTTGTGCTCACACGCCGTGCCGGCGCTTTGCAGCGTCTGGCAGACGATCTCGCCGAGGATGTAGGACTCGGTGAAACGCTTGGAGCCGACGGTGATTTTGTCAGCTGACATCGCCGGGTAGCACAGCAGCAGGCTGCACAGACCCAGCGCAAGCCCGCGCAGCATCATCACGCGCCGCCGGATTTGGACAAGAGCGGCATGGCGCCGTCGCTGCCGGCGCCGATCAAGCCGGTGCGGGTGTAGATCGCCAGCTTCTCTCGCGTGTCGCTGATGTCCATGCCACGCATCGTCAGCTGGCCGATGCGGTCGGCCGGGGTGAAAGCGCCGGCCACTTTCTCCATGCTCAGGCGCTCTGGGTGGTAGGTCAGGTTGGCGCTGCGGGTGTCCATCACCGTG
>JANLYV010000053.1:0-4665 GCA_031365825.1 Rubrivivax sp. | reverse complement strand
CAGCGGGGGGTCGAGAACGGCACTCATGGCAAGGTCACTTTCGTGTTCGCTTATTTGCCCGCCGCGCCGAACTGTACGCGCGGATCGACCACGGTGTAGAGCACGTCCGAGACCAGCTTGACCACCAGCGCGATCAAGGTGAACAGGTACAGGCTGCCCAGCACCACCGTGTAGTCGCGCCGCACCACGCTCTCGTACGACAGCAGGCCCAGCCCGTCGAGCGAGAACAGCGTCTCGATCAAGACCGAGCCGGCGAAGAAGGCGCCGATGAAGGCCGCCGGAAAGCCGGTCACCAGCGGGATCAGCGCATTGCGAAAGATGTGCTTGTAGAGCACACGCTGCTGCGACAAGCCCTTGGCCCGCGCCACCAGCACGTACTGCTTGCGGATCTCTTCGACGAAGGTGTTTTTCGTCAACAGCGTGACCACCGCAAACTGGTGGATAACGAGACAAGTAAGCGGCAGTGTCAGATGCCAGAAATAGTCCTTCACCTTGCCAAATGCACTCAACTCTTCCCAGTTGTCGGAGGTCAGCGCACGCAGCGGGAACCAGTCGAGAAAGCTGCCGCCGGCGAAGAGCACGATCAAGAGCACGCCCAGCACGAAGCCCGGAATGGCGTAGCCCAATAACACGCCAAGGGTGGTGAGCGCGTCGAAGCGCGTGCCTTCGCGCACCGCCTTGGCCACGCCCAGCGGCACGCTCACGAGGTAGCTGATGAGGAAGGTCCACAGGCCGAGCGAGATCGACACCGGCAGCTTGTCCTTGATGAGCTGCCACACGTCCTTGTTCTGCAGGAAGCTCTTGCCCAGGTCGAAGCGCAGGAAGTTGCCCAGCATCTCGACGTAGCGCACATGCGCTGGTTTGTCGAAGCCGTAGAGCTTCATCAATTCCTCGCGCTGCTTCTTGTCGAGATCGCGCCCGGCCTTGTAGCCGCTGGTCTCGCCGCCGGCACCGGCGCTGGCCTCGGCCATGATCTGCTCGACCGGCCCGCCGGGCACGAATTGCATCACGACGAAGGTGATGGTCAGCGCGCCCAGCAGCGTGGGAATCATCAGCAGCACGCGCTTCAAGATGTAGGACAGCATGGTGCGTCAGGCCCTCTTCTCTAGCGATTTGTCCCACCAGGTCCACAGCGGCCACGGTGCGTGTTCGATGAAACCGGAGATCAAGGTGTCGGCCTGAAAGTAATGCGCCATGACCTTGGGCCTGCCGAACTTGGTCCACATCGAGATCGGCTCGCGGCCCGAGTACAGGTCGGGGATCTGCCAGAAGTTCCACATCACGATGCGGTCCATGGCGCGCGACGCATCGCGCAATTCGGCCATGGTGTTGGCACGGTTCATGGCCTCGATCATGGCGTCGGCCGCGCGGCTCTTGACGCCGCGGTAGTTGTTGTTGCCGGGTTCGTCGGCCGACTTGCTGCCGTAGCTGGAGCCGACCTCGGCGCCTTGGGGCAGCGTGAATCGGCCTTCGACGATGGTCACCATGTCGAAGTCGTACTGGCGCAGCCGGCGGCTGAACAACGCGAAGTCGACCAGGCGGTCGTTCATCTTGATGCCGAGCTTGTTCAGGTTGGACTGCCAGTCGTTGATGGCGCTGGGCAGCGGCTGCATGTACTCGAACTCGAACGGCTCGCCCTTGCCGTTGCGCAGCACGCCGGCGCCGTCAATCTTCCAGCCGGCCTGCTCCAGCAGCTCGCGCGCTTTCAGCAGGTTGCGGCGCAGGCCGTTGGGCGCGTCGTCGGTCTTGGGTGCGACGAAGGCCGGGCCGAAGACACGCGGCGGCAATTCGGCGCGGAAGGGTTCCAGCAGCGCCAGCTCGCCCGGCCCCGGCGGGCCCACGGCGGCGAAGTCGGAATTGCTGAACAGGCTGCTGGAGCGCGTGAAGGTGCGCGTCTTGTTGCGCGTCTCGAAGTCGTAGGTCAGGCCGAGTGCTTCGCGCACGCGGATATCCTGAAAGATCGGCTTGCGCATGTTGAGCTGATAACTCTGCAAGTACTGGCCATAGCGCGTGGGCATCACCAGCTTGGTTATGCGCCCGTCGTCCCATTTCACGCCGGCGTGCTGGCGCACGAAAGCGCGCGCGCGGTACTCCTTCATCAGGTCGAATTCGCCGGCCTTGAAAGCCTCGCGCGCCACCGCGTCGTCGGTGTAATTGCGGTAGACCACGCGCTCGAAATTGAAGTGGCCGCGGCGGATCGGCAAGTCGCGGCCCCAGTACGCGGGGTTGAAGCGGAACTCTATGCGCCGCGGCACGTCGATCTTGTCGATCAGGTACGGGCCGCTGGTGATGGGCAGGTCGGTGACGATCTGGTCGAAAGCCTTGCCTTCGCCCCACTTGCGCGAAAACACCGGCATCGTGCCCGCCACGAACACCGACTCGCGCGTCTTCTCGCGCAAATCAAAGCGCACCGAGCGCGCGTCCAGCAGCACCACGCGTTCGATGCCTGCCACCTGCGTCTGTACCGAAGGCGTGGCCAGCTTGGAGGCCAGCATCGCGTAGCTGTGGCGCACGTCTTCGGCTGTCACCGGGTCGCCGTTGTTGAAGCGTGCTTTCGGGTTGATGCGAAAACTTACCGACGAAAAGTCGGGCGCGACCAGGACGCTTTCGGCCAGCAGCCCGTACATGGCCATCGGCTCGTCCTGGCCCAGGTGCATCAGGCCTTCCACCATCCAGATCATCACGCCCGCCGGCGCGTTGCCGCGCACCGTCCAGGGGTTGTACTTGTCGAAGCTCGACCGCCGGTCGGGGTTCTTCAGCTTGATCGTGCCGCCCTTGGGCGCGTCGGGGTTGACGTAGTCGACATGCGTGAAGTCGGCGCCGTACTTCGGCGCGCCGTACGCCGCGAAGGCATGCACCCAGCGGCCGGTGTGGGGCTCACCGTCGGCGGGTGCCAACGGCGGTGCGGAGGGGCTTGCGCCGGCAGCCGCGGGTGCCGCGGCGTGCAGCGCGCCGGCCCAGGGCGAAGCCAAGAGCCATGCCGCCAGCTGGCGGCGCGCGTGGCCGAGCTCGTTCAGTTCACGCTCGGGGCTCATGCCTTTTTCACCGCCGGCTTGAGCAAGGCCTGACAGGCCGCGCGCCGACCCTCGGCCGGGCTGGCCTTGGCGCACACCGGCGCAAGCTGGCCTTGCAGCCGGCGCAGTGCGGGCGCCTGTTTGCCATCGGCATTCCACGACACCAGCCGGGTGCTCACGCGCTGCAGCGAACGCAGGCTGCGGCCGCTGAAGGCGCCCTGGTCTTTGGCCGCTTCGCTGATGAGGCGTGCGGCGGTCTGCTCGATGCGCGCGGCGTCCGTCGGCGCCAGCTCGACCAGTGCACCGAGATAGCTCGAACCCCACTGCAAGCGCGTGGCCGGGCCGACGCTGGTGTCGAAAGCCTGGCCATACCAGCGCAGCGCTTCATCGTTCTTGCCCAGCTTCTTCGCGTTGCCGCCGAGCTGGCTCATCAGGTAGTAGGGCGACTGGCTGCGCGAGAGATTGCTGGTGAGCAGCGCCTGGCTCTGGTCCCACAGCCCTGCATGGCTGAGCGCGTAGCCGGCGGCCGAGATCACGACCTCACGCTCGTAGCCGTCGGTGATCTCGCGGTCGGCACGCCCGGCGTACTCGATCACCTCGTTGCGCAACGCGTCGGAAATCTTCACCGCGGTGGCGTTCTTGGGTTGGCCCAGACGTGCCAGGTCGATGCGGGCAACGAGCGCACTGATGCGGTCGCCGCGCGAGAGTGTCGTATCGGCCTGCAGCCGCTTCAGGCTCGTCTCGAACAGCGCCACCAAAGGCGCGCGGTCGGCGCCGTCATCGCTGGAAAGCACCTGCACGATGTCGGTCGCGCCACCGGTCAGCACGTCGCCGTGCAGGCGCGATGCCGCGGGGTCGGCCAGTACTTTTTCGACTCGGGCCTTCAATGCCGCGTCAGGCTTGACGCCCTTGCCTTCGTCGCTTGCGGCCAGCGCCTTCAGCCACAGCCGCGTGGTGATCTCGGCATCCACACCCGCGCCGGCGGCTGATGCGCTCGCCAGCTGCGCCAGCAGCCCTGGCACCTCGCCTTTGGGCGACAGACGCTGGTCGTCGGTATCCCACGAGTAGTAGGCCAGCATGCGCCACTCATTGGCCGTCAGCGCCTTGCCCGCGCGCGCGTGGGCCAGTACGGCTTTCACGGGCCGGCCGCCGCTCAGGCCGAGTTGCAGCACGGCCATCATCTGCTCGGCATCGACCTCGCCCGGCAGCCGGGTGATTTCGACGCCTTGCGGGTTGAACAGCACCACCGTCGGATAGCCGCTGACCTTGAAGCGCTGGCCGAGGCGCTGCGCGCCGGGGCGGTCGCCATCGACATGCACGGCCACGAACGAGCGCGACTGCGTGGCGAAGTCCTGCCGGTTGAAGAAGGTCGCCTTGAGTTGGTTGCAAGGCGGGCACCAGGTGGCGCCCCAGTACAGCAACACCGGCTTCTTCTCAGTGCGGGCCTTGCTGAAGGCGCGCTCGATGTCGGCGTCGGAAGCGGCGCTGAGCCAGGGGATGTTGGTGGACGGTGGGCCTGCGGCGGCCTGGGCCGCACACGGCACCAGGATCTGCAACATCACGCTCAGGGCCAGTGCCGGCAGCACGGTTTTCATGGTCGCGAACCCCACAACAGGTCAACAAGGCGCGGATTGTGCGCTGGCGCCGCGGC
>JANLYV010000016.1:0-2314 GCA_031365825.1 Rubrivivax sp. | reverse complement strand
AACACCGAGCTGTGCCCGACACGCTTCTTCTCCGGCGAGGCCCTGTACCGCGATGGCCAGGCGCCGACGGCGCACGAGGTGCGCTCACGTGTACAGCAGTACTGGCAGCCCTACCACGAGGCACTGGCCGGCGAGCTGGCGCGCATCAAGGCCGCGCATGGCCACGCCGTGCTCTTCGACGGCCACAGCATCAAGAGCGAGTTGCCCTGGCTCTTCGAAGGCCGGCTGCCGCAGATGAACCTGGGCACGGCCGGCGGCACCAGCTGCGCCGCATCGCTAACGTCCAAGCTGAGTGCCATCTTCGCTGTTCATCCGGCTTACGACCACGTGGTCAACGGCCGATTCAAAGGCGGCCACATCACGCGTCACTACGGTGCGCCTCACATGGGCGTGCACGCGGTGCAGCTGGAGATGTGCTGGCGTGCCTACATGGATGAAACGCCGCCGTACCGCTGGCACGAGACACGCGCCGCGACCGTGACGCCGCTGCTACGGCAGCTGGTGCTGGCAATGATCGAATGGCGGCCGGTGTGACATCCGCGACTGCGCCCGAGTTGCTGTGGGCACCGCAGGCCTGGCTCGACGGCCGCTGGCACGATGGCGTCGTGCTGCAAGTCGGTGAAAGCGGCCACTGGTCAGCCATCACGCCGGATCAGCCTTGTCCGCCGCAGGCCACCGTGCTGGAAGGCGCCGCGCTCCCTGGTTTGGTCGACGCCCACAGCCATGCCTTCCAGCGCGCCTTCGTCGGCATGGCCGAGACGCGCGAAGGCGAACACGACGACTTCTGGTCGTGGCGCGAGCGCATGTACCGCGTGGCGCTGCGCATCACGCCGGCACAGCTGCGCGCGGTGGCGGCGCACCTGTACGTGGAGCTGCTGCGCGGCGGCTACACCCAGGTGTGCGAGTTTCACTACCTGCAGCACGACCGTGACGGCTCACCCTATGCAGACCCGGCCGAGATGTGCTGGGCCCTGGCCGACGCGGCGGCCGACGCCGGCATCGGCCTCACGTTGCTGCCGGTGCTGTACGAGCGTGCCGGGTTCGCCGCGCCGCAGCTGCACCACGACCAGCGGCGTTTTGCCACCACCACCGCCGACGTGCTGGCCTTGCGTGATGCGGTGAATAACGCTGGAAGGGTGCTGACCACGGCTGGCACGGCCATCCACTCGTTGCGTGCGGCACGGCCTGAGTCGCTGCTGGCGCTGGCCGAAGCCGCAGGCACCGGGCCGCTGCACATCCACGTCGCCGAACAAACAGCCGAAGTCGATGACTGCCTCGCCGCCACCGGCTGCCGCCCGATCGAATGGCTGGCGCGCCACGCGCCGCTGGACGCGCGCTGGCAGCTGGTGCACGCCACGCACGCGACGCGCGACGAGATCGACGCCGTGGCCCGCAGCGGCGCCGGCGTGGTGTTGTGCCCCGGCACCGAGGCCAACCTCGGCGACGGCCTGGCCGACCTGCCGGGCTGGCTGAACGCCGGCGTGCCGCTGACCATCGGCTCGGACAGCCAGGTGCTGCGCGGCTGGAGCGAAGAACTGCGCTGGCTCGAATACGGCCAGCGACTCATGAAGCGGCAGCGCAACGTTGCCGCGGCCCCTGTAACTGGCCACACCTCCACCGCCGCGCGGCTGTTCGAACGTGCATGCCAAGGCGGCGCGGCGGCGGCCGGCCTGCGGCGCTGGGGCCTGGAGCCCGGCGCGCGTGCCGACCTGCTGGTGGTGAACCCGCGCGATCCGGCGCTGCTGGGTGTCGGCGCCGACCGTCTACTCGACGCCTTGGTCTTCGCCGCGCCGGCCGCACCGTTCGCCGACGTGATGGTGGCCGGCCAATGGCGGCTGCGCGCGCTGGCGCACGCCGGCGACAGCGACATCGGCAGCTTGCACGACGCAGCCATGCAATCGTTGCGCTGACACGTCAAAATCCGTCATCAACATGGGGGTGGCGGAGTCACAAACGTGGGCTTCCCTTCCCGGCCTTGCAACCCTAGGATGCGCACGCCTTGCGGCCGCCGCCGCCTGGCCCACCCTATTCGATGAGTACCATTCGCGCCCTGCTCCTGACCGACGTGGTCGACAGCACCCAACTTTCAGAAAAGCTGGGCGATGCCGCCATGGCCGAGGTGTGGGCCGGCCACGACCGCCTGGCGCGCGACCTGCTGCCTACGTGGCGTGGGCGCGAGATCGACAAGACCGACGGCATGCTGCTGCTGTTCGACACCGCCGACGACGCCGTGCAGTACGCGCAGGCCTACCACCGCGCGCTGGCGTCCATGGCGGTGCCCGTCAAGGCGCGTGCCGGCCTGCACGTGGGGCCG
>JANLYV010000595.1:0-16276 GCA_031365825.1 Rubrivivax sp. | reverse complement strand
GTGGGCGCAGCCTTAGATGACATCGTCGACCGCCCCCCCGCCCAGGCCGGGGTGGCGCGCCAACAGCGCCTTGATCGGAACGGCCCCGCGGTCGTCGGTGCGCACCGACGACAAGGCGCCGGCATAACGTCCGAAAGGTGTGCGCTGGGCGTCGCAGATGAAGGCTTGGGGTGTGGGCATGAGGGTGCTCCGATGAGGGTGCTCCGGCTGGAGCGCCATGATAGGCACAGCACCGTGCATCACCGCGTCGCCCGCAGCGCTTAAGCTCACGTGCCACCACCACGCAAGGCCCCCACACCATGCGCACCCAAGTCGCCATCATCGGTGCCGGCCCCTCGGGCCTGCTGCTCGGCCAGCTGCTGGCGCGCTCCGGCGTCGACACCGTCATCGTCGAGCGCCAGAGCGCCGAGCACGTGCTATCGCGCATCCGCGCCGGCATCCTCGAGCAGACCACCGTCGACACGCTGCACGCCGCCGGCGTGGGTGAACGTCTGGCGCGTGAAAGTGTGGTGCACGGCGGCATCAACATCGTCTACGGCAACACGCATCACCACATCGACGTGCGCGGGCTCACCGGCGCGGTGGTCACCGCCTACGGCCAGACGGAGGTGACCAAGGACTTGATGGACGCACGCGCCGGGGCGGGCCTGCCCACGCTGTACGAGGCGCACGAAGTGCGGCTGGACGGCCTCGACGGGGCCCAAGCCGGCGTGCACTTCAAGCACCAGGGCCAGGCGATACAAATTGATTGCGACTACGTGGCCGGCTGCGATGGTTTCCACGGCGTGAGCCGGCGCAGCATCCCCAAGGACAAGCTGCGCGAGTTCGAGCGCGCCTACCCTTTCGGCTGGCTCGGCGTGCTCGCCGACGTGCCGCCGGTCTCGCCCCACGCCGTGACCTACGCCCAGCACGAACGCGGCTTCGCGCTGTGTTCGATGCGCAGCCTGACGCGCAGCCGCTACTACGTGCAGTGCCCCATCAGCGACCGCGTCGAAGACTGGAGCGATGCGCGTTTCTGGGACGAACTGCGGGCCCGGCTGGACCCGAAGACGGCGGCCGAGCTCATCACCGGCCCCGCCGTCGAAAAGAGCATCGCACCGCTACGCAGCTACGTCGCTGAACCCATGCGCTGGGGGCGCCTCTTCCTCGCCGGTGACGCCGCGCACATCGTGCCGCCGACGGGGGCGAAGGGGTTGAACCTGGCGGTCAGTGACGTTAGATTGTTAGCGGCGGCGCTGGCCGAACACTACCGGGAACAGTCCAGCACCGGCATCGAACACTATTCCCAGCGCGCGCTGCGCCGCGTCTGGAAGGTCGAACGTTTCTCGTGGTGGGCGACTTCGCTGCTGCACACCTTCCCCGACACCGACGCCTTCGGCCGGCGCATGCAAGAGGCCGAGCTCGACACGCTGACGCACCTGGAAAGCGCCTCGCGCAGCTTTGCCGAGCACTACGCGGGGCTGGCGTTCTAACAACGACGAACGACGCGGGCCTGGCGCTGGCTGACGCGCACACGACGCGCGCCATTCAATCCTGCCACGCCCAATGCCAAACCGACCAGCACCAGCGTGCCTGGCTCCGGTACGCCGCAATCAGCTTGGTTGGTGCTCAGGCAGCCGTCGCTGATGATGTGGTAGGTCATCCGCTCGTTGTTGTCGGTACCGAACGCGAAATGCGTGGCGCCGTTGTTGCCCTCGGGTCCGACTTCCGCCACGTTGAAGGCCGTCTGGAAGAGAAACTCAGCTTCCGTGTCGGAGAGAAAGTCGATCCGCGTTAGTCCAAACCCTTCCGCGTCCACGCCAAGTGGCGTGAAGATCAGAACGTCGCCCTTGGTATCACGGGCATCGCCAGGAAGGCGGGTGCACGAACCATCCGCTTCGACACCCCGGTCGCAAATGCCCAGCGCACCGGCTTCCAACTGAATATCCGCGATGCCGCCCTTGCCCTTGACCAGGTACGAAGTGACTTCAAGCGGATTGCCCAGGACATCAACCCAGGCGGCATTCACGGTCGACGCAATGTGCGCGATCGTGACGACATACGGCCCGAAAAATGCGTCAGGCGTGGCGACGAAAGAAGAATTGCCAAACTCGTCAAGTGAGATGGAACACGAATTGATGGGGTCGCAGCCCACCAAAGGATTGATCGGCTTGCCGACGCTGGGTGCGGCCTGCGCCGCCGTGGCGCCTGCGGCAATGAACAATGCAAACAAAAGCTTGGTGAAACGACACTTCATGGAGGTTCTCCTTGGGGCGAATTCATTGGCTCGCCACGAAATGTGGAGCGCACAGAACCTGATGCAATATTCGCGCCATTGCTACAGCCCGGTTCAAAAACAACAACCTGCGTTGCGCAGTGCGCGCAAAGCAGAACCATGTGTAAGGAAGACTGACAGCGCGAGGCCGCTCGTCAGGCCGCCGCCGGATGAGTCGCTTGATTGAAGGCTTGATTCAAGGCTCGATCCAAAACCGGCGCGATCAGTCCGGACAGATATCGAGCAAGGCTCGCGGCGTGCGCTTGGTGGCGATGGCAAGTTCGAGCGCCTCCTGTGGCGAGCGACCTCGCCACTGCACACCGTTGCCAAAACCGACGACTTCGCTCGCCGCCGCCACGAAGGCTGCGGCGCCGCAGCTCACAACACCTGGCAAGCCTGCTCGAAGCCCAGGCGCGGGTTGCGCGGCCGCACCTTGGCCGGGTCGCCCACGCCCAGGCTGCAGATGAAGTTGCTCTTCCAGCGGCCATCGGCGAAGAACTCGGCGTCGACCTTGGCGTTGTCGAAGCCGCTCATCGGCCCGCAGTCCAGGCCGAGCGCGCGTGCGGCCAGGATGAGGTAGCCACCGCCTAGCGTGCCATTGCGCGTGGCGGTGCTGGCGGCCAGCGCGGCGTTGTTGGCGAACATGTCGCGCCCGCTCTTCACCGGCCACACCTGCGGCATCAGCTCGAAGAACTGCGTGTCGTAGGCGACGATGGCCGTCACCGGCGCTGCGCGCGTCTTGTCGACATTGCCGGGCGAGAGTGCCGGCACGAGCCGCTCTTTCGCCGCCGCGGTGCTCAGGAACACCAGCCGCATCGGCTGGCAGTTCATCGAGGTCGGGCCCATGCAGGCCAGCGCGTAGAGCTGGCGCAGCATGGTCTCGGGCACAGGCTCGGCCAGCCAACCGCCTTGTGTGTGCGCATCGGTGAAGAGCTGGGCCAGGGCGGGCTCGGGCAGGGTCGGCTTGAAGGGCATGGGGCGTTTTCCTTGGGGTTGCGGTATTCAGCGCAGCCGCCTGCCGGCAGCACAGGCTTGCATCAGCGTGGCAAGCCTGGAGGCCCGAGTTTCGGTCTTCTTCGCGGTGGTGACCCAATGCAGCAGCACTTTCTTGTAGCCGGGTGGGCAAGCGTCGAAGTAGGCCCATGCTGCCTTGTCACGTTTGAAGCGTCGAAGCTCAGGCGTGGACAGCTGCGCCGTGCTTTCCTGTTCGTAGGCGTAGACCACCGACTTCTCAAGCTTACGGTGCGAAAACGCCTTCACGCCGGCTGGCGTCATGCGCCCTGACGCCTGCAATCGCTCGAACTTGGCGATGTTGATGGCGCTCCAGATGGATGTCGGCTTCCTCGGCGTGAACCGGATCTGGTAGGCCTCGTCGTCGATGCGTTTGCGCACACCGTCGATCCAGCCGAAGCACAGTGCCTCGTCCACCGATTCCGACCAGACCATGCTCGGGCGACCGGAGCCGACCTTGTAGAAACCGACGACAAGTTCAGTCGCCATGCCGGCATGGTGTTCGAGCCAGCCGCGGAAGTCCTTGGCACTTGCGAAGAACGTGGCGCTCGTCATGGCAGCTGGCGGCGCGCTGCGGCGCAACGCTCAGGCAACACGCGCGACCTGACACACCATCTGGTGCTCGTCGTGCAGCACGCCGTCGAGCAGGAGGAAGCCGCGCTCGAGACCGTACGCCACAAAACCAAGCCGCCGGTACAGCGCCACCGCGGCCAGGTTCGAGGTGTTCACGCCGAGGTTGACCTGCCTCACGCCGAGCACGTCGGCGGCATGCTCGAGGGCACGCCGCAGCAGCTGTTGGCCCACGCCCTGGCGTCTTGCTTCGGGCACGACGTACATGCCCCAGATGAAGGCTTTGTGCGACAGCTTGACCAGCGACTCGCGTTGAACGCCCACGACCGCGATCAAGGCGCCACGCTCGAACGCGCCGAGCAGCGCCGCATCGGCCGTGGCGCCGAGCCGCGCTTCGATCTGCGTCAGCGGTGTCGAACGCTCTTCGTCGTAGCTGGACGCGAAAGCTTCGGGACACTCCAACAAGCCACGCAGTCGCACCGCGACAAAGCTCGCGGCGTCTTGCGCTGTGAGGACGCGGATGTGCATGCCCTGTGCAGCGCTAGAACCGTCTAGAACCAATAGTCGGCGACGCAGCGTCCGTCCCGGGGCAGGTCGTCGAAAGTATCGAGCCCGTCGAAGTGGTCGATGGGCACCTTGGCAATCGGGCCGGGTTCGGTCAGACGCAGGTTGACGGCGATGCGGCGCCGCCCGTCGTCGCCCGTGGCCCGTGCCCGCCAGAAGGCGACACCACCGCAATTCGGGCAGAAGTGGAACTCGGTCGACTTGCCGCGCACGTAGGCTTTGCTCGGGCCCGCGACCTGGATGCCCTCGCCTTCGTAGCCATACGCCCACAACACGCCGTAGCGGCGGCAGACGGTGCAGTTGCAGGCCGTCGCCCCCTCGGGCAAACCTTCGAACGACCAGGTGACCGCGCCGCAATGGCAAGAGCCTTCGATCATGTCAGTCTCTCCTTTGCTCTAACGTTTTAGATGAGTCTACATTTTCAGTGGGATGCGGGCGGCGCTGCGGTCGATTGCCGCACTTGCAGTTGCGGCCGCAACATCACGGTGGCACCTTCGCTGCCGGGCTGGCCACGCAGCGCGTCGAGCAGCAGCCGTGCGGCGCGGAAACCCATTTCGTAGTGCTGGATGCGCACCGTCGTCAAAGGCGGCGTGACATGGTCGAGCAGCGGCATGTCGTTGTGGCCGATGAGCGAGAGGTCGTGCGGCACCACCACCTGCGCGCGTCGCAAAGCCTGCAGCGCGCCCAGCGCCAGCAAGTCGTTGGCCGCCACCACGGCGGTGAAAACCTTGCGCCGCGCCGCCTTGCGCTCGCGCAACAGGGCCACCATCGCCGCCTCGCCGGCCTCGATGGCATAGGCCGGCGCCTCGGCCATCGCCGCCGGCACCAGGCCGTGCGCTGCCAGCGCCTGCTCCAGGCCCTGCCGGCGCGCCAGGCCGGTGGAAAGCGCCGACGGCCCGGCCAGGTGTGCGATGCGCTGGTGGCCCAGCGCCACCAGATGGTCCACCGCCAGCTTCATGCCGAAGGCGTCGTCGCTCAACACCGCCGGCAACTGGCCGCGCCCGTCGGTGCGGTTCACGAGCACGATCGCCGCGCCGCTCTTGCGCAGGCCTTCAAGCCACGGGTCGTCGCGCATCGCCGTGGCCACGAGAAAACCTTCGACACGCTGCGCCAGCATGCGCTCGACCGCCGTGTGTGCCGCCACCGCCGATTGCGCCGCGCCTTCAGGTCGGGCCGTGTTGGCCAGCAGCGCGAAGTAGCCCTCGGCGTCGAGCGCGTCTTCGATGCCACGCAGGATGGGCGGGAACACCGGGTTGGTGATGTCGGGCAGCAGCACGCCGATGGTGCGCGAGCGGCCGGTGCTGAGCGCCGCGGCCGCCATGTTGGGCCGGTAGCCGAGTTCGCGCGCGGTGCTTTCCACACGCTGCAGCAGTTCGTGGCCGATGAGGTGTTTGCGCGCCGGGTCCATCGCGCGCGAGACCGTGGACTTGTGCACGCCCAGGCGCAGGGCCAGATCGTTCAGCGTCGCGGTTTTGGCGGCCATTCACGGATGCTAGTGCAACCGATGTGGACTTTCGTACAAGAAAATTCCATAGCCATTTTGTTGACATGGCCGGCGTCAACTTCTACATTCCACGCAACCGGTTGCAGCTGATTTGCATCGAAATCCATGACAAACCCGCCTCCCGACATCGCGCCTGGCACGTTGCCGAGCACCCCCGCCTCGCTGTTGCCCATCGTGCTGGCCGCAATGCAACGCACGCCCGATGCGCGGCTGCGTGCCTTGCTCGAATCGCTGGTGAGCCACCTGCATGCCTTCGTCGTCGAGACGCGCCTGAGCGAAGCCGAATTCGAATTCGCGCTGGCCTTCATCAACCGCATCGGCCAGGCCACGCACACCAAGAACAACGAAGCGGTGCTGGTGGCCGACCTGCTCGGCGTGTCGTCGCTGGTGGCGTTGCAGGCCAACGCCGACGCGCACGGTGTGTCGGACGCAGCCTTGCTCGGCCCCTTCTGGCGCGACGGCGCGCCGCTCCTGAGCGAAGGCACGTCAATCGCCATGCCCGGCACGCCCGGCCTCACGCTGGAAGTGCGCGGCAGCGTGCGTGACACCGCGGGCCAGCCTATGGCGGGCGCGGTGCTCGACGTCTGGCAGGCTTCACCCAAAGGCCTGTACGAGAACCAGGACAGCGAGCAGCCCGAGATGAACCTGCGCGGCCGCTTCGCCACCGATGTGCACGGCCGCTTCTTCTTCCGCTCGGTGCGCCCGGCCGGCTACCCGGTGCCTACCGGTGGGCCTGGCGGTGAACTCCTGCGAGCGCAACAGCGCCACCCTTACCGGCCGGCGCACCTGCATTTCATGATCTCCAAGCCGGGCTTCAAGGTGCTGGTGACGCAGGTCTTCCCGGCCGACGCTGAAACGCTGCACAGCGACCCGACCTTCGGCGTGACGCAAAGGCTGGTGGGCGACTTCCGCAGCGTGCAGCGCGATGGCCATCCGCTGGTCGAGCTTGTTCACGACTTCACGCTGCAGCCAGGCGTGACGGTGTTTCCCAAACCACCGATCGGGTGAACCGCAGGCCCAGTTCCCTAACGTCCAACATGAACGCCATCTCCAGCTTCGCCCCTACTGACCGCCTCGACGGCAAGGTGGTGGTCATCACCGGCGGCCTCGGCGCCATCGGCCTGGCCAGCGCGCGGCGCCTGGCCGCGTTGGGTGCGCGCTGCGCGCTGCTGTACCGCAGCGGCGAGCCCGCCGCCGCGCAAGCCTTGGCCGACGGCCTGCCCGGCAGCGGCCATGTCGCGCTGCGCGCCGACATCACCGACAGCGCCACGCTACGCGACGCGGCGGCGCAGGTGTCGGCGCTGTTCGGCGCGGTGCACGTGCTCATCAACAGCGCCGGCCATACGCGCGCCGTGCCGGCGGCCGAACTCGAGGCGCTGAGCGACGAGTTGATCGACGACATGATGCGCGTCAACTTCCGCGGCCCGCTGGCCACGGTGCGCGCCTTCCTGCCGCTGCTCAAGGCCTCGGGCGATGCGCTGGTGATCAACATCTCGTCCATCGCCGGCTTCACCGGCACCGGCAGCAACCTGGCCTACGTCGGTGCCAAGGCCGCGATCGACGTCGTCGGCGATGCGCTGGCGCGTGCACTGGCGCCGCACGTGCGCGTGCTCTCGGTCTCGCCCGGCATCGTCGATTCGAGCTTCGTGCCCGGCCGCGGTGCCGACTTCAACGCCAAGGCCGCCGCCACCATGCCGCTGCGCCGCGTCGGCACGGTCGACGACGTGGCCGCCGCCGTGCAGGCCTGCGCCACCACCTTGCGCTACGCCACCGGCACACGCATCGTCGTCGATGGCGGCCGCCATCTTTGAAGCACGAACCTGGCCCACGAACCCACACGACTTCACATGAAAACCATCCTCACCTGCGCCGTCACCGGCAACCTCACCAAGCCCGAGCAGACGCCGCACCTGCCGATCACGCCCGAGCACATCGCCCAGGAATGCCTGGCGGCGGCCGCGGCCGGTGCGGCGGTGGTGCACATCCATGTGCGCGACCCGGCCACGGGCCGGCCATCGATGGAGCTCGAGCTCTACCGCGACGTGATGCAACGCATTCGCGCGGCAAATCGCGAGCTCATCATCAACCTCACCACCGGCCCCGGCGGGCGCTTCATCCCGAGCGAAGACAACCCGCGCGTGGCCGCGCCCGGCAGCACCTTGCTGCCGCCGCTTCAGCGCGTGCCGCATGTGCTGGCGCTCAAGCCCGACATCTGCTCGCTCGACCTCAACACCATGAATTCGGGCCCCGACGTGGTCATCAACACGCCGCGCAACGTGCGCATCATGGCGCGGGCAATTCGTGAAGCCGGCGTCATGCCCGAGCTCGAGATCTTCGACTCGGGCGACATGCACCTGGCGCTGGACCTCATCGCCGACGGCACGCTGCAAGGCCCGGGCCTGTGGACCTTCGTCACCGGCGTGAAGTACGGCTTCGGTGCGTCGCCCGAAACGCTGCTCTACGCCCGCAGCCTGTTGCCCCCGGGCGCGAAGTGGGCCGCCTTCGGCATCGGCCGGCACGAGTTCACTATGCTGGCCATGGCCTGGCTCGCGGGCGGGCATGTGCGTGTCGGTCTGGAAGACAACATCTACCTCGACAAGGGTGTGCTCGCCAAGTCCAACGCCGAACTCGTGAGCAAGGCCGCGCGCATCTTGCGCGACCTGGGCGGCGAGCTTGCCAGTTCGATCGAGGCGCGCGCGATGCTCGGGCTGGCGTTGCCTGCCTGAGCCCACTGCGCATGACGACGGCACCCGCATTCGCGCTGCGCCTGCAGAGCAAGGCCGCGGACATCGATACGCTGGCGCCCGTGCTCGCCCCGCAGACGATGCCGACGCCGGCGCCGGGCCAGGCGCTGGTGCGCGTGGCTGCCAGCGCCGTCAACCCGAGCGACGTGAAAGCCGCGCTGGGCCTGATGCCGCAGGCGCTGTGGCCACGCTGCCCCGGCCGCGACTACGCCGGCACCGTGGTCGCCGGCCCCGGCGAATGGGTCGGCCGCGAGGTCTGGGGCTCAGGCGGCGACCTGGGTATCACGCGCGACGGCTCCCACGCCGCTTGGTTGTTGCTGCCGGTCGAGGCGCTGCGCGAAAAGCCCAAGGCGTTGACGCTGGACGAGGCCGGCAGCGTCGGTGTGCCTTTTGTCACCGCGTACGAAGGTTTTCGCCGCAGCGGTTTGCCGCAGCGCGGCCAGGTGGTGGCGGTGATGGGCGGCAACGGCAAGGTCGGCCAGGCGGCGGTGCAACTCGCCGCGATGGCCGGCGCACGTGTCATCGTGGTGCAGCGCCAGGGCAGCTTCAGCGGCCATGCCAGCGCGGCGGTCGAGGTGCTCGATGCACGCGAAGGCAAGGTCGGCGCGCGGCTGCGCGAACTCAGCGGCGGGCGTGGTGTCGACATCGTCTTCAACACCGTCGGCAGCCCTTACTTCGAAGCGGCGAATCAAGCCATGGCCAAAGGTGCGACGCAGATCTTCATCGCCACCGTCGAGCGCGCTGTGCCGTTCGACATCTTCAGCTTCTACCGCGGCATGCACAGCTATGTCGGCATCGACACGCTGGCGCTGGACTGCGCGGCCAGTGGCGAGCGTTTGCAAGCCCTGTGCGGCGGTTTCGAGAGCGGCGCATTGCGCCCCTTCCCCTTGCGCGACGACGCGACCTACGGCTTGAACGACGCGCTCGGCGCCTACCGCCGCGTCATCGGCGGCGACGCGCAGCGTGTCGTGCTGCGCCCTTGAGTTCGAGACGGCCATGCACATCACCCGCATCGACCAGGCGCCACCGTACGAGGCGCCGAACCACTTCGACATGAGCTGCCTGCGCCTGCAAGGCCGAGAGGCCGGGCCGGCGGTGCAGCTGTGGCTGGGGATGTCGATCATCGCGCCCGGTGGCCACACCGGCCTCGACCCGTCGCCTATGGAAAAACACTACGTCGTGCTCGAAGGCGAGCTCACGCTGGTGGGTAGGGTGGGCGACGAAGCGCCGCAGCGCGAAGTGCTGCGCGCACTCGACTCGTGCCGCTTTGCGCCGGGCGAGAAGCGCCAGCTCATCAACCACACCTCGGCGCCGGCGAAGGTGCTGCTGGCGATGCCGTTCGCACCACCTGCGGCCGCGCCGTGATCGTGTTCGACAACCTGGAGCCTGCCCATGAAAACCATCGTGTTACGTATCCTGACCACCGGCCTCTTCTGCTGCAGCGCCTGGCTGCCTGCGGCGATGGCCCAACCCGTCGAGTGGCCCAAGGCCGGCACCATCAAGCTGGTGGTGCCCTTCACCCCCGGCAGCGGCACCGACATCATCGCGCGCACGCTGGCCGAGAAACTGGCGCCGGCGCTGGGCACGCAGGTGGTGGTGGAGAACAAGCCTGGCGCTGGCGGCACGCTCGGCGCGGCGATCGTGGCCAAGGCCGCGCCCGATGGCTACACGCTGCTCATCCACAGCTCGGGCCATGTCGTCAATGCCGCGCTGTACCCGAACCTGAGCTACGACACGCTGAAAGACTTCGACGGCATCACGCCGCTGGCGAGCCTGCCCAATGTGCTCGTGGTCTCGCCCGCCAAAGGCTACAAGAGCGTGGCCGACCTCATTGCAGCTGCCAAGGCCAAGCCTGATGGCATGAACTACGCCTCGGCCGGCAACGGCTCGGCCACGCACATGAACGCCGAGCGCTTCCGCTTCAGCGCCGGGCTGAAGGCGCAGCACATTCCTTTCCGCGGCACGCCCGAAGCCATCACGGAAACCATCGCCGGCCGCACCGACTGGTTCTTCGCGCCGCTGGTCTCGGCATTGCCGCTGATCAAGGACGGCAGGCTGCAGGCGCTGGCGGTGGGCACGCAAGCCCGCTCGAACGCGTTGCCGCAGGTGCCGTCGATTGCCGAGAGCGGCCTGCGTGACGCCACCTACACCTTCTGGGTCGGGCTCTTCGCCACGGGCAAGACGCCCAAGGCCATCGTCGAGCGACTGCACACCGAGGTGAGCAAGGTGATGGCGCTGCCCGAGGTGCGCGAGCGGCTCGACAAGCTCGGCGCCGCGCCCATGCCCATGACACAAGCCGCGTTCGAGACCTTCCTCGATGAAGAGACGCGGGCCGCGGCGCTGCTGGTGAAGAACGCCGGCATCCGCGTCGAGTAAGGCGCGGCGCCGCATGGCGCTTGACGTCTCGGCGCTAGAAACTCGATCCGGGCAACGCCAGGAATTCGAGCTCGGCGCTGCTGCTGGTGCGTCCAAGTGCGGCATTGCGATGTGGGTAACGGCCGAAGCGCACGAGCACGTCGTAATGCTTCAAGGCCCACTCGAACAGCGACGCACGTGACGGGTGTTGCCTGGCCAGCACGGCGAAGTGCTTCAGGCCCTCGCGCTGTGCGGACAGGTCTTCGCTGTGCTCGAAAGGCAGGTAGACGAAGCCGCGTTGCACTGGCGTGAGCGCCAGGTCCAGGCCACGCGCCACCATCTCGCGCGCCGCCGCCAGCGCCCGCGCATCACCGGCGAAGGCCTCGGCCGTACCGCGCAGCGTATTGCGCGTGAACTGGTCGAGCAGCAGGATGCGCGCCAATGCACTCTCGCCCGCTGCCATCCAGTGCGCGAGCTCGCCGCGCAAGGCGGCGGCTATGAGCGTGCCGAATCGTTGGCGGATCAAGGCGTCGAAGCTGTCGTCCTTGCGGAACCACTCGGGGCGGTCCTGCCCGGTGTCGGGCTGGCCGAACCAGAAGTCGAGGATGTGCCTGGCATCGGTGTCCATACCATCGTCTCCTACGGTTGCACGTTAGCGGCGCCAGCCGCCGATGAGCTTGCGCGCCGCTTCCAAGTCGGTATCGACGCCCGCCGCGGCATCGTCGAAGCGCTGGGGCACGACCACGTCTGGCATCACACCGGTGTCGGGCGGGTCACCGTCTGCGAAGTGCGCCATGAGCGGGATGTCGACGGCGACGCCGCTGGCCGGCAAGGTGATCCACGCCAGTTGCCCGCCGTTGAGCCCGCGTTGGCTGCCGCCCGTGGGCTGGCCCACCAGCACGGCCGCCTGGCTGCGCTGCATGTCACGCGCCAGCACAAAACCGGCCGAGCTGTTCTGCGGCCCCACCAGCAAGACGCTGCGCCCGTCGTACGGCATGGCGGTGGGCTCGATACGCTGCGCCTCGCTGTCGCTCAGCAGCCAGTTGCGGCCGCTGCCGCGCCTGGCCTGGCCGGTGCGGTCGAAGAAGCCGAAGTCCCAGGTGTCGAGGTAGCGCGCCAGGATGTAGGGCACGCGCTCGTAGGCACTTTCGCGGCGGCCACCGGCAATGGTGAAAGGCTCGCGCAACAGGTAGGCCAGCAGAGCCTGGCCGAGTGCGTCGTCGCCGCCCTCGTTGCGGCGGATGTCGATCACCAGGAAGGGCGTCTGCGCCGCGCGCAACTCGGCAAAGCTGCGCGCCAGAAAACCGCGCGCGTCGAAACGCGAGTTCCAGAACGCGAAGCTCGGCAGCGTCAGCCGGGCGGTGTCGCCGTCGATGTCGAAGCGCCAGTCGTCGGGCTCCGGTTTCAGGCCGGCCGCGTCACGCGCGGCTTCGCGCACGGCCGGCACGCTCAAGCTGCGTGGCGCCTGGCCCGCGGCCTCGTGCAGCCTGAGCTGATAACGTCCATCTTGAGGTGCAAAGCGCAGCGGGAAGAGGCGGTCCATGGCGCCGCCGTTGCGGCCGCTGTCGAGTTGCGAAAGCCGCTTGCCGTCGGCGCTGCCATCGGCGCGCAGGTAGGGCATCAGCGCCGCAGCGATCTGCGCGGCATCGCGGCCATCGATGCCCAGCACTTCGCTGCCCACTTTCAGCTCGGGCAGCATGCTGCCGGTGATCAGAAAACGGCCCTCGACCACGCGCAGCGTGAACGGCAGCTTGTCGGCGCGGGCGAAGACCTCGTCGCGCACGGCCTGCGACTGGTTGTACGGGCTGGCCCAGGTGTGCCCGCAACGCACGGCGGCGGCGAGTTTCGAGGCCAGCAGGAACATCTGCGCGCGCTCGGCACCCTGCGCCACTTCGGCATCGGCCGCGGTGAATGCGGCGTCGATTTGTGCCGGCGTCGCGTTGCGGTACAGGCCCGGATGCAAGGTCACCAGCGCGCGCTTGAGGATGCGCAGGTCGCTGCGTGCCTGGTCTGCAGTGAGCATGGGGGCGGCAGAAGTTGCCGCCGCCACGCAGCACCACAAGACACCGAACCAGACGCGACACGCGTGCATCAGGCCAGGCTCACGCATCGCGCTGGCGCGAGCGTGGATCGGTAGGTCGACTCAGGGGCAAGGCAGCTGGATCAGGCAGGTCGGGCAGGCGCTGTTGCGCCAGTCGCCACCGCCCTGGCCGTGGCGGCCGCCGCGGTTGCTGATCATGTCGTCGACGAACTCGCTGAAGCTCACGCCTGCCGACGCCTCGGTGTAGAACTCCGGCCGGCCGAGGATGGTGTGGTAACCACCGCCGGCCACGTAGTAGCGGAAGTTGGGCAGGGTGTGGCCGTAGGACACGATCTTGCTGCTCATCTGCTGGTACCAGTCGATGGCAGTGCTGGTGGCGTCGGGGTTGGGGCAGTTGCCGCCATAGCCGTAGAGCTGCTTCATCACGCCGTAGAAGGCGATCTGCACGTTGTCCAGCGCGGTCGTGAATTGTGAGAACTTGGCCTCGGGGAAGGCATGAGTGGCCACACGCAACAACTCGCTGCCAGGGATGCCACTGGCGTTGGCCGGCCAGACCCAGGGCGCGAACTGCGGGTTCCACGAGTTGCGGCCGACCGGCGCGATATCGAACAGCGGTGCCGTGACACCCTGGCTGGCATCGGCCAGCACGTTGAGCTTGGCCTTGGGGTAGGTGCGCGCCAGCCAGGGGAAGTTGATGCTGGCGCCGTAGCCGCCGGCGCTCACACCCGTCACGAGCATGTTCTTCGGCTCGTCGATGTTCTTCTTCATCCAGTCGAGCACGACCATGAAGTTGTCGAAGCCGCGGTGCTGAATCTGGAAGCTGGGCACCGGCAGGAAGGGATTGCCGGCGTTGAAGTAGGTCTTCGTGGCCGAACCGGCGTGCAGGTCAGCCGTGCAGTAGGGGATGTAGACCACGCTCCAGTCGGCCACGGGGCTCTGGTTGGACTTCCTGAAGATGCCGTCGAAGGCATTGGGGTCGGTATTCGGGTCGATGGCCGGCGAGAAGAACTGCGGCAGGTTCGGCGGCGCACCCGGCGCGAAGGGGAAGCTGCAGGTGAAGTTGTCCCAGCACGCGCCGCCGCCCTCGAAGTAGACCATCAGGTTCTTGGAGCTGCCCTTCTTCGCCCAGAAATTGAAACCCGGGTCAGAGCCGGGGAAGCCCGAACAACGCGCGGTATGCATGTTGCCGTCGGCGCCGCGCACGCTGCCGAGATTGCCGATCTTGCGCCAGACGCCTTCGCCCTCGCGCTCGCCCGAAGACGCCGGCAAGGCCACGAACAAGGCCGCAATCGCGACCACGGCGCGACCCAGCAGTGAGTGAATGTTAGTCATGAAATCTGCCCTCCGGGCCTGAGACGGCTCGACACCAACATGGCGCCACGGCTGCACGGCCGGCCCGAATGTAAGACGATGCATCGCCTTGCGGCCCCCGAGGAATCGCGCATCCATCGCACATCAACGCTCGGCGATGTAGTGCTGCATGTGCGGTACTTCACCCGGCAGCAGGAAGGCACGCAAGTGGGCTTCGAGTTCCTGGTCGGCCACGGTGGCACGGGCACGCTGGTGCAGGTAGTCGGCCCAACTGGTGACGATGAAACGTTCGGTGAAGCGTGACGGGTCGGCCAGGTCGCGGTAGGCGCGCCACAGCGTGGCGCCATCGCGCCGGCGCGGCGCGCGCATCAGCGCCATGGCGTCGAGGAAGTCGCGGGCATCTTCCGGGCGGATGCGGTAGCCGATCTCCACCGCAATCGGCCCGGCCTCGGGGTCGGGCTCGTGCGCGATGAAGAGGTCTTCCGACAGCGTGGCCTGCGTCACGTCCTGCAAGTCGCCCATGCGCAGGGGGAAAGGCCGCGCCAGCAAGAGGCTCGCGGCCATGGCCGCGGCCGCCAGCAGCAAGGTCGGCGCCAGGCCGACGATGTCGGACATCGCGCCCCAGAAGGCCGAGCCGATGGCAAAGCTGCCTAACGCGCAAAGTGTATGCATCGCGGTGGCGCGCGCACGCACCCATGGCGGCACACTGGTCTGGGTGGCGGTGTTGTAGGTCGACATGACCGACATCCAGCAGGCCCCGGCCACAACCCCGCCCAGGTACACCAGCGCCGGGTAGCGTGCCACCGCGGCCACGGCCATCACCAGCGCGTACAAGGCGGTGCCTGTGGCCACCAGCCGCTCCAGCCCCAGGCGTTGGCGCAGGCGGCCGATCACCAGCCCGGCCATCACCGCCCCGGCGCCCAGGCAGCCGATGAGCACGCCGTAGCCGGCCGCACCGAGGCCGAGGTTGCGCTGGCCGATGACCGGCAGCAGCGCCCACAAGGCCGAGCCCGCGGCGCTGTAGGCCACCGTGCGCACCAGCTGCGCCAGCACCGTGTCGGAGTGGCGCGCAAAACGCAGCGCGCTCAACATGCCGCCCCACAGCCGTTCGGCCGGCAGCCGCGACGGCGGGTGCGGCCGCGGCGGGTGCAGCCGCACGGCCTGCAGCAAGGCCAGCACGCCGGCCGCGGCGATGGCGAAGACCCAGCCGCTGCCGACATGGGCGAAGACAAGGCCGGCCATGGCCGGCCCGAGTGCGCGCGCGGCGTTGTACGAGATGCCGATGGCGGTGATGGCCTGGGGCAATTCGTCGCGTGGCACGACGTCGACGATGGCCGAGTTCCACGACGGCGAGAGCATGGCCGTGCAGCAACCGGCGACGAAGGTCAGCAGCAAGAGCGTGGTGGCGCCGGCCCAGCCCGCCAGCACCAGCAGCGCGATGAGCAGCACGACGAAGAACTGCACGACGAGCGAGCCGAGTACGAGGCGGCGCCGGTCGGTGGTGTCGGCCAGCACACCGGCGGGCAGCGAAAACAGAAACATCGGCAGGAACACGGCCGTCTGCACCAGCGCCGCGAGGAAGGACGAGCCGGTGAGTTCGATCATCAGCCAGGCCGTGGCCATGACCTGCATCGCGTTGCCGACGAAGTAGATGCTGCCGCCCGTGAGCAGGCCGCGGAAGGCGCGGTGGCGCAGCGTCGCGCGAATGGTGATGGGCGCGGTGACGGGTTTGTCGGACAAGGTGCTGCTCATCAAAGGACCAGCAGCGCGCGAAAGTCGTTGACGTTGGTGAAGGTCGCCCCGGTGACCACCAGATCCGACAGTGCCTTGAAGAAGCTGTAGGCGTCGTTGCGATCGAGGAAGTCGGCGGCGCTCAGGCCGAGCGCGCGTGCGCGGGCCAGTGTGTCGGGCGCGACGATGGC
>JANLYV010000549.1:0-3142 GCA_031365825.1 Rubrivivax sp. | reverse complement strand
GCTGTCCAACGTCATCTCGGCGCTGGTGGCCACCGTCGCCGGCGCGCTGCTGGCGCTGTGGCTGCGCTACACCGGGCCGGACACGACGCTGTCGTTCGAGGTCATGCTCGACATCCTGCTCATCGTCGTCATCGGCGGCATGGGCACCTTGTACGGCGCGGTGCTCGGCGCGGTCATCTTCACGCTGGCGCAGAACTACCTGCAGGACCTGCTGGCGCTGGCTGCGGGCGCGGTCGACGGCATACCGGTGCTGTCGACGCTGGTCTCGCCAGAGCGCTGGCTGTTGTGGCTGGGGCTGCTGTTCGTGCTCTCGGTCTACCACTTCCCCAGCGGCATCGTCGGGCGGCTGCGCACCTTGGCGCTGGCGCGGACCAAGTCTTGAATCCCGGAGCCACGGCAATGGAAAAGAACCGGCTCGAAGCCTTCAGCGACGGCGTCATCGCCATCATCATCACCATCATGGTGCTGGAAATGAAGGTGCCGCATGGCGCCGAATTTGCGGCACTCGCTGCACTGTTGCCGGTGTTCCTGAGCTACGCGCTGAGCTTCCTCTACGTCGGCATCTACTGGAACAACCACCACCACATGCTGCAGCTGTGCCGCTCCATCGACGGCGCGGTGATGTGGGCCAACCTGCACCTGCTGTTCTGGTTGTCGCTGCTGCCTTTCACCACCGGCTGGATGGGCGAGAACCACTTCGAGCGCTGGCCCACCGTGCTCTACGGCGTGAACCTGCTGCTGTGCGCGCTGGCCTATTACGTGCTGCAGCAGCGGCTCATCAAGCACCAGGGGCCGCAGGGCCTGCTGGCGCAGGCGGTGGCGCGCGACGTCAAGGGCAAGGCCTCGCCGCTGCTGTACGTCGCGGGCATCGGCACGGCGGCGTTCTTGTCACCCTGGGCCGGGTTGGCCTTCTACGTGCTGGTGTCGCTCATCTGGCTCATCCCCGACCGGCGCATCAGCCGCACCCATGCGCGTGCCCATGAGGGCGACCACGCGCCCGCGCATGAACGCGACGCGCCGCGGCCACCTGCGGCGCCATCGGCGTGAAGTCGGTTGAAGACCCAGGGGTGCGCGGGCTTGTCAGCGCACCTTCGCCGGATCGAAGCCCGGGTTCTCGATCAGCCCGAAGCGGTTGCCGAAGGGGTCGATCACCGCCGCCACCTTGATGCCGCCGCCGACATCGGCCACCGCTTCCAGCGGCCGTGCCCCCAGCGCCAGCAGCTGCGCGAAGGCGGCTTCGGCATCGGCCACGCCCCAAAGCGGTTGCGGCCCGGTGATGCCCGGCGTGGCGTTGGGCAAGAGGCCGAGTTCGAAGCCGCCGACCTGGAAGCCGACGTAGAACGGCTCGTCGAAGTAGGGTGGCTCGCCCAACAGCTGCGCGTACCAGGCCTTGGCAGCGGCCAGGTCGGGTGCGGGGTAGATGGCAGTGCGCAGTCCAAGGATCATGGGCGGCTCCGTCGTGGCGCGGCATGCGCGAGTGGGGCGCAAGGGTACTCGTCGCCAGCGCGATTCAAGGCGCAAGGGGCTCCTAGAATGACCGGTTCACTTCAGCCCGCAGCCCTTCCATGTCCGGTGCCATCCAGATCCGCGGCGCACGCCAGCACAACCTGAAGAACCTGGACCTGGACATCCGCACCGGCGAGATGACGGTGGTCACCGGGCCCAGCGGTTCGGGCAAATCCAGCCTGGTGTTCGACACGCTCTATGCCGAAGGCCAGCGGCGTTACGTCGAGACCTTCAGCGCCTACGCGCGCCAGTTTCTCGAACGCATGGACCGCCCTGCGGTCGACCGCGTCGACGGTGTGCCGCCGGCCATCGCCATCGACCAGACGAATCCGGTGCGCACCAGCCGCAGCACGGTGGGCACGATGACCGAGCTGAACGACCACCTGAAGCTGCTCTTCGCGCGCGCCGCGAACCTGTTCGACAAGGTGACGGCGCTGCCGGTGCGCCACGACAGCGCCGAGACGATTTACACCGACCTGGCCGCGCGTGCCGCGGCGGCAGGTGACCCGCGCCTGGTGTTCACCTTCCCGGTGGAGCTGCCGGCCGACACCTCGGCCGAGCAGCAGGCGCAGTGGCTCGCGGCCAGCGGCTTCACGCGCGTGCAGTCTGAACGCGTGGACGGCGCGCGCAAGGTGCTGGACGTCGTGGCCGACCGGGTCCGTTTTGCCGACGCCGAGCGCGTGCGCGTGATGGAAGCCATCGAGCTGGCGCTCAAGCGCGGCAGCGGCCGGCTCAACGTCTTCGTCGCCGACCACGCACAGCCTTGGCGTTATTCCACCGGCCTGCATTGCCCCGAAAGCGACCAGCGTTATGCCGACCCGCAGCCGGCGCTGTTCTCCTTCAACTCGGCCTACGGCGCCTGCGAGGCCTGCCGCGGCTTCGGCCGCGTCATCGGTGTCGACCTGGGCCTGGTCATCCCCGACGCGCGCAAGACGCTGCGCAACGGCGCCATCAAGCCAATGCAGACGCCGGCCTGGCAGGAATGCCAGGACGACCTGATGCGCCACGCCGGCGAGGCCGGCATTCCGCGCGACACTGCCTGGAACATGCTCACCGAGGCGCAGCGCCACTGGGTCATCCACGGCTCGCCCAACTGGAACGGCAAGTGGAAGCAGCACTGGTTCGGCGTCTACCGCTTCTTCGAGTACCTGGAGAGCAAGGCCTACAAGATGCACATCCGCGTGCTCTTGTCCAAGTACCGCAGCTACACGCCGTGCACGGCCTGCGGCGGTGCGCGCCTGAAGCTGGAATCGTTGCTGTGGCGCATGGGCGCCAAGGCCGACGCCGACGCCGTGCTAACGCCGGAAAAGCGCGTGCTGCCGGTGAGTGCGGCGTGGAGCCGCGAGCAGCTCGAAGCACTGCCGGGACTGTGCCTGCACGACCTGATGCAGCTCTCGATCGCGCGGCTGCGCCGCTTCTTCGAACGCATCACTCCGCCCGCGCCGCAAGGCCTCGCTTCGAAAGACCCGCTGCATCTGCTCTACGAAGAAATCGGCACGCGGCTGAAGTACCTGTGCGATGTCGGCCTGGGTTACCTCACGCTGGACCGCCAGAGCCGCACGCTGTCGGGCGGCGAGGTGCAGCGCATCAACCTCACCACGGCACTGGGCACGTCTCTCGTCAACACCCTCTTTGT
>JANLYV010000511.1:0-5556 GCA_031365825.1 Rubrivivax sp. | reverse complement strand
CCGTCGACACGCACGCGATCAGCCGCTTCAGCCACCATCGTCACCTGTGTGAAGTCGCAAGTCACGTCGGGCAGCAGGTAGGCCGCCGGGTCGCCAATCTCGTACAGCAGCTGCTCGCCCACTGTCGCCGGGCTGACCAGGCCACCCGTGCCCGGCGGCTTGGTGACGATGAAGTGGCCGTCGTCATAACACTCAACGACAGGGTAGCCGATGCCGGCCCAATCGGGCACCGATTGCCAGTCGGTGTGCAGCCCGCCGGTGGCCTGGCAGCCGCATTCGATGATGTGGCCGGCCAGGCTGCCGGCCGCGAGCAGATCGAACTCACCCGCCTTCCAGCCGAAGGCATGCATCAGCGCACCCAGCGTCACCGCGCTGTCGACACAGCGCCCGGTGATGACCACCTGTGCGCCTTCGTCGAGTGCACGCGCGATGGGCGCGGCGCCGAGGTAGGCGTTGGCCGACAGCAGACGTGCCGGCAGCGGTGCGCCGCTGCTCATGTGACTGACGCCACGCG
This sequence comes from Rubrivivax sp., assembly GCA_031365825.1. Lineage (GTDB taxonomy): Bacteria > Pseudomonadota > Gammaproteobacteria > Burkholderiales > Burkholderiaceae_C > Rubrivivax. Next base: position 5,042 of record JANLYV010000511.1, on the reverse strand, counting down.
CGCGCAATGCATCCAGCTGCGGCATCAGGTCGTCACCCAGCACGACAGCGATCTTCAGCGACAGGCCCATGCTTGCCGCCAACTTCTCCAGCGCCGCTGCGCAGGCGCGCGGGTTCACGCCGCCGGCGTTGCTGATGACGCGGATGCCGCGGCGCGCGACCTCGGGCAGCACCGCGGCCATGGCGACGCTGACGAAATCGGTGGCGTAGCCGGCGTCGGCGTCCTTCAATCGCGCGCCGGCCAGCAGCGACATCGTCAGCTCGGCCAGGTAGTCAAACACCAGGAAGTGAATGTCGCCCAGCATCACCAGCTGCGGCGCGCCAACGGCGCTGTCGCCCCAGAAACCCGAGGCGCCGCCGATGCGCACCGGCTTGCGGCTCATTCGGGCTCGATCCCGGCGGCACGGATGACCTTGCCCCACTTCAAGGACTCAGCCGCCTGGAAGCGCGCCAGATCCTCCGGCGTGGAGGTCGCCGCGACACCGCTGCTGCGCTCGCGCAAGGCCTTGACTTCGGGTGCGTCGCTGACCTTGACGAAGATCTCGTTCAGCCGTCGTGTCAGCGCCGGCGGCAGGCCCGGCGGGCCGTAGACGGCGAACCAGTACGACACGTCGAAGCCCTTGACGCCGGACTCGTCGAGCGTGGGCACCTGTGGTGTGGCGGGCATGCGCGCCAGGCCGCTAACACCCAAAGCACGCAGCTTGCCGCCGCCCAGATGCGGCATGGCGGTGGGTGCGTCGAGGAACATGAAGTCGATCTGGCCACCGATGAGGTCGGTCACCGCCAGCGGGTTGCTCTTGTAGGGCACGTGCGTGGCATCGACGCCGGCCAGCTGGCGCAGCATTTCTGAACCGACGCGGCTGGACGAACTGCCGCTGCCGAAGTTGAGCTTGCCCGGCGCCTTCTTCGCCAGCGCGATGAGTTCGCCCACGGTCTTGAGGGGCGAAGACTGGCTGACCACGAGGTACATATAGCCCTTGCCCATCAGCGTGATCGGCGTGAAGTCTTTCACCGGGTCGTACGGCAGCTTCTTGAACAGATGTTCGTTCGCGGCATGCGTGGTGTTGGTCGTCATCAGCAAGGTGTAGCCGTCGGGCGCGGCACGCGCCACGAACTGCGCGGCGATGAAGCCGTTGGCGCCGGCCTTGTTGTCGACGATCACTGTCGCCTTGAACTCGCTGGCGATCGCCTGGCCGACGACGCGCGCCTGCGTATCGGTGCCGCTACCGGCCGCGAACGGCACGACAAGGGTGATGGGTTTGCCGGGATAGTCCTGGGCATGGGCCGGCGCGCCGACGAGCAGGTTGGCCGCTGCCAAGATGAAGGCTAACAACGTAGTGACGCGTAGTAAAGATGCAGGCATGTTGCCTCCGGTGGAGATGATCACAAGCCGTGCTCGCCGTTGTGCTGGCCCAGCCGCGGCGCGCCCGCGCGCGGCCCCGGCCGTTCACCGTCGATGGTCAGCGGCAAGGCGGTGAGGCGGAAGTCTTCGCCCGGCACGGCCTGGCGCATGGCCAGCGCCTGCACCTGCGGATGCGCCAGCGCCTCGGGCACGCTGTGCAGTGGCGCGCACGGCACGCCGGCGGCTTCGAAGCGCGGCATCCAGGCATCGCGTGGCCGGGCACGCAGCAGCGGAGCCAGCTCGGCAAGCAAAGCAGCCTTGTGCGCCAGGCGCGCGCGGTTGGTGGCGAAGCGCGGGTCGGCAACCCAGTCATCGCGCCCCAACACGGCGGCGAGCTTGGCGAAGAGGCGGTCGTTGCCGCAGCAGATCAGCAGCGGCGCGTCGGCAGTGTCGAAAGCCTCGTACGGCGCGAAGCCCGGGTGGCCCGAGCGGTGTCGCTCGGGCAGCCGGCCCTCGTTGCTGAAGGCGTCGGCCTTCTGCGCGTTCCACACCAGCGCCGTTTCCAGCAGCGACGCGCTGACGACGCCGCCGTGGCCGCTGTGCGCGCGCCGTTGCAGCAGCGCCAATGCGCCGATCACGGCCCACATGCCCGTGCCCTGGTCACACAGCGACGCGCCGCTGCGCAAGGGTGGGTCCTCGGGCCCGCCGTTCAGGCTCGACAAGCCGCTGAAGGCCTGGATCAGCGGCTCGTAGCCCGGCTGCATCTGCATCGGCCCGGCGTCACCGAAGGCCGAGATGCCGCAATAGATCAGACGCGGATGGCGCGCGCACAGCGCCGCACCGTCGATGCCCAGCGCTTGCGGCACACCCGGCCGCAAGTTGTGGATGAAGATGTCGGCCTGGGCGGCCAGTCGCTCGAAGACTTCACAGCCAGCGTCGCTCTTCAGGTCGATAGCCACCGACTGTTTGCCGCGGTTGAAGACGTGAAAGTTAAGCGCGTCGCCATGGCGGAACGCCGGCCCCATGTGGCGCGCATCGTCGCCACCGTCCACACGTTCGAGCTTGATGACCTCGGCTCCCAGGTCGGCCAGGATGGCGCCGGCAAACGGGCCGGCCAGCACCTGGCCGAGTTCGAGCACACGGATGCCTTCGAGAACCTTGTTCATGGGTTGAGTATGAAAAGCCGGCGGCCGCGGCGGAACGAAGACTTTCCCGGGGCAACGCTGGATTCAGTCGCAGGTTTCAGCTTCGATGCGGCGCCAGCACGCCGTCGATCTGTTCGCGCAGGGCCTGCGCCAACGCGCGGCGCTCGGCACCGCGGCTGGACTGCAACGGCAGCACGGTGATGTGCACGCGCAGCTGCCGCCCACGCGCCAGCAACCACAGGCTCTGTGTCAGCGTCGTGTCGCCGACATAGGCCGCCGCGTCGCTGAACGCACGGTTCGCGTCGGCGAAGCGCAGCACCACCGGCTGTACCGGTACTTCGCTTGTTATCGCCGCCTGCAGCAGGTTGGCGTGGAAGGGCAGCGGCTGCGGGCCTGGGCTGGTGGTGCCTTCGGGGAACACCGCCACCGTGTGCCCGTCGCGCAAGGCCTGCGCCACCTGGTGCACCACGCGCACGGCGTCGCGGCGGCGTTCGCGCTCAATGTACAGCGTCTGCGCCGAGTCGACCAGGTGGCGCACGACCGGCCACTGCTTCACGTCGGCCTTGGAGACGAAGCGCGCCTCGGGACACACCGCGTGCACGACCATGATGTCCAGCCACGAGACATGGTTGATGACGATCAGCTTGGCGCCCGGCGCGAAGCTTCCCTGCAACTGCAAGTCCATACCCAGGTGGCGCAACATGCCCGCCGACCACCACTGGATACGCTGGCGTCGCGCGTGCAGCGGCAGCGCCGGGAAGCGCCACAGCACGATGGCCAGGCCGTGCAGCCCGTGCACGACGGCGCGCACGAGCCGCACGCTGGCACGCAGCGAATGCAGCACGCTCAATCGCTGCGCGCGGCAGCGGACTCGTGCGCCACGGTGCCGGCCACGAGCGTCAAACGCACCCGCCCCGGCAACTGCATGCCGGTGTGCGAAAACGCGAACGGCGTGTGGCGGCCCTGGCTCACCAAGGTGTCGCGCTGCACTGACCACGCGTCCTGCGGATCGAAGATGCACAGGTCGGCGACACCACCTTCCACCAGCCGCCCGGCGCTGGCGGCGAGTGAGCCCAGCGCGTCGCCGAGCACGCGCACCGGGTCGCAGGTGATGCGCGCCAGCGTCGTCGTCATCGGCAGCCGGCTGTCCGCACCCCAGCGCAACGCCAGGCTGAGCAAAAGCTCCAGCCCGGTGGCACCGGGCTCGGCTTCGGCGAAGGGCAAATTCTTCATGTCTTCGGCCACGGGGTTGTGGTCGGAGACGAGCGCGTCGATGCTGCCGTCGGCCAGTGCCTCGCGCAATGCGGCGCGGTCGCTGCCTTGCCGCAGCGGTGGTGACAAGCGCATGTCGGCGTCGAAATAGCCGATGTCGACATCGCTCAGGTGCAGCGAGTTGATGCTGACATCGGCGGTGATGGGCAGGCCCTCGGCCTTGGCACGGCGCAGCAGCGCCACGCCTGCAGCGCTGGACAGGCGGCACAGGTGCACACGGGCGCGCGTCAGCCGCACCAGGTCCATCACCGTGTGCAGCGCAATCGTCTCGGCCTCGACCGGCACGCCCGACAAGCCCAGCCGCGTGGCCACCGCGCCCGAGGCCGCCACACCCTTGCCCAGCCACGCGTCCTGCGGCCGCAGCCACACCGCATAGCCGAAGGTGGACGCGTACTGCAGCGCGCGCATCAGCAGCTGCGTGTCGGCCACCGCAACCTCGCCTTGCGAGAAGCCGACGCAGCCGGCCTCGCTCAGCTCGGCCATCTCGGTCAGTGCCTGCCCTTGCAGCCCGCGCGTCAACGCACCCAGCGGAAAGAGGCGGCAGCGCGAGAGCTTGCGCGCGCGGAACTTGAGCATCTCCACCAGGCCCGGCTCGTCCAGCACCGGGTCGGTGTCGGGCGGGCATACCAGGCTGGTGACGCCGCCCGCCGCCGCGGCGGCGAGTTCGCTCTCGAGCATGCCTTCGTGTTCTTGCCCGGGCTCGCGCAGGCGCGCAGCGAGATCCACCAGGCCGGGTGCGACGACAAGGCCGGTGGCATCGATCGTGCGCTCGGCATGGAAGTCGGCAGCGGCGCGGCCGATGGCGACGATGCGGTCGGCGGCGATGGCGATGTCGGTGACTTCGTCGCGGCCGCTGGCGGGGTCGATGACGCGGCCGTTGCGCACCAGTGTTTTCACGCCGCGTTCCCCGCAATCGTCGACATCACCGCCATGCGCACGGCGATGCCGAAGGTCACCTGCGGCAGGATCACGCTTTGCGCGCCGTCGGCCACGGCCGAGTCGATCTCCACGCCGCGGTTGATCGGCCCCGGGTGCATGACGATGGCGTCGGGCTTGGCCAGTGCCAGCTTGGCGGGTGTGAGGCCATAACTCTTGAAGTACTCGCCAGCGCTGGGCAGCACGGCGCCGCTCATGCGCTCGTTTTGCAGGCGCAGCATGATGATGACGTCAGCGTCGCGGATGCCCTCGTTCATGTCGTGGCAGACACGCACCCCCATCTCGCGCAGGTCGCCCGGCACCAGCGTCTTCGGGCCGACGGCGCGGATGTCGGGCACGCCGAGGATG
>JANLYV010000494.1:0-8041 GCA_031365825.1 Rubrivivax sp. | reverse complement strand
CCGCGTGCCGTTGATGCCGATGAGCCAGTCGGCCTCGCTGCGGCTGCGTGCGGCGTCGGCCAGGCCGAGCATTTGAGCGTCGCTGCGCCGCGACGCCAAAACAACGCGTATGGCCAGCGGCGGCATGGTTTGCAGCCCCACGCGCTGCACCGGTTTGTCTATGGGCGACTTGGCGCCGGCGGCGAACTGCACGATCAAACGAAAGATCAGCTCGCCCTCGCGCCCGGCGTCGCAGGCGTTGATCAGCGCGCTCACGTCCTTGCGCTTCACCAGTCGCACCACCGCGTTCAGGCGCGACTTGGCCTTGTCGATGGGTGCCAGGTCGAAGTGCGGCGGCACCACGGGCAAGTGCGCGAAGCTCCACTTGCCACGCTTCACGTCGTAGGCCTCGGGTGCCTTGATCTCCACCAGGTGGCCCACGGCCGAGGTCACGACAAACGTGTCGCTCTCGAAGTGGTCTTCGTGTTTGTCGAACTTGCCCGCGGTGGGCGTGAGCGCGCGCACGATGTCTTGCGCGACGCTGGGTTTTTCTGCGATGACGAGTGTCTTGCCCATGCTTCCTGTTCAGGCCTTCAGCTCACGCCGAAGGCCATGCCTACAATGCCGACCCTTACGCGCGCACGCATACACACGCGCGCGCCCATGATTTCAATGTACCGAATGAAGACGCTTGCGCAAGTGACTCCGCACAACAAGGCCGGCTCCACAAATTCCGGCCGGCGCATCCAGGTCCGCAAGAGCGGCGTGCATGGCAAGGGCGTCTACGCATTGCGCGACATCACCGCCGGCGAGAGCTTGATCGAGTACATCGGCGAGATCATCGACTGGAAAGAGGCGCTGCGCCGCCATCCACACGACCCGTCGGACCCGAACCATACCTTCTACTTTCACATCGACGAGAAGCACGTCATCGATGCCAACGTCGGCGGCAACGCCTCACGCTGGATCAACCATGCCTGCGAGCCTAACTGCGAAGCTGATGAGACAGACGGCCGTGTCTTCATCAAGGCGCTGCGCGACCTGGCGCCGGGCGAAGAGCTGTTCTACGACTACGGCCTGGTGATCGATGAGCGGCTCACGCCGAAGCTTAAAAAACAGTACGAGTGCCGCTGTGGCAGCCCGGTGTGCCGCGGCACGATGCTGGCCCCCAAGCGTCGCGCGAGCCGCTGACGCGGCGGCCGATCCATGTCGCTGACGGCGAGCGCCGAGGCCCTGTGGCAGCAGCTGGAACCGCTGCTGCACGGCCTGAGCGTCGAGGTGCTGGCCAGCTGCCCGTCCACCAACACCACGCTGCTCGAGCGCGCCCGCGCCGGCGATCTGGCGCCGTGCCTGCTGGTGGCCGAGGCGCAGACACAAGGCCGTGGCCGTCTCGGCCGTGCCTGGGTCTCCGCGCCCGGCGCATCGCTGACGTTTTCGCTCGCCCTGCCCTTGGCGCCGCGGGACTGGAGTGGCCTGTCGCTTGCCGTCGGGGTCGCGGTCGCCGAGGCGCTGGACGGTACCGGCCGGCGCATTGCGCTGAAGTGGCCTAACGATCTATGGCTGCGGGATGACGCCAGCCCGGGCCGCGGCCGCAAGCTCGCCGGCATCCTCGTCGAAACGGTGACGGTGGCCGGGCAGCGGATCGCCGTCATCGGCATCGGCATCAATGTGCTGGCCCAGCCCGACACCGGCTTGAGCCATGGCCGCGCGTGCCTGGCGGAACTCGATGCGGATGTGACCGCGGCCAGCGTGCTACAGACACTGGCCAAGCCGCTGGCGCGCGCGTTACGCCGCTTCGAGAGCGAAGGCTTCGCGCCTTTCGTGACGGCCTACGCCGCACGCGACCTGCTGCGTGGCCATCCCATCCACACCACGCTACCGGCCGTGCCCGAAGGCGTGGCCGAAGGCGTCGACGATGAAGGCGCGCTGCTGGTGCGCGCCGATGGCCTGCACCGCATCACCAGCGGTGAAGTCAGCGTGCGCCTGCTCGCGGCTGGGGCGAACGGCTGATGTCGCGCGCGCTCTTGCTCGTGCTGGTCGCGGCCAACATCGTGTTCTTCGCCTGGGCCCGCGACTGGCTCGCGCCGATGTGGCCTGCACCGCTGCACGGTGAACGCGAGCCGGCGCGGCTGGCCGCGCAGGTGCGGCCCGAGGCCATTGCTGTGCTCAGCGCCAAAGCCGCCAGCGCCGCGGTCTCGGCCGCACGCGCGGCGAGCATGGCCGCCGGTGAAGCCGAACTCTGTGTCGAAGCCGGGCCGCTGGTGGCCGGCGAACTCGCCGCCGCCGAAGCGCTGCTGGTGCAGGCCGGCGTGGCGCGCGAGACCTGGGAGCAGCGTGCGCGCGACACGTCGACATGGTTGCGCATCGAACGCGCTGGCGTGTCTTTGCGCGAGCAACTGCGCGGCATCAAGCTGGGCAGCGGCGAGGCGCAGTTCGGCGCCTGCCGCTGACGCCCCATCGCCCCTGACGGGGAAGAGGCCAGGCCGTCAGAATTCGTAGCGCAGGGTGACCTGCATGGCCCACGCCGACTCACCACGGTTGTTCTTCGTCAACAGCTCGAATGGGTCGTTGACCGAGTAGACCGTCTTGCCGTCCTGGATGCCGGCGTAGTTGATCCACTTGCGCACAAAGCCCCCCGTGCTGTCGGAGAAGCCGAGCTCGTCAATGCGTCCCCACTTCTTGTTCAGCAGGTTGCCCAGGTTAAGGATGTCAAGCGAGAGCACGCCCTTGTGCTTGCTGGTGAAGCCTGGCACTTCCTGACTGATACGCATGTCCACAGAGTTATAGAACTTGCCAAAGCTGGTGTTGCGGCCGACCACGCTGCCCTTGGCGCCACGTAGCGCGTCGTCGCCATTGACGATGTCCCAGAACTTGGCCTCGGCCGCAGCACCCGATGCCGCCACAGTCTGGCCAGGCAGGCGAAACAGAACTTCTCCGGAGCCGACATCACGCGGGATGTAGAGCAAGTCGTTGCCGCCGATGGCGTCGCCGTTCATGTCGTTGTTGAAGGTCCAGCTGTAGGGTCGGCCTTCGCGGCCTTCGTAGAACACGCCCACCGTGGTGCGGTAGGTGCCGATGAAGGCGCGGCTCCAGTTGGCTGAGACGTTGACGCGGTTGCGAATCAGCGAGCCGGAGTTGGCCGACACCGGCTCGTTGACATTGAAAGCCGGGCGGTTGCGCCACTGCGAGCCCGCAGTTGACGAGGTCAATGGGCTGACCTCGGTGGCACTGGTGCGCGTGTAGGCCGCGCTCCAGCTGACGCCCCATGGCCGCAGGTTTTGCTGCACCGACAGCGTGATCGCATTGCCCTGACCCTGGTCGGTCTTCTCGGCCAGCATCACGTCGGCAAAGCTGCGGTTGTTGAGGAATCGTGTCGTCGGGCGTTGCTGCGCGTTGGCCGCATTGGTCGCGCAGGCGCCAGTGGTCAAGGGCGTGGCATTGCCGTCCCAACAAGCAACATTGCGACCACCAGCGTTCCAGAACAATTCGCGCCCATCAGGGCTTGTGGCTGTCGGGTTTCCAAGGTTCAGGTGGCGGTAGGTCAGGCCCTGTTTGACCTTCGTGTAGAGCCACTCGGCGCCCGCCGTGAAGCCCATCGGCAGCTCGGCGTCAAAGGCCAGGTTGGCTTTCCAAACCGACGGCTGGCTTGCGCCCTGACCGAAGAAATCGACGTTGGCCGAAGGCGGCACCCCGGCGATGACGGCCGGGTTGTCGGGGTTGGCGGTGAACAGCCCTGCGGGGCAGCGCAATGCCGCCGTCAGCGAGCAAGTCACGTCGTTGAGCACCACACCTGTGTTTTGGTAGGAGTTGATGAGCCACACCGTTGCGGCATTGCCCTGGAACAGGCCGACGCCACCGCGGGCCTGTGAATTGCGCCCGTCGATCGGGTCGAAGCGATAGTTGAAGCCGACGCGCGGCTGCACCAGGCGCTTGCCATCCAGCGTGTTGCGGTTGTCCAGGCCGAATGCGGCCTGAGCCGCAGCGTTGTAGATCGGCGCTGAGTCCGCACCCAGCGTATCGACGCGCAACCCGCCCATCAGCGAGAGCTTCTTGTTGACGGACCAGGTGTCCTGCAGAAAGAGACCCTGGTTGTCGAAGGTCACATTCGCCGCTGCGTCGTTCAAGCTCAGACCCGCACGGGGCAGTTGCACCTGGTAGGCCGTCGGATTGTTGGCGATGAATAGCGCCACCGGGTCGGCGCCCTCGAAGGTGTACTGGCCCTTGGCACGGCGCACGAAGGCGTTGAAGATGTCGTTCTTTTCGATGTCGACACCGAACTTCAGTTCGTGCGCGGCAAGCGTCAGGTTTCCCGCGAAGTAGGCGTTGGTGGTGTTGGTTTCGATGCGGTTGAAGTGACGCGTTTCTTCGGTGCCAAACCGCAACGTGCGATTGCCCGTCGCCGTGCCGGCGGGCGCAGGCGTGGTGTAGACCAGCTGAATCTCGGGCAGGTTCGAGTTGTTGATGGGCTCGCTGGTGTAGTCGCGCTTGGAGAGCTTCACTTCGGTCGAGAAGCTGTCGCTCCAATCCGAAAACACCTGGCCGACGATGGACTCAAGGGTCTTGGCCGTGACGTAGTTGCGCGAGCTCAGCGAAAGCGAGTTGGGCGAGTAGCCCGGGAAAATTGGGTTGCCTTCTTCGGTCTTCGAATAGCGCAGGTTGGCTCGGTGGCTGTTGCTGATGTTCCAGTCGAGCTTAAGCAGCAAGTCCTTCACGCTCAGGTCGGTGTTGGTGATGCTGAAGTCACCGATCTCGAAGCCCTTTGCGCGTGCGGCAAGCTGCGCAGCGGTGATCTGCGCCTGCGTGATGCCGACTTCGGCCAGGCCCGAGCCGATCGGCCCGTTGCTGGGCGCATTGCGGCTACTTTTGAGTTCCTCGTAGCTGAGGAAGAAGAACAGCTTGTCCTTGAAAATCGGGCCGCCCAACGTGAATCCGGTGGTGGTTTCTTCGAACGACGGCGGCGGTGAATACTGGTCGGGCCGCCGCGTGAAGCGGTCGCCCGAGATCTTGTCGTCGCGGTAGACGTAGTAGACGCTGCCCTTGAGGTCGTTGGTGCCCGACTTGGTGACCGCGTTGATGTTGGCACCGGTGTAGCCCTGCTGCGTCACATCGTAGTTGGAAATGTTGACCTGTACCGCCTGGATCGCATCGATCGAGATGGGCTGCTTGACGGTGGGCAAGCCATTGGCCTCCAGGCCGAAGGTGTCGTTGATGCGCACGCCGTCGACGGTGATGGAGTTGTATCTGGAGTTCTGTCCTGCCGCCGCAATCTCGCCACGCTCCTTGTCGGTTTGCGACAGGCGTGGGTCATTGCGCGCGTAGTCAGACAAGCTGCGCAGAATCGAGGCCTGGGCTGCGATTTCGCGGCTGCCAATGTTGGTGCCCGCCCCCATCGACGAGCGGTTGATGCGATCGTTGATGCCTGCGCCAGTGATCGTCACCGTCTGCGCCGCCGGGGCGCCCAGGGTCAAGTCCAACGTTAGCGATTCAGCCAGCGCCAGGAACACGTTTTCGCGACGCTCGGTGATGCCACGCGCGGTGGCGGTGATGGTGTAAGGCCCGCCAGTGCGCAGGCCACGCACGTTGTAGCGGCCTTCGGCATCGGTTTGCGCGTTGCTCATCGAACCCGATTCCAGATGTTGGATGCTCACCGTGGCCGCCGCCACGGGTTTGCCGTCAGCCCCGGTGATCTGGCCGCCCACGGCCGAGGTGGTGTTCTGCGCCAACGCCGGCGCAGCGATGACGATGGCCACAGCGGCACTCAACGCGGTGCGGGAAAAGCCTGTCCAGAGATGGTGATGCATGGCGGGTGGCCCTCGAAAAAGTTGTGGTCGACCCTGGTCGGGCCTGTGCTGAAAACTCTAGCAGCCAAGCAAGCCATGTGCCGCCGCACGCCCCTGTTGCACGGGCAGAGAAACTACGACTTGAAACGCCGCGGCGAATGTGCCTTGAGCGACGCTAAGCGCACCGCGTGACACCTTGGCGTCTCCTGGCTGCGGCACACGCACCACATGCACCCGCCATGCGCACCACAGCGATGCGCGCGCCAAGGTGCAGGCTCAGCGGCCTGCAGCCGCCTTGTTCGCCAGCATGCCAGGCACCGGCGGCAACGTGTCGCGCACGAAGTCCTTGACCATGCCCACCAGCCGCGGCGCGTCGCCAAAGGGCCCGCCCATCACGTACACACCGTCGATGACGTAGGCCGAGCCGCTTTGCACCACCACGCCCAGGTAGACGCCTGTGTCGGCGTAGTAGCGGTAGGAAAACGGCGCGAAGAATTGCGTCGCCGGCCGCTGCGCGAAGTACTGGGGGAAGTTGCGTTCACCGTAGTTCATGACCTGCCGCGCCAGCTCGTCGGGTGCCTGCGGCGTGAGCACGGCCTGCACCGCCGCCAGCGCGTCGAGCATGCCGGCGCCGCACAGGCCGGTGCTGCAGTAGCACTGCTCCTGGTCGATGCCGTCGGGGGTATGGCACATCGGCACCGGCGTCAGGTCAGGCGCGTTGCTGGCGCCGCTGCTGGGGAAGGGGCGTGCGCCACGCTTCAGGCCGTCGATGATCTGCGCCGGCGTGAGGTTCGGTCTTGCCGACAGCATCAGCGCGACGGTGGCCGCCACCAGGGGCGCCGAGAAGCTGGTGCCGACGCTGGGGTTGTAGGCGTCGGTCCAGGTCGAGCCGCCGGCCACGGGAGTGCGCGTACCCAGGTTCTTGCTGGTGAGGATCGGGTACAGGCAGGGTTCGCCGGCGCCGACGTTGACGCAGTTGCCACCGGGCGCGCTGAGGGTGATCTCGGGCCCGAGGTCGGAGAAGCCGACCTTGCTGCCGGCATGCCGCAACGCAGCCACCGCAATCACACCAGGGCAGTTGGCCGGCGTGCCCACGGCATGCCCGGCGCTGTTGCCACCCGAAGCCACGACCACGGCGCCTGCGGTGGTGAGTTGCTGCATGACGTCGACGTAGGCCGCTTCGCAACTGCCGCTGCTGCCCAGGCTGACGTTGAGGATGCGCGCCGGGTTGGGGTTGGCCGGCACACCCGGCACCTCGATGCCGGCGGCCCATTGCATGCCGGCGAGGATGTCGGAGTCATAGCCGCCGCACTTGCCCAGCACGCGCACCGGCAGGATGCGCACGCCCGAGGCGGCACCGGCCATGCCCACGCCGTTGTCGGCAATGGCGCCTATCAGTCCCGAAGTCATGGTGCCGTGCCAGGAGCTGTCTTCGGCGCCGCATTGGTAGAAGTAGCCGCGGCGGTCGGCGTCTTCGCTGGCGGTGATCCAGTCACCCGGGTCACTGGCGTTGGCGTCGCGGCCGTTGCTGTCGTTGGCGGTGCGCACCTCGGAAATCATGTCGTAGCCCGGCAGCACGCGGCCGCTGAGGTCGACATGGTCGCCCAGCACGCCGGTGTCGAGCACGGCCACGACCAACGACGGATTGGCACTGACGCGGTCCCAGGCGACTTCGGGATTGATCGCCGCGGGCACCGTAGCCGTCGGCGCGCGCAGGTACCACTGGCCAACATCAGGCCCGAGGCCGCTGGAAGGGCCGGCCGCGAAGAGTGGGTCGTTGGGCACGTACAGCGCGCGGCGGCGGCGGTCGACCACGGCGTAGGCCACCTCCGGGTGCTGTGACAACTGGCGCGCGAGTGCCTCGCTGGCTATGCCGCTGGCGGTGATCACCTGCGCGCGTGCATTGATCATGCGGCCCGCACTGAGCGCGCGGCCTGCTCGGCGCGAGAGCACATCCGCGCGGCGCTGGGCCATGTCGTGCACGGCCGCCGCCGTCTGTTGGCGCGACACCGCGAAGTCCCGCAGCGTGGCCGCGCCAGGCTTGAGGCTGACGATGACCCTGGCCTGGTTTTCAACAGCCGGCTGGGCCGCCACCGCGGTCGCGGCGAAGGCCAGCAAGAGGGTCATCAAGTGCAGCATCTTCATGGGCGCAGTGTAGGTGCGCGAAGGTGAAGGAACATGGCGCAGCTTGTAGCCTGGTGTGACTGCGGCGTGCGCAAAAAAAGCCCGCGGAAGCGGGCTTGTTCCAACGGGCGGCAGCGCCGCGCTTGTCACACGATGTT
>JANLYV010000434.1:0-27970 GCA_031365825.1 Rubrivivax sp. | reverse complement strand
GTCAGCGGTGGCGCGAACGCGGCGATCACGATGGTGCCCACGCAGCCGGCGAAGAACGAGCCGACGCCCGCAGCGGCGAGCGCCGGGCCGGCACGGCCCTGGCGCGCCATTGCGTAACCGTCGATCGCAGTCACGACCGAGCTCGATTCGCCGGGCACGTTGATCAGGATCGCGGTGGTCGACCCGCCGTACTGCGCGCCGTAGTAGATGCCGGCCAGCATGATCAGCGCCGGGGTGGCGTCGAGCGCGTAGATCGAGGGCAGCAGCATGGCGATGGTGGCCACCGGGCCGAGGCCGGGCAGCACGCCGATCAGCGTGCCCAGCAACGAGCCGAAGAAGGCATAGAGCAGGTTCTGCAGCGTGAACGCCACGCCGAAACCGAGTGCGAGGTTGTTGAGCAATTCCATGGCGGTCTCCTCAATTGCCAATGAACGAAGGCAAGAGGGGAATCGTCAGCTTCAAGCCCCAGATGAAAATGAACCAGCTGCCCGCGGTGAGAACGATCGAATTGATGATGGCGTCTTTCCAGTGGAATTCGTCGCCGGCCAGGGCCGAAGCCACGACCAGCATCGGCAGCGAGACAAACATGCCCAGATGGGGCAATGCCCAGCCGAACACGCCCACCGCCAGGGTGATGATGAGCAGCGGCTTCCAGGCCCAGGCGCCGATCGGGTCGCCGCCTTCGGTCTCGATGGTCAGTGCCTTGAACAGCAGCACCGCACCGAGCACGGCCGTCAACACGCCCAGGCCAAAAGGAAAGTAGGCTGGCCCCGGCCGTGCCGAGCTGCCGAAGTTGTAGGTGGTCGAGCCCCAGGCGAAGGCGACGCCAACCACCAAGAACATGAGGCCGGACCAGAAGTCCTTCTGGCTTTTGATATTCACGCTGTCTCCTCGGGCTACAAAACCGAGGCGATTCTAGGCAGGGGGTGCTTGTGCCCCGCTGTGGTTTCCACGTAAGAACGGCGGGTTGTTACCCACCCAGGCTGGGCGTGCTGCGCAGCACCTCTTCGATGGTGGTCACGCCTTCGGCGACCTTCATCGCGCCGGCCAGCCGCAGCGGGCGCATGCCTTCCTTCACCGCCTGGCGGCGCAGCGCAGAGGGGTCCAGCGACGGGTGCACCGCGGCCCGTGCGCTGTCGCTCATCAGCAGCAGTTCGTACAGGCCGGCGCGACCGCGAAAGCCGGTGTGACGGCACTCCAGGCAGCCCACCGCCTTGTACGGCCGCACGCCCCCCGAGATGCGCCAGGGCGCGGCCATCTCGTCCAGCGTTTCGCGCGTGGTGGCTTCGTCGCGCACCTTGCACGTCGGGCACAGCGTGCGCGCCAGGCGCTGCGCGAGCACGCCGATGACGGTGGCGGCAATCAGGTAGGTCGGCACACCCAGGTCGGCCAGGCGTGTGACCGCGCCGGCCGCGTCATTCGTGTGCAGCGTGCTGAAGACGAGGTGGCCGGTGAGTGCCGCCTGGATCGCCATCTCGGCCGTGGCCAGGTCGCGGATCTCGCCGACCATGATGATGTCCGGGTCCTGACGCATCAACGCGCGCAGGCCCTCGGCGAAACCCATGTCCAGCATCTGCTGCACCTGGGTCTGGTTGAAGGCCGGCACGATCATCTCGATCGGGTCTTCGATGGTGCAGACGTTGACCTCTTCACTGGCCAGTTGCTTCAACGTGGAATACAGCGTCGTCGTCTTGCCGCTGCCGGTCGGCCCGGTGACGAGGATGATGCCGTGCGGCCGCGCGATGAGCTCGCCCCAGCGCGTGGCGTCATGGCTGCCAAAGCCCAGCGCTTCGATACCCTTCACCGCGGTGTCGGGGTCGAAGATGCGCATCACCATCTTTTCGCCGAAAGCTGTGGGTAGCGTCGACAAACGCATCTCGACTTCGCGCCCGGGTGCCTCGACGGTGTCGGGCCGTTTGGTCTTGATGCGGCCATCCAGCGGGCGGCGCTTTTCCACCACGTCCATGCGGCCCAACAGCTTGATGCGCGAGGTCATGGCGTTCATCACGCCCAGCGGCACCTGGTAGACGGTGTGCAGCACACCGTCGATGCGAAAGCGGATGGCGCCCATCTCGCGCCGCGGCTCCAGGTGGATGTCGCTGGCGCGCTGGTCGAAGGCGTACTGCCACAGCCAGTCGACCACCTGCACCACACCCTGGTCGTTGGCATCGAGTTGTTTGGTCGTCTTGCCGAGCTCGACGATCTGCTCGAAGCTGGCCGTGGCCGCCACTTCGCCGGTCTTGGCCGCGGCGCGCACCGAGCGCGCCAGGGCGTAGAACTCGGTGGTGTAGCGGCGCACGTCGTCGGGGTTGGCCAGCACCAGGCGCACCGGCCGGCGCGTGTGGGCTTCGATTTCGCTCAGCCAGGCCACGTCGAAAGGCTCGGCGGTGGCGATGACGATTTCGCTAGCCGACACCGTCAGCGGCAGCGCCCGCCGCACTTCCGCGTACTGCACCGACATGACTTCGGCGACGCGCCCGACATCGGCGCGCAGCGGGTCGATGCGCAGGTAGGCCAGGCCGGCGCGCGTGGCCAGCCATTCGGTCAGTGCTTCGGTGTCGAGCGGCTGCGCCGTGCCCAGGCGTTCGAGCCCGGCACCGCCCAGTCGCACCAGCGCGTGCAGGCTCGAATCGCCCGCGCCAAAACGCCGGCTGACACGATCCACATCGTCGGCGTGGATCAGGCCATCTTCCTGCAGCCACTGCAGCAGCGTGCGCCAGTCGAGCGGGCCGCCGGGGCGGCTTGGGCGGGTGGCCAACGCGGCAGTCTTGCTGCGGGACGAGGTGCTCACGAGCGTGCCTTCAGCGCGTAGGTATGGACGACGTTCATTGCGGCATTCTGTGCCGCGGCGGCGGCGCCGTCAGCGCGATAAGGCCGTACCCAATACAGCCATTTCCGCGCTTTCAGCCCGAGTTCGCCGAAGCGTTCTTCGATGGCCGCGGCGCGCGCCCTCAGCACCTCGCGGTCGGGCACCACCACCTCACGCGTGGCGATGAGCGCGGTGTTGCCCTCGCGCGTGGGGCGCAGGCTCCAGACCTGGTCGGCGCCGAAGACCGCGGCCACACGTGCCGCGCTTTGGGCAAAGCTGGCGTGGCGGCCGAAGAGGTTCACGCTCATCACGCCGCCCCCGGCCAAGGCGCGGCGGCAGTCGGCGTAGAAGGCTTCGTCGTCAAGCACCGGCGCCGCGGCTTCGTGGTCGTAGAGGTCGACGAAGAGCAACTGCGCGCCTTGTGCCGGTGCACGCTCACGCAGCCATGCGCCGGCATCCATCGTCACCACGTTCAGCCGCGGGTCGCCGTGCTGAAGGTGGAACCACTGTCGGCAGACCATCGCCACCAGTTTGTTGAGTTCGACCACGGTCGTGGGCATGCGCAACTGGTGCTGCGTGAATCGCGTCAGCGCACCCGCCCCCAGTCCGAGCTGCACGGCGTGGCCCTGGCCGAGCTCGGCGGTGGGCAGCCACAACAGCGCGGCCAGCATGCGCTGGATGTAGTCAAGCTCGACGTATTGCGGCTCGCGGATGCGCATCGCCCCTTGCACCCAGATCGAGCCCAGGTGCAAATAGCGCACCCCGTCATGCTCGGAGATGGTGACGGGCGGCAGCGGCTCTTTCACGGCTCGGGCTTTCACGATTTGACGATAGCGCAGCGTTCGAACAGCTCGCGCCATGCGGCGAGCTTGTCGTCGAAGCTCCAGCTGGCGTTGGCGGGGCTGGTGGAGGGCAGCTTGTGCACGCTGAAGCCGCGCGCCGCCAGCGTCTTCATCGCGCGTGCCGACTCGTTACCGTTGTGCACGATGTCTGACAACAAGGGTGCGCGCAGGCGCAGCGTCGCAAAGTCGTTCCATACGGCTTCTTCGATGGCCTGGTCGAGGCTGCCCTGGCGCCGGCAACTGGCGTAGACGTCCCACAGCCCCAGGCCGCGGCGGCGCAACTCGACCAGGCGTTGTGCGTAAGGCATGGCCATCAAGTCGAGTTGCCAAAGCGCCGCGAGGATCGGCCAGAAGTGGTTGCGCGGGTGGCCGTAGTACTGCTGCGCCTGCAGCGAGGCCACGCCGGGGAAGCTGCCCAGCACCAGCAGCCGCGTGTGCCGGCTGATGACGGGCGGCAGGCCGATCAGATGCGAACTCACACGCGAACTCACACGTGCACCGCCGCGGCCCGAGGCAGCACACGTAGAACGTTAGCGCTGGTGATGTCCGCCGCCTGTTGCAGCGTCCAGCCGCGCAATGCGGCCAAGGTCTGCGCAATGCGCGGCAACTCGGCCGGCTGGTTGCGGCTGCGCTGCCCGGCCGCACGCTGGTCCGCGCTGCGGTACAGCCACTGCGGCGGGATGTCGGGCGCGTCGGTTTCCAGCACCAGCGCCGTCTCCGGCAGGGTGCTGGCCAACTGACGGATCTGCAAGGCGCGTTCGAAGGTCATGGCACCACCGAAGCCCAGCGCAAAGCCGCGCTCGACGAACAGTTGCGCCTGCTGCGCGCTGCCGTTGAAAGCGTGGGCGATACCGCCGACAACCGGCACGCGGCGCAAGCCCGCCAGCAGCGCGTCGGCCGAGCGCCGCACGTGCAGGATCACCGGCAGGCCGGCGTCGCGCGCCAGCTTCAATTGCGCCAGGTAGAAACGCTGCTGGCGCGCGCGGTCCAGCCCGGGCACGAAGTGGTCGAGGCCGATCTCGCCTACCGCCACCAGGCGCGGGTCGTCGCGGTGTTGCAGCAGAGCTTGTTGCAGCCGTTCGAGGGCGTCGTCGCCAGCCTGTTCGACATACAGCGGGTGGATGCCCAGCGCGTAGACGAAGCCATGCTCATGCGCCAACGCGCGCACCGTCTCGAAGTTGGCCACGTGCACCGCCGGCAGCACCATCATGTGCACGCCCGCAGCCCGGGCGCTTTCGACCACGGCGGCGCGGTCGGCGTCGAACTCGGCGGCGTCGAGGTGGCAATGCGAGTCGATCCACTGCGGCATGGGGCGCGAGGATGTGTCCGAGGGCGAAGTGCGGACATTGTTGCCGTGATACCGTTGTACCCACCTCGTGCCGTCGCCGCAGGATGCAGATGAAGAAGGCCCCGCTCTACAGCGCTTCACGTCGCCCGGCGCCCGCCGCGAAACCGACGGAATCGCCTGCGCCGGCGGGCGAAACCGCGGCCGCAACCAACGCTCCTGTTCCGCGCCAACGTCGACTGCCGCACTTCCCCGCCGCCGCCTGGGGCGTGATCGGCGCGCTGGCCGGCATGGTGGTGGTGCTGCTGGCCTTCACGCTGCGCGACAACCTGCGGCCGGTGACCCAGGACGACATCGACGCTGCCGTGCGCGAGTCGCTCGAAAAAGAGCCGCTGCCTTCGGCTGCGGCCAAGGCCTACGAGGCCATCCTGCCGTCGGTGGTGCGCGTCGTCGGCTTGATGGACGAGAAGGACGACGACGACGAGTCGCCCGAGAAGAAGGCGATGGAGCGCAGCCTCGGTACCGGCGTGGTGATCATCGACAACGGCACCATCCTCACCAATCTGCACGTGGTCTGGGGCGCAAAGAAGATCAAGGTGCGCTTTGCCAACGGCCATGAATCGGAAGCGCGCATCGTCGGCAGCCAGCCCGAAAACGACCTTGCCGTGCTCAAGGCCGAGAGCCTGCCCGACGACCTGGAAGCGGCCACCATGCGCTCCACCGCCGACCTTCGCCCCGGCGACGAAGTCATCGCCGTCGGCCACCCCTTCGGCATCGGGCCTTCGGTGAGTGCCGGCGTGGTCTCGGGCCTGAAGCGCGAGTTCCGCTCGCCCGAGGGCAAACGCACCTTGTCCAACCTGATCCAGTTCGACGCCGCGGCCAACCCCGGCAATTCGGGCGGCCCGCTGGTCACCATGGACGGCCATGTGGTGGGCATCGTCACCGCCATCCTCAACCCCTCGGAGCAGCGCACCTTCATCGGTATAGGCTTTGCCGTGCCCATCGAAAATGCTGCCGCCGCCGCAGGCATGCCACCGTTTTAGGACCCCCATGAATGCAAGCCCCGAGTCGACCGCGACGCTGATGGAACGCGTGCTGTACGAGGTCAAGCGCGTCGTCGTCGGGCAAGACCGTTTTCTCGAACGTGTGCTCATCGCCATGCTGGCGCAAGGCCATTTGCTGGTGGAAGGGGTGCCGGGGCTGGCCAAGACCCTAACGATCAAGACACTGGCACGCACGGTGCGCGGCAGTTTCAAGCGCATCCAGTTCACGCCCGACCTGGTGCCCGCCGACCTGGTGGGCACGCGCATCTACAACCAGAAGACGGGCGAGTTCGGCACCGCGCTCGGGCCGGTGTTCGCCAACCTGCTGCTGGCCGACGAGATCAACCGCGCGCCGGCCAAGGTGCAGAGCGCGCTGCTGGAAGTGATGCAGGAACGCCAGGTGACGATCGCCGGCGAGACGCACAAGGTGCCTGAGCCTTTCGTGGTGATGGCCACGCAGAACCCGATCGAAACCGAAGGCACCTACCCGTTGCCCGAAGCCCAGGTCGACCGCTTCATGATGAAGGTGCTGGTCGACTACCCGAGCGAGGAAGAAGAGTTCGTCATCGCGCAGCGCGTCACCGGCGAGCCGGTAGAAGTCAACGCCGTGGCCGACACGCACGCACTGGCGCTGCTGCAGCGGCAATGCCGCGAGGTCTATGTCGACCCGTCGCTGATCCAGTACGCCGTCAAGCTCGTCAGCGCCACGCGCAAGCCCGAAAAGTACGAGCTCGCCGACATGGCCAAGTACCTCACCTTCGGCGCCAGCCCGCGCGCCACCATCGGCATGATCGAAGGCGCGCGTGCGCTGGCCATGCTGCGCGGCCGCCGCTACGCGCTGCCCGAAGACGTCACCGCACTGGTGCCCGACGTCATGCGCCACCGCCTGGTGCTGTCGTACGAAGCCCTGGCCGAAGGCATCACGGCCGATGCGCAGGTGCAGCGCGTGATGAGCAAGATCGCAGTGCCCGACAAACCGCTCGATCCCCACGCCCAGGCTTGATGCCGATGGCCGACGCCCTCGTCACCTCTGACCAGCTGCTGCGCCGCCTGGAGTGGACGGTGATCCGCCGCCTGGACGGCCTGTTGCAGGGCGACTGGCGCACGCTGATGCGCGGTGCCGGCGTTGACCTGGCCGACCTGCGCGAGTACCAGCACCACGACGACGTGCGCCACATCGACTGGAACGTCACCGCGCGTTTGCAGGTGCCGCATGTGCGCCTCTATCTTGAAGACCGCGACCTCACGGCGTGGTTCCTGCTCGACCTCAGCGGCAGCATCGATTTCGGCTCGGGTGAGGTGAACAAGCTCGGCATCTCCAGCGCGCTGGTGGCGACCCTGGCGCGTGTCATCACACGCCACGGCAACAAGGTCGGCGCCGTGATGTATGGGCGCAAGGTCGACGGCGTGTTGCCCCCGGGCAGTTCGCGCCGCCATGTGCTGGCGCTGCTGCAGCGCATGCGCGCGCCCAAGGTGGTTGCGCCGCGCGTCAAGCCCGTTAAAGGCGCGGCGCCCGAGGCCGGTACCTCGCTCGGTGACCTGCTCAAAGCCGCCGAAGGCTTGATCAAGCGCCGCTCGCTGGTCATCGTCGTCTCCGACTTCATCAGCACGCCGGGCTGGCCCGACGCGCTGGCGCGGCTGGCACGCAAGCACGACGTGGTGGCGGTGCGCCTGCTCGACCCGCTGGAGATGGCGCTGCCAGACGTTGGGTTGGTGACCCTCGAAGACGCCGAAACCGGCGAGCAGCTTTTCATCGATGCCGCCGACCCTGCGTTTCGTGAACGTTATGCACGAATCGCTCAAGAGCAGGAAATGGCGCTGCGCCAGGCGCTCGGTCACTCGGGCGCCGACACGCTGGAAGTGGCCACCGACGACGACGTGCTCGACGCCATGCTGCGCTTCGCCGACATGCGCCGCCAGCGCAGCCGTTTGAAGACGCCGATGCGTTTCCCCGCCGGCTTCAAGCGCGCCGAAGCCACACCGATGGGAGCCACACCATGAGCTTCCAATGGCCAACGTTCCTGTGGGGCCTGCTGCTGCTGCCGCTGCTGGTCGGCGCCTATGTCTGGCTGCTGCGGCGTCGGCGCAAGACGACGGTGGTGCTGTCGTCCATCGGCGTGGCCAAGGCCGCCCTGGCCAAGGGCCCCCATTGGCGGCGCCACGTACCTCCGGCGTTATTGCTGCTGGCGCTGGCCGCGCTGCTGCTGGCCACGGCGCGGCCGATGGCCACCGTCACCTTGCCCATGGCCGAGCGCACCATCATGCTGGCGATGGATGTCTCGGGCAGCATGCGCGCCGAAGATGTCAAGCCCAACCGCCTGGTGGCGTCGCAGGAAGCGGCCAAGGCCTTCGTCAACAACCTGCCGCGCGAGGTGAAAGTCGGCGTCGTCTCTTTCGCCGGCACCGCCGCCGTGGTGCAGGCGCCCACCACCAGCCGCGACGACGTCATCGCCGCCATCGACCGCTTCCAGCTGCAGCGCGGCACCGCCACCGGCAGCGGCATCATCCTGTCGCTGGCCACACTCTTCCCCGACCACGGCATCGAGATCCAGCATGTCACCGGCCAGCGCAACTTCCCCGGCCGCGCCATCAACGAAAAGAAGGACGAGAAGAAGTTCACCCCGGTGCTGCCCGGCAGCTACAACTCGGCCGCCATCATCATGCTCACCGACGGCCAGCGCACCACCGGCCCCGACCCGCTGGACGCCGCCAAGATGGCGGCCGAACGCGGCATCCGCGTCTACACCGTGGGCATAGGCACGACCAGCGGCGAGATCATCGGCTTCGAAGGCTGGAGCATGCGCGTGCGGCTGGACGAAGAGACGCTGAAGAACGTCAGCGTGCTGACCCACGGCGAGTACTTCTACGCCGGCACCGCGGCGGATTTGAAGAAGGTCTACGAAGGGCTGTCGTCACGCATGGTGGTCGAACGCAAGGAGACCGAGGTCACCGCGCTGCTGGCGGCGCTGGGAGCGCTGCTGACCGTCGTGGCGGCGGGGTTGTCGCTGTGGTGGTTCGGGCGGGTGAGTTGATCGGCCTCTGGAGCGCCGGCGCCGCTCCGGCTTGAGCACCGTCAGGCCTTGGGCATGTCGCCCTTCATCATCGCGGCCAGCCTCGCCAGCATCTCGTTCACAGCACCCTGCAGGGGCTCGGCGGCGTTGGTACGCCAGGCCTCGCTGGTAAGCGCCGTGGTGCTAGCAACCTCATAACTTTTTAAGTAAACGGGGTCCACGATCCCCGCGCGCCGCAGCGTAAGCGTGGCTGCAAGGCGCAATGCGTAGGGCGCAGACGGGCCACTGGCGGGGGCGGCCAGCTCGGTGACATCCACCTGCACTTGCCACTCGGGCGCGGGCAGCGCAGCTGCCGGCGGCGGCGGGCCGGACGACTGCTGCAGCAGGGCCGTCAGGCGCGCCGACAAGCCGGGGCGCACGGCCAGCGCCTCATCGAGCGCTGCGCGCTGCTGTGCGATGTCAGCAGCCGACTCCGAACGCACCGCGGCCACTGCCGCGCCGCTGGCCGCGCCCACCACCGTGCTCGCGGGCACCAAAGTGCCCAAACACAAAGGTGCCAGCGGCCCCGTACCCATGCAGGCCAGGCCGCCGAGCACGAAGCCGATGCCGCTGCCCTTGAGCGCACTGCTTCCCATGTTGCCGCTGCGGTTGCCTGGCCCATCGAGCACGAGCAGCGTGTTGGTGGCACCTGCGGCCAGCGTCGCACGCTTGAGTTCGAAGTCGCCAGGCAGGATCGGCGTACTCGTGCAGGCCGCGGCGAGTGCGCTGGCACAGAGTGCAAGTGCCGATTTGGGTTTCGGTTTCATGCTTCACCTCACAGGCATTGATGCAACCGGGTCGCATTGCGCCCAAGTTGTCGGATTCATTGACGCCGGCGTCCAGGCGGGCCGAGCAATGGCGCGTAACTGTCTGTCACACCGGGAAATTTCGCAATCGGCATGGATCGTGCATCTTCGGTTCTGTCAGAGGTATGAGGGTACTTTTGACAAATTTGCCCACGAATACCTAACCGGAGTGCATGTATGAGTCTCAAAAAATTGGCCCTGGCGGTCGCTTCTGCCGCCGTCCTGGGCGGCATGGCATCACCCGCATCGGCCGTACCGGCTATCTGGGAGCCCAGTTTCGGCGCCACCGTCGGCAGCGGCGACGACTCGACCTTTGCGGTGGCCTTCGGCTTTGCGTTTCCTTTTGTCGGGTCGTCACATGCCGGTGGCGAGGTGTCGACGAACGGCTTCTTGTCGCTCGGCGGTTCGAACGGTTCCGGCTGTTGTGACGGCAGCGTCAGCGGCCTGTTGAGCGGTGCATCGCGTATTGCCCCGGCCTGGTACGACCAGGTCCACACGGTGTTCCTGAACACCTCGGTGGCGGGGCGTGCGGTCATCACCTGGCAGGGTGTCGAATTCAGCAACTCGTCGCCGGTGCTGTACCAGGCGCAACTCTTCAGCGATGGCCGCATCGTTTTCGGCTACGACACCTTGCCACCGCTGGAAGACAGCGGCCACAGGCACGACGCGGTCACCGGTGTGTCGCGCGGAAGCGGCTCGGCCGATCCCGGCGAAATCGACTACACCACGGCACTTCCTTTCAACTCCGGGACGTCGAACACGGTGTACGAGTTCTTTGCGCGTGGTCCCAACGGGGCAACGGGTGGCAACCCCGACACCTTCGACCTGGCGCAAAGCAACATCTGCTACACGCCCAACGAAACACGGGGCTGGATCGTCAGCAACTGTGCCGTCACCGTGCCCGAGCCAGGCTCGTTGCCGCTGGCTTTCGCCGCGCTGACGCTCGTGGCAGGCCTCGGCGCCGCCGGCAAGCGCGCGCGTAAAACAACCGCCTGATGACTGCGAACCCGGCCCCCTGGGCGTTCTGCCCAGGGGGCCGGGTCATCCAGCAAGCTTTGGCAATGACGCGAGGTCGCTGCGAATCGCCGCCGTCTCGTAGGTGGTGATCTCGTACGGGTTGCCGTCAGGGTCACGAAAGTACATCGACAGCGACAGGCCGTGGTCCTCGAAGCTCACCGCACCAGCCAGCGCGGAAAGCAAATGCTCGCGCCAGGCGCTGTACTGCGCAGCGCTGGCGCCGAAGGCCACGGTGGCGCGGCTCTTTTCCGGCTCGCGTTCGAACAGCGCGAGGTGAATCGCGCCGCTGGCGTCGGCCAGCGTCAGCGGGCCACCGTCAGCCGCCCAGCTCTCCAGGGCAACCACGCGCTGGAACCCCAGCGTACGTGCATACCAGGCCTCGGCCGCGGCGCGGTCGGCCACGAAGATGTGCACATGGTCGATGTTGATCAGTGCAGGCGCCATGTTCCGTACCTCCATACGCACTCAATCTGCCGCACCCGTGGCGCCGGGTGCTAGCGGCGCAGCGGAGCGGCGTCCGACACGCCCAACCAGGCGCTTGAGCAGCCGCCACACGAAGCGCAGCAGCAGCAGGGTCAGCAACGCTTCGAAGAAGGTCACGATGAACGCCGGCAGCGCGCTCCAGCGTTCGCGCCGCGCCATGAACTTGGCCATGGCACGGTCGCGTGAAATCTCGATCGAGTCGTAAAAGCTCGGGATCACCAAGAGCGTGAGGAAGGTCGAAGTGATGGTGCCGCCGATGATGGCCACCGCCATCGGCCGGTAGAACTCGCTGCCCTCGCCCAGGCCGATGGCCACCGGCAGCATGCCGGCAATCAGCGCGAAGGTCGTCATCAGGATAGGCCGCAAGCGTTTTCGCCCGGCGTGCATCAAGGCCTCTTCGCGCGGCACGCCGCGCGCTTCTTCCACGCGCGCCGCATCGAGCAGCAGGATGGCGTTCTTCGCCACCAGGCCGACGAGCATGATGACGCCGATGAAGCTCATCAGGTTCAGCGTGCCGCCAGTCATGAGTAGCGCCAGCACCACGCCGATGAGCGACAGCGGCAGCGAGACCATGACCGCGATCGGCGCCGTGAACGAGCCGAACTGGATGACGAGGATGAGGTACATCAACGCCACGCCGCCGACCAGCGCCGTGGCCATGTCGCCGAACACCGCCTGCTGGTCGCGCGAGGCGCCGGCCAACTCCAGCCCGAAGCCGGGCGGGAACGGGATGGCGCGGGCGATCTTCATCGCATCGGCCGTGACTTCGCCCGAAGCGCGGCCCTGCACGTTGGCCGCGACCGAGATCGTGCGTTTGCCGCCGGCATGCTGGATCTGCGACGGCCCCTTGCCCATCGTCACGGTGGCGATCTGCTCCAGCGGCACGAGCCGGGTGCTGCCGGCCACGGCCACGGGCAGGCGCTCGATGTTGCTGGCGTCCAGCCGGTCGTCGGGGTGCAGGCGCACGGCGACGTCGCGCGCTTCGCCGGTGGGGTCGACCCAGTCGCCGACCTCCACGCCGGCGAAGGCCACGCGCAGCGCCTGCGCCGCGTCGGCGGCGCTGATGCCCAGCGCATTGGCCAGGCCGCGGTTGAGTTCGATCTTCAGTTCGTCCTGCGGGTCTTGCTCGGACAAGCCCACGTCCACCGCGCCGGGCACCTCGCGCAGCTTGGCCATGAAGTCGTTGGTGATGGCCAGCAGCTTGCGTGTGTCGGTGCCGGTGAAGCGGATCTGCACCGGCTTGGCCGCGCCGTTGTTCAGGTCGTCGAGCACGGCGTATTCGGCACCGACCAGGCGGTTGACGTGGCCGCGCAATTCCTTGGCGATCTCGACGTGGCTGCGCTGGCGTGTCTTGGGTTTGCCGATGTCGACATAGACGCGCCCACCGCCCGAGTTGACGCTGCTGTTGGTGGCCACGGTTTCTTTCATCGAACGCGCCAGCGCCGCCGCGGCCTCGACCTTCAGCCGTGCATAGGCCAGGCTGCTCGACGCCGGCGTGCGCACCTCGATCGCCAGGATGCCGTTGTCGGCCGTAGGCAGGAAGCTTGAGCCGCCGAACTTCATGTGCAGCGCCAGCGCCGCGACGAGGCTGCTGACGGCAAAGAGCGCCATCCAGCGGCGGTGGTGCAGTGCCCAGGCGATGACGTCGCCGTAGCGGTCGGCCTGGTGGTCGAACCAGATGTTGAAGCGCTCTAACAGGCGCGAGAAACCTTTGCGCGGCGCATGGTGTGCGCCCGGCGGGTCGCCCCAGTAGGCCGACAACATCGGGTCGAGCGTGAACGAGATGAAGAGGCTGACCAAAACCGAGGCCACCACCGTCAGGCCGAAGGGCCGGAACCATTCGCCCGAGACGCCGGGCATGAAGGCCACGGGCACGAACACGGCGACGATGGAGAAGGTGGTGGCCGCCACGGCCAGGCCGATCTCGGCCGTGCCGTTCAATGCGGCGGTCTTGCGGTCGACGCCTCGTTCGAGGTGGCGCACGATGTTCTCGCGCACGACGATGGCGTCGTCGATCAACACGCCTATGGCCAGCGACAGGCCCAGCAGGCTCATGAAGTTCAAGGTGAAGCCGCACAGCCACACGGCGATGAAAGCGGCGATGACCGAGGTCGGCAGCGAGAGCGCGGTGATCAGCGTCGAGCGCCAGGAATTGAGGAAGACGTAGACCACGAACACCGTCAGCACCGCGCCAAAGATGAGCGCGTCGATGACGTTGTTGAGGCTGTTCTGTGCGTCCTTGCCGCCGTCTTGCGTGACCTCGAGCTTGGTGCCCGGCGGCAGCGTCTTGTTGATCTCCTCCGTCAGCTTACGTACTTCGTTAGCCACCGAGACCGTGCTCGCCTCGCGCGAGCGGGTGATCGACATGCCGACGTTGGCGTTGCCGTTGCGCAGCGAGAAGCTGTTGAGGTCGGCGAAACCGTCTTCGATGCTGGCCACCTGCGCCAGGCGAATGAGCTCGTCGCCGCGGCGCTTGATCACCACCTGGCCGAAGCCGGCAGGCGCTTCGATGCGGCCCACCAGCCGGATGCTCTGGTCTTCGAGCACGCCGCGCACCTTGCCCACCGGCGCAGTGGTGTTCTGGTTGCGCAGCGCCGTCACCACCTCGGCCACCGAGACGTTGTACTCGCGCAGCTTTTCGGCACGCAGGAACACCGTGAGCTCGCGTTTGAGCGAGCCGTTGACGTTGACCACGGCCACGCCGTTGATGCCGCGGAAACGGTCGGCCAGCTGGTCTTCGGCCAGGCGCGAGATCTCGGCGTGGCTTTGCTGCTTGGCCGACAGCGCGAGCTGCATGATGGGCTGAGTCGACGGGTCCAGCCGCTGGATCACGGGCTCGCGTATTTCGGTCGGCAGCTTGTGGCGCACCGCGGCGATGGCGCCGCGCACATCGTCTGCGGCCTCGATCATGTTTTTGTTGAAGTGGAAGATCACCACCATGCGGGCGTTGCTTTCGCTGGCGGTGGAACGCACCTCGTCCACGCCCGAAATGCTCAGCAACGACTTCTCGATGCGGTTGATGACCTCGCGCTCCACCGTGTCGGGCGAGGCACCGGGGTAGCTGATGTTGGCCACCAGCACCGGCTGCTCGACGTCGGGGATCTGGTTGACGCGCAGCTTCTTCAGCGCGAGCAGGCCGAGCGCCATCAACACGATGATGATGACCACTGTCGCCACCGGGCGGCGGATACTGAAGTTGGAGAGGAACATGGTTTATTTCCCCGTGGCTGACGCCGGAGTCGCGGCTGCCGGCGCTGCGGTTGATGCGGGCGCCACGGCTTTGGCCCACTCGAACTTCTGCCCGTCCACCAGCGTGCTGCTCGGCCGGCGCAGGATGCGGTCACCCGCGGCCAGGCCGGCGGTGATGATGACGTCGCCGCTGCGTTCGTCGCGCTCGCCCAGGCGCAGCGCCACCTTGGCCAGCTGCTGGCCGTTCACGCGCCAGGCATAGGCGGCATCGCCGGCACGCTGCAGGTCGGCTTCGGGCAAGGCCAGCACCGTGGCGCTGCCGCTCTCGATACGGCCTTCGGCGTACAAGCCCGCGACCTTGGGCGCTTCGCCGCTGAAGGCCACGAGCACTTCGAGCTGGCGCGTGGTGGCGTTGGCCGCGGCGTCGACACGTTTGACGACGCCGGCAAAGTCAGCACCCGGGTAGCCGTTGACGCGAAAGTTCACGCGCTGCCCGACCTTCACCTCGCTCAACCGATCGGCCGACACCAGGCCGTCAAAACGCATGCTGGTGGGGTCAATGACCTTGGCCAGCTCCTTGCCCGGCTGCGCGGTGTCGCCGGCCGAGGCTTTGCGTTCGCTGACGATGCCGTCGAAAGGCGCGCGCACTTCGGTGCGGGTGAGCTGCTGGCGCGCGCCGGCGACGCGGGCGCGGGCGGCGATCACATCACTTTGCGCGTTATTACGACGCATCTCGGCGTCTTCCAGCGCCTGGGCCGAGGTCATGCCCTGGGCCTGCAGCGTCTTCTGGCGTTGCAGCTGGCGTTCGGCCTGCTCGAAGGCCTGGGCCGAGGCGCGCGCCGACTCTTCGGCCGAGCTCAGGTTGTCGCGGATCGAGGCTGCGTCCAGGCGCACGATGAGGTCACCACGGCGCACCGCTTCGCCGTTGTCCTTCAGCACCTGCAAGACCACGGCCGAGACCTCGGCGCGCAGGTCGGCGCGGCGTTCGGGCTGGATCGAACCGGTGATGACCGGGCCGCTCGCGCGGGTGGTCGTGGCCACGGTGCGCAGGTCGTCGGCGGAGATGAGCAGGCTGGGCGACGAGGCTGCTGCCGAGGCTGGCTTGGCCGCGGCACTGCCGTCAGCGCCGCGGCCGCAGCCGCAAAGAATCAAGGCAGCGGCAAGAACCGGGATGAGCACACGCAGCATCGAGGGGACTCCGAAGAAGACATCAAGATCCGGAACTGGGCGCCCGGCGAGTGGCCGCACGGTAGTGAACGCCGGTGACACGCTCAAGCTCCTTGCGACCAGGCGGCCGGGCAGGCCGACGAAGCGTGCGCGGCATGGCGCCAATCGCTGCCGCCCAGCGCTACCACTGCAGCCGCAGCACACGCCCGTCGGCATTGTCGGTCAGCACGTAGAGCCAGCCGTCGGGGCCTTGGCGCACGTCGCGGATGCGTTCTTTCAGCGATTCGAGCAGCCGCTCTTCGGCCACGATCTTGCGCCCGTCGAGCGTCAAGCGCAGCAGCACTTCGCCGCGCAGGGCGCCTATGAACAGGCTGCCCTTCCAGCCGGGGTAACGCTCGCTCGTGACGAAGGCCATGCCGCTGGGGGCGATCGACAACGGCACCCAATATTTCAGCGGCTGCTCGAAGCCGGGCTTGGGGCCTTCTTCGCCGATGCGCGTGCCGGTGCCGTAGTTGCGGCCGTAGGTCACCAGCGGCCAGCCGTAGTTCTT
Organism: Rubrivivax sp.; assembly: GCA_031365825.1. Taxonomy (GTDB): domain Bacteria; phylum Pseudomonadota; class Gammaproteobacteria; order Burkholderiales; family Burkholderiaceae_C; genus Rubrivivax. Next base: position 11,729 of record JANLYV010000434.1, on the reverse strand, counting down.
GCCGGCTTCAACGACGTTGATCTCGTCGCCACCCTGTGGCCCGTGCTCGCTGAACCAGGCCTCGCCGGTGACGGGGTGCAGCGCGCCGCCCTGGATGTTGCGGTGGCCGAGGCTGAAGATCTCGGGCAGCGCACCTTTGCTTCCGACGAAGGGGTTGTCGGGCGGCGCCTTGCCTTCGAGATCGATGCGCACCACCTTGCCCAGGTGGTTGTCGAGCAGCTGCGCGTCTTCCTTGCGCGAGAAGCGGTCGCCCAGGCCCACAAGCAGTGTGCGGTCGCCGGCCATGACGATGCGCGAGCCGCAGTGCAGCTGGCTCGACACCTTGGGCTGCTGGCGAAAGATCGTGCGCACCTCGCTCAGCCTGTCGCCGGCCAGCCGCGCCCGCGCCACCGCCGTGCTGTTGCCCGAAGCGCTTGCAGGCGCGGGTTCGGCAAAGCTGAAGAAGATCAGGCCGGTTTCGTTGAAGCGCGGGTCGACCACCACGTCGAGCAGCCCGCATTGCCCCGTCGCGGCGATGGCCGGCAAACCTGCCAAAGGCTCGCTCAGCTTGCCATCGGCGGTGACGATGCGCAGCCGCCCGGCACGTTCGCTCACCAGCATGCGGCCATCGGGCAGGAAGGCCAGGGCCCAGGGGTTGGCCAGGCCACGCGCGACGGTCACGGCCTTGAGGCTTTCGGCCATGGCGTGCGACACGCCAACGCCCACGGACAAGACGAACAACCAGGCACGCAGGCGCTTTTTCATGGCTGCATGCTAGTACGCAAGAATGAGGCATCACAAGAAGAACGCTTGCCATGCATCGAACCCTGTTGCCGTTGCTGGCCTGTTGTGCGCTGCTCTCCGGCCCCGCGCTGCAGGCGCAGCCCGACGAAGCGCCCACGGCCCGGCCGCGGGTCGCGCTCGTGCTCTCGGGTGGCGGCGCGCGTGGCTTCGCGCATGTGGGCGTGCTGCGCGCTTTGCAGCAGATGCAGATCCCGGTGGATATGGTCGTCGGCGCCAGCATGGGCGCGGTGGTCGGTGGCGCGTTCGCGGCTGGGCGCTCAGTCGAAGAGCTGGAACAGTTCGTGCGCGGCACCGACTGGGACAGCGTCATTGCCGACCGGGCGCAGCGCGGTGACCTGAGCTTTCGGCGCAAGGAAGACGACCTCGTGCTGCCGTCGCGTCTGGAGTTCGGCCTGGGTCGCAGCGGCCTGCGTCTGCCGCCTTCGGCTGTGGCCAATGCCGAACTCGAGGCCGTGCTCACGCGCCTCTTGCCGGCCGACGCCATCGTGCGGCCCTTGAGCGCGCTGCCCCTGCCTTTTCGCGCCGTCGCCACCGACCTGCTCACCGGCGAACTGGTCGAACTCGCCGAGACGCCGCTCTTCGCCTCGCTGCGCGCGTCGATGGCCGTGCCCGGCGTGTTCGCACCGCTGCGCCTGGGCGACGGCGAGCATTCGCGCCTGGTGGTCGACGGCGGCCTGGTACGCAACCTGCCGGTGGACATCGCACGCGCCATGGGCGCAGACATCATCATCGCAGTCAACGTCGGTACGCCGTTAGCCGGCGAAGACAGCCTGAGCAGCGGTCTGGGCGTGGCGCAGCAGATGCTCAACATCCTGACCGAGCAGAACGTGCAGCGTTCGATCAAGGAGCTGACAGCGCGTGACGTGCTCATCGCACCCGACCTGCGTGACGTGAGCTTCCTCGACTTCCGCGCGGCCGACCGCGCCATGAAAGCCGGCGAGCATTCCGCGCTGGCCATGGCGCCACGGCTGGCGGCACTCGTGGTACCGGCCGAGGTCTACGCGCTGCGCGAAGCCGGCCGCCTGGCACCACGGCCCGACCGCGACGTGGCGCGGCCGCTGGCGCGGCTGGAAGTGAAGGGCACGACTTACGCCGACGGCCGCGCGCTGGCGGCCGAGACCGGGCTCGAACTCGGCGAAGGCATCACGGTGGCGCGGGCGCAGCGCGCCGCCGCACGGCTCTTCGGCCGTGGCGACTTCGAACGGGTGGGCGCCAGCCTGGTCGACGGGCCCGAGGGGCGCGAACTCACGCTCACGGCTAGCGAGGCCGAGGGCGCGCGCAGCCGCGTGCGGCTGGGGCTGGAACTCAGCAGTGACTTCAGCGACGACCACCGCATCACCGTCAGTGCACTTCACTTGTTATCGTGGATCAATACCTGGGGCGGCGAGATCCGCACCACCGCCCGCATCGGCTCGTCGCGCGCATTGAGCACGCAGTGGTGGCAGCCGCTGGGGCCAGGCTCATCGTGGTTCGCGCAGTCGGCCGCGGTGTACGACACCGAGCCGCTGGATCTGTTCGTCGCCGCCAAGCGCGTGGCGCGCGCCACCGTCAACACACGTTCGCTGTCAGCCTCACTCGGCTACCAGTTCAGCAGCCGCGCGTCGCTCGAAGCCGGTGTGTTGCGCGCGCTCGGCCGCGGCCGCGTGCTGCTCGGGCCCACCGACAGCGAGGTCACCGACGTCGCCGAGACCACGCGCTACCTGCTCTTTCGCTACGACACGCTGAACTCGCTCGCCTTCCCCACCGACGGCTCGCTGGTGGTGGCCGACCTGCAGTCCACGCCCGCACTGAGCGGCCGCGCCACGACGCTGGCGCAAAGCTCGGTGCAAGGCCTGACGGCGATACGTTTCGGCGAATGGGGCGGACACGTGTACGGCGAATGGTCGAAGAGCCGCAGCGGTTTTGCGCCGCTGCGGCTGGGCGGCTTCCTGCGCCTCACCGGTGCGCCGCGCGACGCCGTCACCGGCGCCACCGTGCTCTTCGGCCGCATCGTCGTGGCGCGCCGCATCGGCCAGATGCCACCCGGCCTGGGCGGCGCCATCCGCACCGGTGCGTCGTTGGAGCTGGGCGAAGGATTTGCCGAAAACGAAGCCGTGCGCGTCTCGAAACTGCGGCCCGCGGCCAGCGCCTTCATCTCGGTCGACACGCGCTTCGGCCCGGCCTACCTGGGCCTGGGTGCGACGAGTGGGCTGGGCAGTACGGTGTATGTGTTTTTGGGGCCGTATTGGTGATCAGCCCAGACGCCGCATCGCCGTGAACGCCGCGAACTCCCACGAGCGCAGGCCCACCAGCAGCGTGAAGCCGTCACGCTCGTCGGCGCTCTTGCGCTGGTCGTCCTGATGCAGCCGCGCGAGTTCGCCGCCGAGTTGCTGTATGCGCTGCACGAGCTCTTGCGCACTCGCCAGCGACAGGCGGCCATGCACCACCTGCAGCGACTCACCCGCGCCGTCGAAGCGGCCGGTGAAATAGTCGGGCACGACATGCACGCGAAAGTATTGCTGCACCGGCCCGTCGGGGCGCCAGCGAAACGTGCGTGAGACGCGCAGCCGGTAGCGGTTGCCGGGCTTGAGCTCGATCAGGCCGAGGCGGTCGAGCCGGGTCAGGCCGCGCACGGCTTGCGCTTCGGTGAGCGCGTAGGTTTGCACGATCTGCGCCAGCGTCCATTGCCCGAGGCAACAGATGGCCACGAGCAGCAGTTGCGGGTCGCTCATCAGCGAGCGCTCCTGCGGCAGCGTCAACTGCTCGGCGCGCGGCGCGGCGTCGGCCGCCTGGCCGGTGGTGGGCGTCGGCGCGAGTTACGCCATCGACAAGAACTGGTCGCTCAATGCCGACCTCGACCGTCTGCCTGCGCGCGTGAGTGGCGATGCGCGGCTCAACGCCACGATGTTTTCGCTCGGCGCTTCGTACCGCTTGTGACGCGGCCGCGCTGCACTTTCGTCAAGTCTCGCCCGCGGCGGAAAGTTGCGCGGCGAGCTTGGCCAGCATGCTGGCGCGGCGGAACGTGCTGGGGCATCCAAGCTTGCGCTCAAGTACAGCGTTAGACACCGCCGTACCTGCAGCGTGGGACGGCTGGGGCAGCCACGGGGCCCGGACCCGATTGAGCCGGTGCGGGCTGTGCCACATACTCGTCCTTCCCGAGAGCCCCATCCGTGGCCGCACCGGATCCAGAGGAGACAGCATGTCAGCACTGCGCAGCGGCTCGCGTGCCACGGCGCGCCCACGGCGTGGCGAGGGTGGCCCGTCCCGGCCGATCGCCACCTCGCTGGCGCTGCCGAATGCGCATGTCGAGACCATCGACCGTTCGCACGAGCGTTGTGCGGCGATGGGCTTGTCGCGCATCGAGCGGCCCGACATGGCGCCCATGAGTTCACCCGACCTGATGCTCGTGAAAGAGCGCAACCTGCGGCTGCACAGCCATGCCGCTCCGGTGATGGAAATGTTGTTCGAGCAGATCGTCAACACACAAAGCATGGTCGTGCTGTGCGACGCCACCGGCACCATCCTGCACTCCATCGGCGACGACGACTTCCTGGCGCGCGCGAGCAAGGTGGCGCTGCAGCCCGGCGTGAACTGGAGCGAACACTCCAAGGGCACCAACGCCATCGGCACGGCGCTGGTGTCCGAAGTGCCCACGCTGGTGCACGCCGACGAGCACTTCATGCACGCCAACCACTTCCTCACCTGTTCGGCCGCGCCCATCCTCGACCCGCGCGGCAACATCCTGGGCGTGCTCGACGTCACCGGCGACCAGCGCAGCTACCACCAGCACACCATGGCCCTGGTGCGCATGAGTGCACGCATGATCGAAAACCACTGGCTGTCGGAAGACTACCGCCATGCGATGCGGCTGCACTTCCACGCCCGCGTCGAATGCCTGGGCACCCTGATGGAAGGCATCCTGGCGGTGGCGCCTGACGGCAAGATCGTCGGCGCCAACCGCGGCGCGCTCGACCAGCTCGGCCTGTCGGGTGTGGGCTTACGCATGCACACACTTGGGTCGTTATTCGGCACGACGGTGAGTGAACTCGTGCAGCAGTTCCGCTCGCCGCTGGCCGGCCCACGCGCGGTGCACAGCGCGCAGGGCCAGGCGCTGCATCTGCTGGCGCGCTTCAACTGGCCGGTGTGGCACAGCATCAGCGAAGCGGCGATGCCGGGCAGCGCAGCCGGCACGGCAGCGCCGGGCAAGGTGGACGCGAGGCGCGGCGGCGCCGGCGCCGGCGCCGCCGCAGCTGCGCCACTCGGGCTGGCCGCGCTCGGCCACGGCGACGCACAGCTCGCGGCGCTAACGACCAAGTTACGCAGGGTGATCGATCGCGACATCCCTATCCTGATCGTCGGCGACACCGGCACCGGCAAGGAGATGCTGGCGCGCGCCATCCACCACGAGTCACGCCGCGCCGCGCGGGGGCTGGTGCTGGTGAACTGCACCTCGATTCCTGCGGCTTCGATCGAGGCCGAACTGTTCGGGCGCGAAGACGAAGGCGGGCAGCGCAAGACCCTGGGCAAGATCGAGCAGGCCGACGGCGGCACGCTCTTCCTGGACGAAGTGGCCGACATGCCGCTGACGGTGCAGGCACAGCTGCTGCGTGTGCTGCATGAGCGCCAGGTGACGCCGCTAGGCGCCACCGAATCGCGCGCGGTGGACGTGGCCATCGTCTGCGCCACGCGCCACAAGCTGCGCGAGCTGATCGACGCCGGCAGCTTCCGCGAAGACCTGTACTACCGCCTCAACGGCCTGGCCGTGCGCCTGCCGCCGCTGCGCGAACGCAGCGACCTGCTGGCGCTGGCCGAAAGCATCGTCGCGCGCGAGATGTCGCCACGCACGGTGCGCTTGTCGCAAGGCGTGCAACGGCTGTTGCTGGCTCACCCGTGGCCGGGCAATGTGCGCGAGCTCTTCAATGTGCTGCGCGCCGCCTGTGTGATGGCCGTGGGTGCCACGAGCATCGAAGCCGAGCACCTGCCTGATGACTTCGTGGCCGAGGCGAAAGACAAGGCTGACAAGGCCGAGCCCGACGCGCACCCGGGCGGCCTGTCGTCGACGGCAGCGTTGCACGATGGCGCAGCCGCGGCCATGGGCGCGAGCGACAAAGCGCACGGTGATGCCGGCGGCGACCGTGCCCTGGTCGACATCGAACTGCGCGCCATCCAGGCCGCACTCGACGCCGCCGGCGGCAACATCTCCATCGCTGCCAGACGTCTTGGCATCAGCCGCAACACGATCTACCGCAAGTTGCGGTGGAAGTGAGGCGCCGCCGGCGTTATGCGGGAATGCCCTGCTGCAAGCTCGCATAGCGCCACGGCCGCGGGCCGGAATTTCCGACGTGGCGCGGCGCACGCGGGGCCGGCTCGATCCATGCTGCGGCGCGCCGGTTGTCGCACCGACGTTCCAATTCGGAGCGCCAGGGTGGCGAGCCGGACCCGGCTCGTCGTGCACCAGGATGGAACGGAGTCGGCCGGCGCCTTCCCTAGAACTGCAGTCTTGCCCGACGCAGCATGCCGCCTCTATGGTTTGTGCCGTACCAATGCCTGCGAAGGACGGCGACCATGGCGACCCTCAAACTCGTGAAGTTCGAATGCGTGGAAGACACCGACGAAATCGGTTTCGAGAGCCCGTACTTCCTGACCTTCATTGCCGACACGCGCTTCCTCAGCAACGGCTTCGAAAAGCTGCCCGAGGTGCACCTCACGCGCAAGAACTTCTGGAACAACAAGGTCGACAAGGGTGAGGTCTGGCCGGTGAACGCCAACATCACCAGCACCTTCTCGCTCAGTCCCGACCACACGTTGGTGCTGGCGGCCATGATCGAAAAAGACGAAGGGGTGGACATCAGCGGCGCTGAAATCGCCACCATCCGCAACAAGATGTCGCAATCATGGACGGCGCATATCCAGGGCGGCTTCCAGATCAACGACAGCGGCCTCACGCACAACCTGAGCAACGCGTTCGAGGGGGCCATCAACACCGCCCTGTCCAGCGCCGTCGGCGCTGACGACGACCTGATGGAAAACAGCGTGGGCAAGGCCGTGCGCCGCGTCACGCTCACGCACGAGCCAGGCACGTTCGCGGCCGTGAGCTTCCCCGGCGGCGGCGGCTTCTACCGCGTCTGGTACGGGCGCAGCTAGCGCCCCTGCGTGGAGCGCGCCGTGCCGGCAGCGCGGCGCACTTCGCGCGGCGCGAGGAAGCTGGCTTCGATGTCCAGCGACGAGCGTTTGCCGACATCGCCGCGATGCTCATGCAGCCAGCGTTCGGCTGCGGCCACACCCAGCGCATGCAGCGCTTCGAGAAAGCTGCGCTCGGTGTTGAGCTTGCTCGACGGATGCAGCGGCGCCAGGCCCTCTTCGTCGGCCACCATGTGCAGGCGCAGGTTCTTGTAGTGGCCGGCATCGACGTGACCATGGCTGACGAGCTTGCGCACGAAGGCGATGGCCCGCATCTCGCTCACCAGCCCGGCGTTGAAGGTGATCTCGTTCACGCGATCGGCAATCTCCATCGGTGTCTCGGGCAGGTCCAGCCGCACCAGCGGGTTGATCTTCACCAAGAGGATGTCCAGCGGCTTGGTGTTGTAGATCAGGGGCCACAAGGCCGGGTTGCCGCTGTAGCCGCCGTCCCAATAGGGCTCGCCGTCGATCATCACCGAGCGAAAGAGTTGCGGCAGGCAGGCCGATGCCAGCAGCGCGTCGATGCTCAATTCGGACCCGCTGAAAACGCGCGGCTGGCCGCTGCGCACGGCCGTGGCAGTGACGAAGAGCGTGAGATCGCTATCGCGCATGGCCTCGGGCCGGATGTGGCGCGTGGCCAGGTCACGCAGCAGGTTCAGGTCGTAGGGGTTGAACTGGTAGGGGCTGAAGGCGCGCACGAACTGGTTGAACCAGGCGTAGACGGGATGGCCGTCGAGGTTGAAGCCGGCCATGCCCGGCATCGGCCACGCGCCCCAGGGCACGCTCTGCGGCACCGGCATGCCGCCGAAGCAGCCACCGCTGGCCGACACGTCGAGCCAGAACGCACGCAGTGCTGCGCGTGCGCCTGCGCGGCCGCCATCGGCAAATCCGGTGGCCAGCACGCCGGCGTTGAGCGCACCGGCACTGGTGCCCGAGATACCGTCGAAGCGAAGCGACTCGTCTTGCAGCAGCCGGTCGAGCACGCCCCAGGTGAAGGCGCCGTGCGAGCCACCGCCTTGCAGCGCGAGGTCGATCGAAGCAGGCGGCACAGCGCGGCGCGGCGTGGGCATGGAGGGCTCCAGAGGGCTGGGGACGGCGATGGGGCAGTCGTGCAGTGCACGACCTGTGAATGATGCACTGGCGCAGCGATACTCGCGCCATGCCTCTCGCCGCCACCCCCGAAACCGACTTCGACCTCGACGACGCCATGCCGCCATGGCGCGTATTGCTCGACCCGCGCGGCCGCATCGCCCGCCGCACGTTCTGGCTCTGGGGCGTGCTGGCGCTGATCGCGGCCGGCGTGCTGGCGCATGCGCTGCTGGGCATTACGCGCGTGCGGCGCGAGCATGCCGAGCACATCGTCAACCTGCTGCTGCTGTGGCCGGCCATCGCCACTTCGGCCAAACGGTGGCACGACCGCAACAAATCGGCGTGGTGGGTGCTGATCGTGCTGGTGCCTGTGCTGGGCTGGTTGTGGGCCCTGGTCGAGAACGGCTTCCTGCGTGGCACACGCGGCGACAACCGCTTCGGCCCTGACCCGGTACAGCCCCCGGATGGCGCTCAATAGCGGCCGCTGACGCCGGCCACGCGCAGGTAGATGCCGGCGCACCAGGCGATGAGCCCGCGCTGCACCAGGCCACGCCAGCCGCCGAGCGCAGGTGGCGCCAGCACTTCGCTCGAGGCCGCCATGGCCGCTTCAAGCGCTGCCGCCAATGCGGCGGTGAAGTCGGCATCGTCGACGACGACGTTGGCTTCGAGGTTGAGCAGCAGCGACAGCGGGTCGATGTTGGAGCTACCCACCGTCGCCCAGGTCTCATCCACCACTGCCACCTTGGCGTGCAGGAAGGCCGGGGTGTATTCGAAGATGCGCACGCCATGGCCCCGCAGCTCTTCGTACAACACGCGCGCAGCCATCGCCGCGATGCGGTAGTCGACCTTGCCTTGCAACAGCAGCCGCACCACCACACCGCGCTTGGCGGCCTGGCGCAAGGCACGCAGGAAAGCGCGGCCGGGGTAGAAGTAAGGCACGGCGAGATCGATGCGAGCGCGCGCCGAGCGGATGGCCTCGACGTAGCTGCGCTCGATGGCGCGGCGCTGGCGGAAGTTGTCGCGCACGATGAACGCGGCACGCACCGGCTGCGGCAACTCGGCGACTTCGTCGACCGTCGGGTCGCGGCGCAGCCGGCGCAGCAGCTTGACGGCTTCGTCCACCGGCGCGGCGCTGCGGGCCAGCGAGCGCACTTCGTCGCGCCAGCCGTGGCCCAGCTGGGCCCGCGTCCACAGCGCACGCGTGGCCTCCTGCACCGAAGCCGCCAGCGGGCCGGCCACTTCGACGGCGAAGTCCAGCCGGGGCTCGTCGGTCAGACCGTGGTTCAGGTCGTTGCGGTCGTCGATGACGTTGATGCCGCCGACGAAGGCCACGGCTTCGTCCACCGCGCACATCTTCTGGTGCAGGCGGCGCAGCTGGCCCGGCTGCAGCCAGCTCCACCAGCGGTCGAGCGGGCGAAAGACTTCGAAGCGCACCGGTGCATCGCGGAACCACTGGCGCAGTGTCGGCAGCGTGCCTTTGGAGCCGAAACCATCGACCACCAGGTGCACCGCCACGCCGCGCTGGGCGGCGGCCACCAGCGCATCGGCGACGATGCGGCAGGCAGCGTCGTCGTGAAAGATGTAGGTGGCGAGCCAGACCTCGTGCCGCGCCGCGGCGATGGCGCGGCACATCGCCGGGAAGAGCGCGTCACCGCCTTGCAGCAGCAGCACGCGGTTGCCGCCGACGTATTGCGGCATCGCCGGGCCGGGCATGGCGGCAGCTTCCGAGATGGTCACGCCAGCTCCAGCTCGGCCACCAGCGGCAGGTGGTCGGACATGCGTGCCCAGCTCATGCCACGCGGCACCAGCGTCGAGCAGCAGTTGAGGCCGCGCAGGTAGAAGCGGTCGAGCGAAAACACCGGCATGAGCGAGGGGAAGGTCAGGCTGCGGCTGGCGCCATCGGTTGCGGCCACGGCGCGCTGCAGGCCAATCTCGCGCATCGGCGCGTCGAGCTTCTCGCCCCAGTCGTTGAAGTCGCCGGCCACCACCAACAGCTCGTCGTGCGGCACCTCGCGTTCGATGAACTGCGCCAGGCGCTGCACCTGGCGCATGCGGCTGGCGTGCACCAGGCCCAGGTGCACCACCACGGCGTGCACGGTGAAGCCATTCCACAGCACCGGCACATGCAGGAACCCGCGCTGCTCGAAGCGGTGGTCGCTGACGTCGTGATGGCCAACGTCGCCCAGCGGCCAGCGCGCGAGCAAGGCGTTGCCATGTTCGCCCCAGCGCGTGACAGCGTTGCTGCGGTACACCGCCTCGTAGCCTTCGGGTGCCAGGAACTTGGCCTGCCCTTGCGCCGGCCAACCGAACGAGCTGCGGTCGAAGCGCGCGGCTTCGCGCGTGTGGAAGAGGCGCACTTCCTGCAGGAACACGATGTCGGCATCCAGCGCCTCGATCGCCAGGCCGAGGTTGTGGATCTCCAGCCGCTTGCGCGGCCCGAAGCCGCGCACACCCTTGTGGATGTTGTAGGTCGCCACGCGCAACGAGCCGAGCCCCGTCATGGGCGGAACCAGCGTGCTTTGGCGGATGTTGCTGCGGCTCATGGCGTGATGTTGCCCAAACGTGGCAGCTGCAGGATGGCCTCGGCGTTGCTGGGTGAAAAGCAGCGCTCGGCGGCTTCGCGCCAGGACCACCAGTCATACCGTAGGTGTTCGCGCGGCGACAACCGCACAGCTTGTACCTGCGGCAGGCACAGGCCGAAGACATGCTCGGTGTTGTGCGTGACACCTGGCGCATAACGATGGCGCCACTGCGGGTAGATCTCGTACACGTTCTCCAGCCGCCAGTCGACCAGCTCGCCGCCGGTGATGCCGGTCTCTTCTTCGACTTCGCGCCGCGCGGTCAGCGTCAGTGGCTCGTTAGCATCGGCCAGCGAACCGGTCACGCTCTGCCAGTAGCCGGGGTGGTCGGCACGTTCGATCAGCAGCACCTGGCCTAGCGCGGTGTGGATCACCACCAGCACCGAACGCGGCATCTTGAAGTGTCCGGTCATGCGGCCTCAGAGCCTGCGACGTGTGGCCACCGCCTGCGACAGCAGGCGCAGCAGCGGCGCGGTGTCATCCCAGCCTATGCAGGCGTCGGTGATCGATACGCCCGGCGCCAATGCCTGGCCGGCGCGCAGGTCCTGTCGGCCCTCATTCAGGTGGCTCTCGATCATGGTGCCTGTGATGCGCCTCTCACCGGCGGCGATGCGCGCCGCGATGTCTTGCGCGACGTCGATCTGGCGCCGGTGCTGCTTCGACGAATTGGCGTGCGAACAGTCGATCATCAGCTGCTCGCGCTGGCCGGCTTTTTTCAGCACCGCGCAGGCGGCGTCAACATGCGTCGCATCGAAGTTGGGCACCTTGCCGCCGCGCAGGATGATGTGGCCGTCGGGGTTGCCGCGCGTCTCGAAGATCGCCGCCACGCCCATCTTGGTGATGCCCATGAAGGAATGCGGATGGGCGCTGGCGAGCACCGCGTCGGCCGCCACCTGCACGCTGCCATCGGTGCCGTTCTTGAAGCCCACCGGGCACGACAGGCCCGACGCCAGTTGGCGGTGGCTCTGGCTTTCTGTCGTGCGCGCGCCGATCGCGCCCCAGGCGATCAGGTCACTGATGTACTGCGGCGACAGCAGGTCGAGAAACTCGGTGCCCACCGGCAACCCCGTCTCGACGATCTCGAGCAGCAGGTAGCGCGCCCGCTCCAGGCCCTCGTTC
>JANLYV010000412.1:0-5464 GCA_031365825.1 Rubrivivax sp. | reverse complement strand
CGATGACGCACCGGGTGAACTGGTGGCCGAGAGCATCTATGACGTGCCGATCAAGACCGGCATCCTGTACCAGCCGCACCCGGCCTTCGCCAAGGACCAGAAGGGCCAGTACCGCTACCACGCCATGAAGCTCGGTGAACTGGGCAAGCGCGAAACGCCGCTGGACTTCGAACACCAGGGCACGCGCGAACTGGTGGCCGAAGACTTCGTCTACGCCATGCGGCGCCACGCCACCACGCGCGTGACGACGCCCATCTTCTCGACCTTCGCCGACTTCATCGTCGGGCTGAAAGAGTACGGCCTGCTCATCAAAGCCGAAGACGCCAAGTTGCGCCAGGGGCTGGACCCGGCCAGTCTGGACAAGCCCTTTCTCGACTTCCGGCGCTGGCCCATGGCCGGTGCCAGTGCGCCTGAAAAGCACGTGCTGCGCCTGCGCATCAAAGGCAAGTACCCGCAGTGGAGTTACTGGATGCAGATGACCTTCACGGCGCCTGTACCCTGGGAGGCCGACGCCTTCTATGCCCAGCCCGGCATGGCGGCCATCGGCCTCACGCTCGACCGCTGGCCGGTGGGCACGGGGCCGTACATGCTGACCGAGTTCACGCAGGACCGGCGCCACGTGATGAAGCGCAACCCCAACTACCGCGGCGAGCCTTATCCCTGTGAAGGCATGCCCGAAGACAAGGCAGCCGGGCTGCTGGACGACTGCGGCAAGAAGACGCCCTTCATCGACACCATCGTCACCAACGTCGAGCGTGAAGCGGTGCCGCAGCGCGGCAAGTTTCGCCAGGGTTTTTATGACATCGAAGTTTTCGAGCGCACCGACACCGGCAAGGATTACCAGGTCGGCATGCAGGACAGCGAAGAGGTGCGCGCCGAGTACCTCGACAAGGGTTTCCGGCTGAACAGTGGCGCTGACGTCAACAGTTATTTCATCGCTTTCAACATGCTCGACCCGGTGGTGGGCGATGGTGAAAATAACGAGCAAAAGGCGCGCAATCGCAAACTGCGCCAGGCGCTGTCGATCGCCATCGACTGGGAGGAATATTCCAAGGTCTTCCCGAAGAAGGCGGGCCAGACGGCGATGAGCCCCTTGCCACCGGGCATCTACGGCTCGCGCGAAGGCACGCTGGCAGGCGTGAACCCGATCACGCACCGCGTGATCGACGGCAAGCCCGTGCGGCGTTCTATTGACGAGGCGAAGAAGCTGCTGGCCGAGGCCGGCTACCCCGGTGGCCGCGACGCCAAGAGCGGCCGCCCGCTGGTGCTGAACTACGACTTCTACGCGCCGCCCACGCCCGAGCGCAAACCCGAGATCGACTGGGTGGTGCGCCAGTTCGCCAAGATCGACATCCAGCTCGAAGTGCGCGCCACCGACAACGGCCAGTTTCAGGACAAGGTGCGCAAAGGCAAGTACCAGGTGTTCTGGCTGGGCTGGAACGCCGACTACCCCGACGCCGAGAACTTCATGTTCTTGTTGTGGGGCAAGGCCGGCAAGACCAAGTACGACGGCGAAAACACCGCCAACTACGAGAACCCGGTGTACGACAAGATGTTCGAGCAGATGAAGACGCTGGACGACGGGCCGGCCAAACAAAAGCTCATCGACGACATGGTGCAGATCGTGCGTGAAGACGCGCCGTGGACCATGGGCTTCTACCCCGACGCGTCGGCCGCCGTGCAGGGCTGGGTCTACAACTCCAAGCCCGCCATCCTGGTGCGCGACCAGGGCCGCTACCTGCGCCTGGATGTGGGTCAGCGCGTGGCCAAGCTGACCGCGTGGAACCAGCCGGTGTGGTGGCCGATGATCCTCATCGCCGTGGCGGTACTGGCGCTGGTGTGGGTCGGGCGGCGCAGCCTGCGCCAGCGGGAACGCATGAACGCGCGTGGGCAGGTGCTGGGTGCGGACGCGGGTGCTGAAGGCGCCGCCAAGGCGCCGGCATGATCAAGGTCCGAGCATGATCAAGTACCTATTGCGCCGCTTCGGCTACGGCGTGCTCATCCTGCTGGGCGTCAACCTCGCCACCTTCTTCCTCTTCTTCACCGTCAACACGCCCGATGACATGGCGCGGCTGAACCTGGGCGGCAAGCGCGTCAACCAGGAAGCCATCGAGAAGTGGAAGCAGGAGCGCGGCTACGACAAGCCGCTGTACCTCAACGCCAAGCGCCAAGGCAGCGAAGCCATCACCGAGACCATCTTCTGGGAGCGTTCGGTCTCGCTCTTTGCACTCGACTTCGGCCGCGCCGATGGCGAGAGCGCGGGCAACATCGGTAGCGAGGTCGGCACGCGCATGTGGGTCAGCCTGAAGCTGGCGCTGCCGCTGTTCATCCTGCAGGTGATGGCGAGCACGGCCTTCGCGCTTTTGCTGGTGATGTTCCGGCACTCGCGGCTGGACTTCTGGGGCGTGGTCAGCTGCGTGCTGATGCTGTCGATTTCCAGCCTGTTCTACATCATCGTCGGCCAGTATCTGTTCTCGCGCGTGTTGAAGCTGGCGCCGATTTCAGGTTTTGCCGACGGCTTCGACGCGGTGAAGTTTCTGCTGCTGCCGATCGGCCTTTCGCTGATCGCACGGCTCGGCGGCGAGGCGCGGCTGTACCGCGCGATGTTCCTCGAAGAGATCGGCAAGGACTACGTGCGCACAGCGCGAGCCAAGGGCCTGGCTGAAAGCGCCGTGCTCTACCGCCACGTGCTGCGCAACGCGCTCATTCCCATCATCACCAGCGCCGGCAGCTACCTGCCTTATGTCTTCCTCGGCAGCCTGGTGTTCGAAAGTTTCTTCGGCCTGCCCGGCCTGGGCGCCTACGTCATCGAGGCCATCGGCAAACAAGATTTCGCCATCGTGCGCACCATGGTCTTCCTCGGCTCGCTCTTGTACATCGCCACCTACATGTTGATCGACGTGGCCTACACCTGGGTCGACCCCCGGGTGCGCCTGGAATAGGGGCCGCGCGCCATGCCGAAGTTTGTCTTGTTGTGGACCGACGCCGCCATCTGGCTGCTGGTCATCGCGCTCGTGGTCTACGCCGTGATGGTGCTGCGCCGGCCGCTGCTGGCGGCCAACTGGCGCAAGGTGTTCCATGACCCGGCCGCCTTGTCGTCATCGATCATCCTGGTGCTGTGCCTGGGTATCACGTTGCTGGACAGTGTGCACTACCGTACCTTGTTAGCACCCGCCGCCGGCGTGAGGGACGCGGCACCGATCTACGACACACGCACGCGCTCGCTGCTCGACGCGACCCTGGCCGACTTGCTTGACGCGCGCGAGTCGACCTACTCGCGGCCCCTGTCCTACCTCGGCTTCACCAAGGAGTCGCTGCTCGTCGGCACCGAAGTCAAGCGGGTCGCGCCGCGGCTGCAGTTCGGCGGTGCACATTTGAGCGAGCCGGCCACGCAGTGGCTGCCCGATCTGATGCAACGCGGCCTGATCGGCCTGGCGTTTGGTTTTGCTGCGGCGCTGGCGCTGGGTGCCTTGCTGGTGGCGCTGGTGGCGCGCAGCGGCAAGGCGGCCTTCGCGGCCACCGCCGCGCGCATCCTGCGCCGCGAAGGTGCGATCCCGTGGCACGCGGCGCTGTGGACGCTGGTGGTGGTGGCGCTGCTCGCCGGCCCTTCGGTCATGCTCAGCGGCCCCTACCACCTGATGGGCACCGACCTCACCGGCAACGACGTGCTCTACCAGGCGCTCAAGAGCATTCGCACGGCCTTCGTCATCGGCACGCTGGCGACGGTGGCCACGCTGCCGCTGGCGGTGGTGCTGGGCATCATGGCCGGTTACTTCAAGGGCTGGGTCGACGAAATCATCCAGTACATCTACACCGTGCTGTCGTCGGTGCCCAACGTGCTCTTGATCGCCGCCTGCGTGCTGATGGTGCAGGTCTTCCTCGACCAACACCCGGAACTGTTCGAGACCGGCGTCGAGCGCGCCGACCTGAAGCTCTTCCTCTTGTGCACCGTGCTCGGCCTCACCGGCTGGGCCGGGTTGTGCCGCCTGTTGCGCGGCGAGACGCTGAAGTTGCGCGAGTTGGATTACGTGCAGGCTGCGAGTGCTTTCGGGGTTAGCGACTGGCGCATCATGCTGCGTCACATCTTCCCCAACGTCGCGCACCTGATGCTCATCGTCACCGTGCTCGACTTCTCTTCGCTGATCCTGTACGAAGCCGTGCTGTCTTATGTGGGTGTCGGTGTCGACCCGTCGATGAACAGCTTCGGCGGCATGATCAACCTGGCGCGCAACGAGATGAGCCGCGACCCGGTGGTGTGGTGGAGCTTCGCCGCGGCCTTCGGCTTCATGGTCACGCTGGTGCTGGCCGCCAACCTCTTCGCCGACGGCGTGCGTGATGCGTTCGACCCGCATGCCCGGGTGTTCAGGCGCAGGCGCCTTGCGCTCAAGCCGGCGACCAAAGTCAGGGCGGGCTGAGCATGTTGAACATCGAAGACTTGCATGTCGAGCTCGACGCCGAAAGCGGCATCGTGCGCGCCATCGAAGGCCTGAGCCTGGCCATCGCTCGCGGCGAAACCTTCGCGCTGGTGGGCGAATCCGGCTGCGGCAAGAGCATGACGGCGCTGGCGCTGATGCGGCTCTTGCCCGAGAACGGCCTGATCACTGCGGGTGACGTGCACATCGGCCGCGGCGCCGAGGCGATCGACGTGCTGGGCCTGCCCGAAGCGCGCATGCGCGCCGTGCGTGGCGGGCGCATCGGCATGATCTTCCAGGAGCCGGCGACGAGCCTGAACCCGGTGATGCGCGTCGGCGACCAGATCGTCGAGACCATCGAAGCGCATACCGAGTTGCGCGGTGACGCGGCGCGCGCCAAGGCCATCGAATGGCTGCGGCGCGTCGGCATCCCCGAGCCCGAGAGGCGCATCGATGAGTACCCGTTTCGCATGAGCGGCGGCCAGAAGCAGCGCGTGATGATTGCCATGACGCTGGCCGCCGAGCCCGACTTTCTGGTGGCCGACGAGCCGACCACGGCGCTGGACGTCACCATCCAGGCGCAGATCCTCGAATTGCTGAAGGACCTGCAGCGTGAGCACCGCATGGGCATGTTGCTCATCACCCACGACCTGGCTGTGGTCTCGGGTATGGCGCACCGTGTGGCGCTGATGTACGCGGGACAAATCGTCGAAGTGGCCAGCGCCGACGCATTCTTCCGCGCGCCCAAGCACCCCTATGCACAAGCGTTATTGCGCGCGCTGCCGGGGGCAGGTCGGCGCGACCAGCCGCTGGAAGCCATCGCCGGCACCGTGCCGCCATTGACGCAGACCTTCACCGGCTGCCGCTTCGCGCCACGCTGCGCACGCGTGATGCCGCATTGCGCCAGCACGCTGCCGCAGCTGGTGGATGTGGGTGCGCAGCATGAAGTGCGTTGTCTGTTGTATGAGGCTGGCGCCAAGGCGGCCACACCCGCCTCCGTTCGAGCTGAGTCCACCACCGTTCGGGCTGAGCCTGTCGAAGCCCACCCTTCG
>JANLYV010000411.1:0-3377 GCA_031365825.1 Rubrivivax sp. | reverse complement strand
GTGCCGGCACGCACCTGCTCGCTCATGCTCCACACGCCGGTGCCCGAGCCGAGCTCCTGCCCGCGCCACTTGCCGCTGAGCATCGGGCCGCCGCTGATGCCTATGGTCGGCAGGTCGACGCTGGCGGCGCCCATCAAGAGCGCGGGTGTCGTCTTGTCGCAGCCGAAGAGCAGGGCCACGCCGTCGATCGGGTTGCCGCGGATGCTCTCTTCGACATCCATGCTGACCAGGTTGCGGTAGAGCATGGCCGTGGGCCGCAGCAGCGTTTCGCCGAGCGACATCACCGGGAACTCGAGCGGGAAGCCGCCGGCCTCGTAGACGCCGATCTTCACCTGCTCGGCCAGCGTGCGGAAATGCGAGTTGCAAGGCGTCAGCTCGCTGAAGGTGTTGCAGATGCCGATGACCGGGCGGCCGTCGAACTGGTCGTGCGGCACGCCTTTGCCCTTGACCCAGCTGCGGTAGGCAAAACCATCGCGGTCTTGCCGGCCAAACCACTGCTGGCTGCGCAGCTCGTGGGCTGGTTTTTTGGGCTTCGTCGTGGGCTGGTCGCTCATCGTCTGCTGGCTTTCCCGGAGTCGCGACTGGGGTGTCGCGCAATATTATGGTATGACGATTGAAGCCCTGTTTGATGACTCATCCGTAGAACTCCCTATGCCTTCAACACCCACCATCGACGTGCTGGCCGTGGCCAAACTCTCGCCCTTGCTGGCGCCGCAATTGCAAGCCGCTTTTGTCATGCACGATAGGCTGCACGAGACCGACGCGGCCGCCTTCGCCGCCGTGGCGCCGCGCATTCGCGGCATTGCGGCCAGCGGCGAATCCAAGGTCAGCGACGCGCTCATGGCGCAATTGCCGGCCCTGAAAATCATCTCGGTGATGGGCGTGGGCTACGACGGCATCGATGTCGCTGCGGCCAAGGCGCGCGGCATCATGGTGACGCACACACCCGATGTGCTGAACGACGACGTGGCCGACCTGGCCATCGGCCTGATGCTCAGTGCCGCACGGCAGCTGCCCCAGGCCGACCGCTACGTGCGCGAACAGAAATGGCTGGCGGGAGCGATGCCGCTGGCGCGCAAGATGTCGGGCGCGCGGCTTGGCATCGTCGGCATGGGCCGCATCGGCAAGGCCATCGCCCAGCGCGCGCTGGCCTTCAACATGAGCGTGGCCTACACCGCGCGCAGTGCCAAGCCCGAGCTGCCCTACGCCTTCCACGCCACGGCCGCGGCGCTGGCCGCGGCGAGCGACTTTCTCGTGGCCATCACGCCCGGCGGTGCCGGTACGCGCAAGCTGCTCAACGCCGAGGTCTTCGAAGCGCTCGGCAAAGACGGCATCGTGGTCAACGTTGCGCGCGGTTCGGTGATCGACGAGGCCGCGCTGATAGACGCGCTGGAGAGAGGCGTCATCGCCGGTGCCGGCCTGGATGTCTTCGAAGACGAGCCGCGTGTGCCCGAGCGGCTGCGCCAGTTGCCGCAGGTGGTGCTGGCACCTCACATCGGCAGCGCCACACAGGCGACGCGCCAGGCGATGGCCGACCTCGCGGCTGACAACCTGCGTTTGTTCCTGAGCGGGCAGCCGGTGAAGACGCCGGTGCCGGAATGCCGCTAGGCGGTTTGCAGCTAACAAGCATGGTGTGCGCATGAGCGACATGCACCTCATCCGCCATGACGCTCTACGCGCCGCGGTGCGCCTGGTCGTCGGCGGCTTCGGCAGCTCTGCCGCTGAAGTCGAAGCGGTGACGAACAACCTCGTCGAAGCCAACCTCACCGGCCACGACTCGCACGGCGTGGGTTTGTTGCCGATGTACGCCGACAACTACCTCGATGGCGGTCTCAAGCCCAACACCGGCATGGCGGTCGTGCACGACGGCGGCAGCATGTTGCGGCTGGACGGGCAGGGCGGCTTCGGGCAGGTCATCGGTGCGCAGGCGATGGTGCTCGGCATCGCGCGCGCCAAGGCGCACGGCTCGTGCATCCTGGCGGTGGGCAACTCGCACCACCTCGGGCGCATTGGCGCCTGGGCCGAGATGGCGGCGGCGGCGGGGCTGGTGTCGCTGCACTTCGTCAACGTCATCTCGCGCCCCATCGTCGCGCCATATGGCGGTGCCGACGCACGCTTCGGCACCAACCCTGTCACGGCGGCGATTCCGCTGCGCGGCCGCGAGCCTTTCATCCTCGACTTTGCCACCAGCGTCATCGCGCAAGGCAAGACGCGTGTCGCGCTCAACAAGGGAGAGCAGGTGCCACCCGACCACCTCATCGACGACAGCGGCCGGCCTACCACCGACCCACGCTATTCGGTGATCCCACCCTTCGGCGCGATCCTCACTTTCGGCGCGCACAAGGGCTACGGCCTGGCGGTGTTGTGCGAATTGCTGGGTGGCGCGCTGGCCGCAGGCATGAGCCTTCACGGCGAAGCTAGCGGGCCCAAGCGCGTACTCAACGGCATGTTGTGCGTGTTGATCGACCCGGCCGGCTTGGGCGATGTGGCCGCATTCGAGGCGCAGGCGCTGGCGTTCGTCGACTCGGTGCTGGCCTCGCCGCCGCGTGAAGGTTTTGATCGTGTTCGGCTTGCCGGCGAGCCCGAGCGTGAATCACGCGCCAGGCGCATGGCGGGCGGCCTGCCGGTGGACGCCACCACCTGGCAACACATCGTCGCCGCGGCGCTGCGATTGGGCGTCGACCCTGCGGCGGTCAACCGCGCCGCGGGTCTGGTGGCTTCGGCCTGAAGCAGCCTGCAGCGCATGCGGGAAACCCCGGCATGCCGTTGAACTCAATCATCATACGATAAGACTATCCGCGCCAACGCGGTGTTCCGTCGTCAACCAAGGAGACATGCACGTGCAATCCAAGACGCAACTGAAGACATGGTTAACCGGTGCGCTGGTGGCGGCCGGAATGATCGCAGGCAGCCCTGCGTTCGCGCAGGAAAAGCTCACCGTGTGGTGGGGCAAGGGCTTCTACAAGGCCGAAGACGATGCGCTGTACGCGGCCATCAAGAAGTTCGAGGCAAAGTACCCGAAAGTGAAGATCGAGTTGTCGCTTTACGCGCCGCAGGAAATGATCCCGAAGAGCGTGGCCGCACTCGACGCCGGCAACCCGCCCGACGTGGCCTATGGCGACGTCTACGACTTCCAGGTCACGGCGAAGTGGGCTTACGACGGCAAGCTCGAGAACATCTCGACCGTGATTGACCCGATCCGCGGCAAGTTCGAGCCTTCGGCGCTGTCGACCACCTTCCTCTACAACAACGCCACGCAAGACCGGGCCTACTACGCCTTCCCGATCAAGCAGCAGACCATGCACATCCAGTACTGGAAGGACATGCTGAGCGACGCGGGCTTCAAGGACAGCGATATCCCCAAGGACTGGAAAGGC
>JANLYV010000329.1:0-5996 GCA_031365825.1 Rubrivivax sp. | reverse complement strand
GTCCCCGGGCCAACACGCGTACCGCTTCGAGCCCACCGAAGCCGCAGCCAATGACGATGACGCGGGGCGGCGCGCTGTCCATCACAGGTCGGTGCGCAGCTTCCAGATCTCGGGGAAGAGCACCACATCGAGCATCTTGCGCAGGTAGCCCACGCCGCTGGTACCGCCGGTGCCGCGCTTGAAGCCGATGATGCGCTCCACGGTGGTGACGTGGCGGAAACGCCAGAGGCGGAAGGCGTCTTCGAGGTCAGTGAGTTCTTCGCCCAGCTGGTAAAGATCCCAGTGCAACGACGGGCTGCGGTAGATCACCAACCAAGCCGCCTCGACTTCGTCGTTAGCTTCGTAAGGCCGCGTCCAGTCGCGCTCAACATGACTGGCCGGCACCGGCAGCCCGCGTCGCGACAGCAAACGCAGCGCTTCGTCGTAGAGCGACGGCGCCGCGTGTGCCGCGGCCACCTGCGCCAACAGGTCGGCGCGGTGCGCGTGCGGCTTCAGCATCGCAGCGTTCTTGTTGCCTAGCGCGAACTCGATGCAGCGGTACTGCCAACTCTGGAAGCCGCTGCTGTTGGCGAGGTAGGGGCGGATGGCGCTGTATTCGGGCGGCGTCATCGTCGCCAGCACGTCCCAGGCGTGCACCAGTTGTTCCATGATCTTCGACACCCGCGCCAGCATCTTGAAGGCCGGTGCCAGCTGGTCCTGCGCCAGGCAAGCGATCGCCGCGCGCAGCTCGTGCAGCATCAGCTTCATCCACAGCTCGCTCGTCTGGTGCTGGATGATGAAGAGCATCTCGTTGTGGTCGGGCGAGCGCGGGTGTTGCGCGCTCAGCAGCTCATCCAGGCGCAGGTAGTCGCCGTAGCTCATCTCGCTCTTGAAGTCGAGCAGCGCGCCTTCGGCGTGCACGATGTCGGCGGGCTTGGACGTGCTCACGCAGCCATCATAGGTCTTGCTTTGCAAGCCTTCCAAATAGTTGACAACCAAAGTATCTGGCCAAAGAATGCGGCTTCGTTTCGAGCCCGCATGAACACCATGGCACGCAGCGCCCACCTCGACACCTTCACCCGCGACCACCTGCCGCCGCCCGCGCAGCTGCCCGAGCTGATCTTCGAAGGCGCGGCGCTGCAGCTTCCAGCGCAGCTCAACGCCGTGCGCGCGGTGCTCGATGAGCCGGTCGCCGCCGGGCAAGGCGCGCGGCCGTGCCTGATGGGCCAGCATCTCGGCGCCGATGTGCGCTGGAGCTACGCCGAAGTTCAGGCCCGCGCCAACCGCATCGCCAACTTGCTGGTGCAGGAACTCGGCCTTGTACCGGGCAACCGGGTGCTGTTGCGCGGTGCCAATTCACCCATGCTGGCGCTGTGCTGGCTGGCGGTGGTGAAGGCCGGCGCGGTGGCCGTGGGCACCATGCCTTTGCTGCGCGCGCGCGAACTGGCGGTCATCATCGACAAGGCGCAGGTCAGCCACGCCTTGTGTGACGCGCGGCTGGCGCAAGAGCTCGACATTGCCCGCGCCGAAGGTTCAACGCTGAGGCAGCTGCTGCACTTCAATGCAGACGATGCGACGTCGCTCGAAGCGCGCGCCGCCGCGCACAGCGCCGGGTTCGAGGCCGTCGACACCGCCGCCGACGACACCTGCGTCATCGCCTTCACCTCGGGCACCACCGGCGTGCCCAAAGGCACGATGCATTTCCACCGCGACCTCATCGCCGCCTGTCGCTGCTGGCCGGTGTACGTGCTGCGCGCCACACGTGACGATGTCTTCATCGGCAGCCCGCCTCTGGCCTTCACCTTCGGTCTGGGCGGCCTGTTGCTGTTTCCGTTGAGCCTGGGCGCGGCCACGGTGCTGATCGAAAAGGCCACGCCCGACGCGTTGCTTCAAGCTGCCGCGTTTTGGCGCGCGAGCGTGCTCTTTACGGCGCCGACGTCCTACCGCGCGATGGCGCCTGCGGTGGCCGCGCATGACTTGAGCGCATTGCGCAAGTGTGTCTCGGCCGGCGAAGCGCTGCCCGGCGCGACGCGGCTCTTGTGGAAACAGGCCAGCGGCATCGAGCTCATCGACGGCATCGGCAGCACCGAGATGTTCCACATCTTCATCTCGGCTAACGAGCAGGATGCGCGGCCTGGTGCCACCGGCGTGGCCGTGCCTGGCTACCGCGCCGCCGTGCTCGACGAAGCCGGCCGCGAGCTGCCACCTGGGCAGGTCGGGCGCTTGGCCGTGAAAGGCCCCACCGGCTGCAAGTACCTGGCCGACGAACGCCAGCAAAGCTACGTGCAACACGGCTGGAACGTCACCGGCGACGCCTACCTCGTGGCCGGCGACGGCCAGTTCGAATACCAGGCGCGTACCGACGACATGATCATCTCCGGCGGCTACAACATCGCCGGGCCTGAGGTCGAAAGCGCGCTGATGGAGCATCCGGCGGTGGCCGAGTGCGGCGTGGTTGGCCGCAGTGACGAGGCGCGCGGCATGATCGTCAAGGCCGTGGTCGTGCTGCGGCCGGGGTTCATGGGCGATGCGATGATGGTCAAGACTTTGCAGGAGCATGTGAAGCACACCATCGCGCCCTACAAGTACCCGCGCGAGATCGTTTTTCGCGACCGCCTGCCGCGCACCGAAACCGGCAAGCTGCAACGATTCAAATTGAGAGAACCCAGCTGATGCGTTTTGTCACCCAGCGCAAAGTGCGCTTCGCCGACTGCGACCCCGCCGGCATCGTCTTCTTCCCGCAGTACCTGGTGATGCTCAACACGCTGCACGAGCAGTGGTTCGACGAAGCGCTGGGGGTGCCGTACGCCGGGCTCATAGGCACGCGGCGCACAGGCATGCCCACGGTGCGGCTCGAAGTCGACTTCACCGCCATCAGCCGCCACGGCGATGTGCTGCGGCAGGAGCTGGCCGTCACGCGCCTGGGTGGCAGCTCGGTGCTGCTGCTGATCGAATTCTTCGGCGGCGACGAGTTGCGCCTTCGCGCACGCCAGGTGCTGGTATGCACCGACCTCGACACCCACCGTTCGCAGCCGCTGCCGCCGGACATTCGCGCGGCCATGTTGCCGTTCGTGGAGCAGCCCGCGCCATGAAGGTGTTGCAACCCAAGGGCTGGGCGCCACCGCGTGGTTACGCCAACGGCGTGGTGGCCAGCGGCACGCAGATCTTCGTCGCCGGCCAGATCGGCTGGAACGCTGCTTGCCAGTTCGACAGCGACGACCTGGTGGCTCAGGTGCGCCAGGCGCTGGTCAACGTCTGTGCGGTGTTAGCCGAAGGCGGCGCCGCACCCGCGCACATCGTGCGCATGACCTGGTATGTGGTCGACCGGGCCGAGTACCTGGCGCGAGGCAAGGAGATCGGCGCTGCATTTCGCGAGCTGGTCGGCAGCTACGCCATCGCCATGACGGCGGTGCAGGTGGTGGCGTTGATGGAAGGCCGCGCCAAGGTGGAGATCGAGGTCACGGCAGTCGTGCCTTGATGTCGGCGGCGCCTGCCGTGCCAGTGCCAACGCCGTAAGTGAGCCGGCTCCACAGTGCCTCCAGCGGCCCGCGCTCGTGGCGTTTCAGCCACCACATGCTCCAAGGCACCTGCACGGCAAAGAAGATGACGAACGACAAGGCCAAGCCCGCCGCCGGCCCGACCTTGCCCCAAAGACCGAAGCCCCAGCCCTGGAAAAGCGTGACGCAGATGGCCGACTGCATCAAGTAGTTGGTCAAGGGCATGCGTCCGGCCAGCGCCAGCGGCGCGAGCCAGCGCTTCCAGGTCTCGCGCTGCGACAACTGCACGATGACCATCACATAGAAGAGCATCAGCGCCAGGCGACTCAGGCCGTAGCAGATGCCACCGATGAGTTTGATCGGCGACGGCCCCGGCGCGCGGTTGAGCTCGAAGATGATGGTGAAGGCGGCACCGCAAGCCAGGCCGATGGCCAGCAGCCACCAGGTGGCGCGGCGGATCTGCGGTATCAGCTCGTGAATGCGCTGGAACCAGCGCTTGCGCCCGGCGAGCAAACCGATGAGCATGGTCAGGCCCATCATCACGTACCAGCCCAACATGCCCCATAGGGACACCGCATCGCCGTAGAAGAAAGCCATGATGCGGGCGTTTTCGCGCACGGCATCGAGCATGCTGCCCTGGCCGAAGGCGAGGTTGTTGCTGCGCTCGAGGGCCTGCGCGAGCAGCACGCGCTCGGCCGTGATCTCGGGCGTGATGATCCACAAGCGCAACAGGCCCGACAGCACCGGGTAGACCAAGCACAGCACGATCAAGGTGACGATCGTGCGCTCGCTGGCATGGCGCAGCGCCAGCACTGAAATGAGCCCGAGCACGGCATAGACATGCAGCACATCGCCGGGCCACACCACGCAGGCATGCAGCACGCCGATCACGCCCAGCACCAAGAGCCGGCGCAAGTACAGGGCAGGTGCGCGCTCGGGATCGCTGTCGAACATGCGGGCGAACTGGATGGTGAAGCCGACGCCGAAAAGCAGGCTGAACATGCTGTTGAACTTGCCCGAGAAGAGCATGTCACGCACCTGCTCGGCCAGCTGGTCGAGTTTGCCCGGCCACAGGTGCGAGCCGTCGGCCTCGGCGAAGAACGAGGTCGAGAAGCCGGGCATGTTCATGATCAGGATGCCCAGCAGCGCGAAGCCGCGCAGGATGTCCAGGACCTGGATGCGTGACGTGGCGGGCAACGATGCTGCGTGAGAGTTCATGGGGCTCAGCCGCGGCCCACGAACGGCATCTTCGTCGCCATCACGGTGGCGAAGAGGATGTTCGACGCCAGCGGCAGCCGCGCCATGGTCATGAAGGTCTCGACCACGGCCGACAGGTCCATGCGCGGCTCGGGGCGCACGTTGCCGTCGGCCTGCATCACGCCGTTCACCATGCGCGCCGTCATCTCGCTGGCGGCGTTGCCGATGTCGATCTGGCCGACGGCGATGTCGAACGGGCGGCCGTCGAGTGCGGCGGTTTTCGTCAAGCCCGACACCGCGTGTTTGGTGGCGGTGTAGGCGATCGACCCGGGCCGCGGCGCATGCGCCGAGATCGAGCCGTTGTTGATGATGCGGCCGCCCTGCGGCGTTTGTTCCTTCATCAGCTTGAAGGCTTGCGACAGGCAATAAAACGCGCCGTTCAGATTGACGTTCACCACCTGTCGCCATTCGGCGCCGGTGATCAGGTCGGGCGTCTTCGCCGCCAGGCCGCCGCCAGCGTTGTTGAAGAGCAGGTCGAGCCGGCCGAACTGCTGCTTCACGCTGTTGAAGACTTTGATGACCTCATCTTCATCCGTCACGTCGCAGGGCATGGCCACGGCGCGTGCGGCGGCGTCGCCGGCCGCCGTGCGTGTGGCCTGCAACGCGTCGGCACGGCGGCCGACGAGGGCCACCTGCCAGCCTTCGGCTAACAGGCCAAGTGCGCAGGCTTGGCCGATGCCGCTGCCGGCGCCGGTGACGAGGGCGATCTTGGAAGTGCTCATGTCAGTGGTTGTCCTTGGGTACGAGGGAGCCGCGCTGGCCGCGCAGGAAGTCGAGGTCGGCGCCTTCATCGGCCTGCAGCACGTGGTCGATGTAGAGCTTCCAGTAGCCGCTGGTCATGGGTGGTGCCGGTGCCGTCCAGGCCGCGCGGCGCCGTTCAAGTTCGGCGTCGTCCACGTGCAGGTGCAGCTTGCGCGCGGCCACGTCCAGCGTGATGAGGTCGCCGTTTTGCACCAGCGCCAGCGGCCCGCCCGCCGCCGCTTCGGGCGCGGTGTGCAGCACCACCGTGCCGTAGGCGGTGCCGCTCATCCGGGCGTCGCTGATGCGGACCAGGTCGCGGACGCCGCGCTCCAGCAGCTTGCGCGGGAGCGGCATGTTCGCGACCTCGGGCATGCCGGGGTAGCCCTTGGGGCCGCACCCTCGAAGCACGAGCACGGATGACGCGTCGACGTCGAGGTCGGGGTGGTCGATGCGGGCATGCAGGTCCTCGACGCTGTCGAACACCACGGCGCGCCCGCGATGGCGAAGGAGCTCGGGCGAGGC
>JANLYV010000307.1:0-3794 GCA_031365825.1 Rubrivivax sp. | reverse complement strand
CGTCGAAACGCTCGAAGACCATGCGGTCCTGCGCAATCCGCTCGACGAACTTGAAAGGCCCCGAGCACACGGGCTTGATGCCGAACTTGTCGCCCGCGGCCGTCGCGGCCTTGGGCGAGACCATCATGCCGGCGCGGTCGGCCAGAGCGGCCAGCAGCGGCGAGAACGGCGCGCTCAGGTTCAGGCGCACGGTCATGGCGTCGAGCACGTCGACGCTGGCCAGCGGCGCGAGCTCGCCGCGGCGGTTCGAGCCGGGCAGGTTCTTGTGGCGCTCGAGGTTGAACTTCACCGCCGCGGCGTCGAACTTTTCACCGTCGTGAAAGAGCACGCCCGGGCGCAGCTTCATCGTCAGCGCCTTGTTGTCGGCCGACCATTCCCAGCTCTGCGCCAGCTGCGGCGTGATGCTCAGCTTCTCGTCGACATCGAGCAGCTTGTCGCACAGCGCGGCAAAGACGATGCGGCCGACGAAAGTGCGCGCCAGCGACGGGTCGAGCACATCGGGGTCTTCGGCCAGGCCGACACGCAGCGACTGCGCCGGCGCGGCGGTGGCCGCCAGCATCAGGGCAGCGCCTAACAACGAACGTGAGCTGAGTGTCATGACGGGTCTCCTCGGGGGTCAGGTCAGAAAGGCGGATTGCAGGCGAGTCAATCGGTCATTCACCGGCGCGCTGGCGCGCAGCGAACGCGGCGGTGTGATCTCGCGCCAGCGGTGGCAGGCCACGGCATGGCCGGCGTCGTCGGCCAGCGTCGGCGCGGTGTGGGTGCACAGGGCCACGGCATGTTCGCAGCGCGTATGAAAGTGGCAGCCGGCGGGCGGCGCCATGGGGCTGGGCACATCACCGGCAAGCACCACACGCTGGCGCTTGCCAGGTTCGGGCACGGGAATGGCCGCGAGCAGCGCCTGCGTGTAAGGGTGGCGCGGCGCGGCGAAGAGCGTGGACTTGTCAGCCAGCTCGACGATGCGGCCGAGGTACATCACCGCCACCTGGGTGGCGATGTGGCGCACCACGGCCAGGTCGTGGGCGATGAAGATGTAGGCCAGGCCCAGGCGCTGCTGCAGGTCTTGCAGCAGGTTCACCACCTGCGCCTGCACCGACACGTCCAGCGCCGAGACGGCTTCGTCGCAGACGATCAGCCGCGGCTCCACCGCCAGTGCACGCGCGATACCTATGCGCTGGCGCTGGCCACCGGAAAACTCATGCGGATAACGCTGCGCGTGTTCGGGCGCGAGGCCCACCGTGTGCAGCAGCTCGGCCACACGCTCGGTGTGCCGGCCGCGGTGCAGGCCGTGCAGCAGCAAGGGCTCGGCAAGGATGCCACCGACCGTCATGCGCGGGTTCAGCGACGAGAACGGGTCCTGGAAGATGATCTGCATCGCGCGGCGCTGCGCGCGCAAGGCCGGTGCGTCGAGCGCACCGAGGTCGACGCCGTCGAAGACCACGCGGCCCGCCGTGGCCTCGATCAAACGCAGCACCACGCGGCCGAGCGTCGACTTGCCGCACCCCGACTCGCCGACGACGCCTAACGTTTGACCCGAACGCAGTTCGAGATCCACACCATCGACCGCGCGTACCAGGCCGCTGACCCGGCCGAAGAGGCCGCGCCGCACCGGGAAGTGTTTGACCAGGCCCTGCACCTGCAGCAGTGGCGATGTCATGCGACCAGGCGCTCCGCATCCAAGGGCGCCTTCCAACACGCCGACAGATGCCCGGCGCCGACGTCGCGCAGCAGCGGCGCTTCACTGCGGCACTGCAGGTCGGCGAACGGGCAACGCTCGGCGAAGCGGCAACCGACGGGCCAGCGCAAGGGGCTGGGCACCTGGCCTTCGATAGCCGCCAGGCGCCGCTGTTCGCCGTGCAATCGCGGTATCGACCCGAGCAGGCCCACCGTGTACGGGTGTTGCGGCTGGGCGAACAGCGCCGTCACGCCGGCCTGCTCGACGACGCGGCCGGCGTACATCACCACCACCTCGTCGGCGACTTCGGCGACGACGCCGAGGTCGTGCGTGATGAGCACCACGGCCGTGCCGGTCTCGTGCTGCAGCGTTTGCATCAGCTCGATGATCTGCGCCTGGATGGTGACATCCAGCGCCGTGGTCGGCTCGTCGGCGATCAACAGGCGCGGCGCGCAGCTCAGCGCCATGGCGATCATCACGCGCTGGCGCATGCCGCCCGAGAGCTTGTGCGGGTACTCGTGAAAGCGTTGTGCCGGCGCCGGAATGCGCACCTTCGCCAGCATCGCCAGCGCCTGCGCTTGTGCCTCGGCGCGGGCTACGGCGCGATGCCGCAGCAAGCCTTCGACGATTTGCTCGCCCACCGTGAAAGCCGGGTTGAGCGAGGACATCGGCTCCTGGAAGATCATGGCCATGGCGCTGCCGCGCAGGTCTTGCAACGCGGCCGGCGACAGGCCCAGCAGTTCACGGCCTTCGAAGCACATCGAATCCGCCGTGACGCGGCCCGGCGGCTGCGCCACCAGGCCCATGATCGACAGCGCCGTGACGCTCTTGCCGCAGCCCGATTCGCCGACGATGGCCAGCGTCTTGCCGGCTTGCACCTGAAAGCTCACGCCGTCGACCGCAGCGAGTTCGCCGTCGTCGGTGCTGAAGGTGGTGCGCAGGTTGCGCACGTCGAGCAAGGCCATCTCAGCCGCGCGCCTGGCGTTGGTTATGAAAGGCCTCGATGCGCGCTTCGATGCGCACACGGTCGAGCTCGCCGGCGGGGCTGTGGCGGCCGGCCAGGCAGGCGACGAAGGGCTGGAAGCGCTGCAGGCTAACGTCGTAGAGACGCGCAAGTTCCTGCATCGGCTCGGCGTGGTCGTCGACGCGCAGGTCGAGCTCGGGGTAGTCCTCGTCGCCGTGGATGCGCAGCGCGGCCGACTGTTTGCCGCGCTTGTCGCCCCCGGCCGCTTCGCCGGCGGTCATGGCGGCGATCAGGCGTTCGGCCAGCGGCTTGCCGGCAGTGGCGATGAAGGCTTCGGCGCTGGCTTGCAGCACCTGCGGCCCGGCCAGCATGTTGCCGGCGACGCTGAAGCCATCGAGGAGAAGGTGGCCACACCAGTCGACGCAGGCCGCGCCGGTGCGGGCCGCGCCCGGCCCTGTGGCGCCGAGCACATGCAACTGGCGCTGAGCCTGGCCGGCGTCAGCGCCTGTGAGCGTCGCCACCACCGTTTCGGCGGCCGCACCCTGGGCCAGCAATTTCAGCCCCGCCGCGCCATACAGCGGGTTCATCAGCGCCTGCGTGGCCAGCGCACCGACGCCGCGCTGCGTGTGCACACACAGCGCGCCGACGGCAAAGAAGCGGCTGGCGATGGCCACGCCAAAGCGGCCATCGGGCTCACGCGCGAGCATCGACCAGGTCATCGCGGCATCGTAGTGGCAAAGTCGGCACCACCTTGCGCACTGCTAGACTGAAAAAAGCCAACGCCAGCGCACACCATGCGCACACCATGAACACCCCGGGCAATCTCTTCTGCGTTGCCGCACCCAGCGGTGCCGGCAAGTCCAGCCTCGTGAAGGCCTTGCTCGAACTCGACTCGCACCTGGCGGTGTCGGTCTCGCACACCACGCGCGAACCGCGGGGCCAGGAACAGCCGGGCCGCGAATACCACTTCATCGACGAGGCGGAGTTCCACGCCATGGCCGCGCGCGGCGAGTTCTTCGAGTGGGCCACCGTGCACGGCCACCTCTACGGCACGTCGCGCAAGGCGATCGAAGGCTTGCTGCGGCATCGCGCCGTAGCCCGCGCCGAGGCACAAGCGCAGGCGCTGGCGATGCTGGCGAAGGTGCGCATTCCGGC
>JANLYV010000267.1:0-3087 GCA_031365825.1 Rubrivivax sp. | reverse complement strand
GCCGGACACGGGCAGCAACTCGACGCCGGTGGCACGCAGTGCGCCATCGCCCGGCGCCGAAAGCAGGACACGCGCCACCTGCACGCCGGTCCAGATCTCTATGTTGCCGCGGCGCAGCGCCGGCTTGAGGAAGGCCTTGGTGGCGTTCCAGCGCAGGCCGCTGCGCTGGTTGACGTCGAAGTAGCCCACGCCTTCGTTGTTGCCGCGGTTGAAGTCGGCACTGGCCGGCACACCCGCTTGTTGCGCGGCCTTTGAGAAGGCATCGAGGATGTCCCAGCGTCCGCGCGGTTTCTCGACGCGCCACTCGCCGCCGGGGCGGTCGCCCTTGGCATCGAAGCCCGGTGCGGCATGAAACTCGTCGCTGCCGCGCCAGTGATCCTCGTGTTGCTTGAAGTAGGGCAGGCACTGCAACCAGCGCCAGGCCGGGTCGCCGGTGGCTTCGGCCCAGCCGTCGTAGTCGCGCGACTGGCCGCGCATGTAGATCATGCCGTTGATGCTGGAGCTGCCGCCCAACACTTTGCCGCGCGGGTAGCGCAGCGAGCGGCCGTTGAGGCCGGCCTCGGGCTCGGTGCTGAAGAGCCAGTCGGTGCGCGGATTGCCGATGCAGTACAGGTAGCCCACCGGGATGTGGATCCAGTGGTAGTCGTCGCGGCGGCCGGCTTCGATCAGCAGCACGCGGGCTTTGGGGTCAGCACTCAGCCGGTTGGCGAGCAAGCAGCCTGCCGTGCCGGCGCCGACGATGATGTAGTCGTAGATGGGGGTCTCGTTCATGCGGCTTTCAAGGCTTGAGCGTGGTCAGCGCCAGGATCGGGAAGAGCTTGACCAGCCCGTCGGCCAGCAACTCGACCGCCATCGCCGCGAGGATCAGCCCCATCAGCCGCGTCATCACATTGATGCCGGTGCGGCCCAGCACCTTGGCGATGCGGCCCGAGGCGCTGAAGACGAGGAAGGTGACGACGCCGATGACCACGCCGTAGCCGACGAGCACGCCCTGCTCCCACCAATGGCGCGTCTTCTCGGCGTAGATGACCATGGTCGAGATCGTCGCCGGGCCGGTGAGCAGCGGGATGGTGAGCGGCACCACCGCGATGCTGGCGCCGGCATCGACGCGCTCCTGGCCGTCGCTCACGTCATTCGGCTTGCTCTCGGCCGGCTGCGCGTTGAGCATGGCCAGCGAGCTGATCAACAGCAGGCAACCCCCGCCGACCTGGAACGAGGCGAGCGAGATGCCGAAGAATTCGATCAGCTTCAGGCCGGCCACGGCGCTGATGGCGATCACCGCGAAGGCGGTGAAGGCGCTGATGCGGATCGTGCGCCGGCGCTGCTCGGGGCTGAAAGCTTGCGTGAAATGGATGAAAAACGGCACCACGCCGATCGGGTTGACGATGGCCAGAAGTGCCACCAGTGGCTTGAGCAGGTCCATGGCGACGATGGTAGAGGCCGCTCACGACGCAGCCCGTATGGCGAAGCCCGTGATTTCGGGTTAACCCGCTGACACCAAAACAACACTTCGCGCGGGTTCATTTTGCCCGCGCTCGAAGGGCACGCCCATAATGTTCAGTCTGTGTCTGGCCGCCGCGCCTTTCTTCTCTGACGTTTGTCTCTGATTCACGCTGGGTGAATTACGCAGGATTGAAGCTCGACATAGGGAATCTTGAAAACTGATTGAGGGCTTCTCCCGTGGGAAACAAACTTTACGTCGGCAATCTTGCCTATTCGGTGCGTGACGAATCGCTGCAGCAATCGTTCTCGCAGTTCGGTTCGGTGACATCGGCCAAGGTCATGATGGATCGCGACACCGGCCGCTCGAAGGGCTTCGGCTTCGTCGAGATGGGTTCGGACGCCGAGGCGCAGGCCGCCATCAACGGCATGAATGGCCAGCCGCTTGAAGGCCGTGCCATCGTCGTCAACGAGGCCCGCCCGCGCGAAGAGCGTCCCGGTGGCTTCGGTGGTGGCGGCGGCGGTGGTGGTGGCCGTGGCCCCTACGGCGGCGGCGGCGGTAGTGGCGGCGCAGGCGGTGCAGGCGGCGGCGGCGGTGGCCGTGGTCCCTACGGCGGCGGTGGTGGTGGCGGTGGCCGCAGCCCCTACGGTGGCGGCGGTGGTGGTGGCGGTGGCCGCAGCCCCTACGGGGGAGGCGGCAGCGGCGGCGGTGGCAACCGCGGCGGCTACTGAGAACCGAACAAGGTCTTTCGAAAAAGCGCTGGTGCCTGATGGCACCAGCGCTTTTTTCATGCGCGGCTCAAACGCCTGTCAGTACCACGTGAGCGTTAGGAAGGCGGTGACGACCGACGTGGTTTGCGCCCGCGGCCGGAGAGCACGCGGTCGAACAGCGCATTCGGCAGCACCCGCAGCAGCTTGGCAACCACGGCCATCTGCCATGGAATGACGCGGTAGCTGCTGCGCGCAGCGATGGCCGCAAAGGCCTGGTCGGCGAACGCCGCGGCGCTCATCAGGAAGGGCATCGGGTAGGGATTGCCCGCAGTCAAGGGTGTGGCGATGTAGCCCGGCACCAGCGTCACCACCTGCACACCACTGCCGCGCGTCTCGCCGCGCAGGCTCTCGCAATAGGCCACCACCGCCGCCTTGCTCGCGCAGTAGGCGGCGTGGCCAGGCAGGCCACGAATGGCCGCGACGCTGGCCACGCCCACGAGCACGCCGCTACCACGCTCGCGCATGGCGGCCAGGAAGGGGTGGAAGGTATGGGCCACTCCCATCACGTTGGTGGCCATCACATCCTGCATCACGTCGAGGTCGGGGCGGATGGTGGTGTCCACGCCGACGCTGATACCCGCATTCGCAATCACCACGTCGGGCACACCCAGCGCGGCGATGCAGGCCTGGCCCGCAGCGACCAGGCTGTCGGCCTGCTGCACATCGGCCGCGAACACCGCCCAACGATCGCTTGTGAGGCCAAGCGCCAGCCCCTGCGTTTGCGCCCAGGCCTCAACCTCGGCCGTGCGCCGTGCCAGCAGCGCCAGTCGCCAGCCGCTCTGCGCAAACCGCGCGGCCAAGGCCTGCCCGATGCCGCTGGAGGCACCGGTGATGAGCACCAGGGGTGCAGTCGCGCTCATCCGGGCCGGCCCTGAA
>JANLYV010000227.1:0-1814 GCA_031365825.1 Rubrivivax sp. | reverse complement strand
TGGGCAGGTTGCGCGACGCCAGCAACAGGTTGTCGTCGATCTGGTCGGCGATGACCATCACCGAGCTCAGGCCCATGGCCTTGAACTTGTCGGCAAGCAGCTTGGTCTTCGGTGCGTCGACGCTCAGCGCATCGACCACCGCCAGGCGGCCGTCGCGGGCCAGCTGCGACAGGATCGCCGCCATGCCGGCGCGGTACATCTTCTTGTTGACCTTCTGCGAGAAATTCTCGTCGGGCCGATTCGGAAAGATGCGACCGCCGCCACGCCATAACGGCGAGCTGGTCATGCCGGCGCGTGCGCGGCCAGTGCCCTTCTGGCGGAACGGCTTCTTCGTCGAGTGCTTGACCTCGCCGCGGTCGAGTTGGGCACGGGTGCCCTGGCGCGCGTTGGCTTGGAAGGCGACGACGATCTGGTGCACCAGCGCTTCGTTGTAGTCACGGGCGAAGACCGTGTCGGGGGCGTCCACCTTGGAGGTGGCTTGGCCTTGGTCGTTCAGGAGCTCGAGTTGCATCACTTGGCTCCCTTCGTTGGCGCCGCCGCAATGGGGACCACAGCGACCTTGCGCACGCGGGCCTTGATGGCCGGGCGCACGACCACATGGCCGTTCTTGCTGCCCGGCACGGCGCCGCGCACCAGCAGCAGCTGGCGCGCTTCGTCGATGCGCACGATGTCCAGGTTTTGGACGCTGACGGTGTCGTCGCCCATGTGCCCGGTCATCTTCTTGCCCGGAAACACGCGGCCCGGGTCCTGCGCCATCGAGATCGATCCCGGCACGTTGTGCGACCGGCTGTTGCCGTGCGACGCGCGCTGCGACTTGAAGTTGTGGCGCTTGATGGTGCCGGCGAAGCCCTTGCCGATGGAAGTGCCCTGCACGTCGACCTTTTGGCCAGCCGCGAAGACGCTGGCCGGGACCACCGCGCCGGCTTTGTACTGGCCGAGCACTTCTTCGGTGACGCGGAACTCGCGCAGGATGGTGCCGGCTTCGACCCCGGCTTTGGCCAGGTGCCCGGCTTCGGGCTTGGTGACGCGGCTGGCCTTGCGCGCGCCGAACGCGACTTGGAGCGCGTTGTAGCCATCTGTGGCCGCGGTCTTGACTTGCGTGACCCGGTTGTTGGACACGTCCAGCACCGTCACGGGGATGGTGTCGCCATCGTCCGTGAAGATGCGCGTCATGCCCACCTTGCGGCCCAGCAAGCCGAGCTGTTCGCTCATGCTCATGGTTTTCTCCAGCACCGAGCGATGTCGGCGCCTTGTTCACGATCCCGACAACGATTGGCCGGGGTGGTAACCGTGGGCAATCTCGAAGATCACCCGGGTGGAATCAGATTCCCTCGGATATCCGAGAGAAGCCCAATAGTCTACTGCAGTTTGATCTCGACGTCCACGCCAGCCGGCAGATCGAGCTTCATCAGCGCGTCCACGGTCTTGTCGGTGGGGTCGATGATGTCCATCAAGCGCTGGTGCGTGCGGATTTCGAACTGGTCACGGCTCGTCTTGTTGACGTGCGGCGAGCGCAGGATGTCGAAACGCTGCATGCGCGTCGGCAGGGGCACGGGGCCCTTGACGATCGCACCCGTGCGCTTCGCGGTGTCGACAATTTCCAGCGCCGACTGGTCGATCAGCTTGTAGTCGAAGGCCTTCAAGCGGATGCGGATCTTCTGTTTGGTAGACATTTCCGTCCCTTACTCGATGATCTTGGCAACGACGCCCGCACCGACGGTGCGGCCGCCCTCACGGATGGCGAAGCGCAGGCCTTCTTCCATCGCGATCGGGTTGATCAGCTTGACGGTGATGCTGACGTTGTCGCCCGGCAT
>JANLYV010000164.1:0-2147 GCA_031365825.1 Rubrivivax sp. | reverse complement strand
GCAGCGCCAAGCAGGGGCGCGACCGCAAGTTCCAGGCGATCCTGCAGCTGCGCGGCACGATCCTGAACGTCGAGCGCGCGCGCATGGAGAGGCTCTTGTCCAGCGACAGCATCGTGACGCTCATCACGGCACTCGGTACTGGTGTTAGCACTGGCATCGGCAGCGACGACTTCAACATCGACAAGCTGCGCTACCACCGCATCATCATCATGACCGACGCCGATGTCGACGGCGCCCACATCCGCACGCTGTTGCTGACCTTCTTCTACCGCCAGATGCCGGTGCTGGTGGAGCGTGGCCACATCTACATCGCGCAGCCGCCGCTGTACAAAGTCAAGCAGGGCAAGAACGAGCAGTACCTGAAAGACGGCCGCGACCTCGACGCCTTCTTGCTCAAGGTGGCGATGGACGGCGCCGTGGTCATGCCCGACGGCAATGCGCCTGGCGGTCGCCCGCCGCTGCTTGGCGCGGCGCTGGAAGAGCTGGCGCGCACCTACCTCGTGGCCAGTGCCGTGGTCGAGCGGCTGGCCAACTGGATGGACGCCGATGCGCTGCGCGCCATTGCGTCAGGCTTGCAGATCGACCTCGACACGGCCGCCGCCGCCGAAACCGGCGCGGTGGCGCTGCAGGGCGCGCTCATCGATGCGCAGGTCAGCGCCGAGTTCGACACACGCAGCGACAAGCACCTGCTGCGCATCAGCCGCCGCCACCACGGCAACATCAAGAGCAGCATCATCACGCAAGACTTCGTGCACGGCGCCGACTACGCCACGCTGAAAGAGGCCGGCGTGACGTTCAATGACCTGCTCGGCATGGAGGCCGTCGTGCGCCGCGGCGAGGGTGAGCGAATGAAGGAGCAGAAGGTCGGCGACTTCCGCGCAGCCATGACCTGGCTGATGGGCCAGGCCGAAAACGCCACCAGCCGCCAGCGCTACAAAGGCCTGGGCGAGATGAACCCGCAGCAGCTTTGGGAAACGACGATGGACCCCGAGGTGCGCCGGCTGCTGAAGGTGCAGATCGACGACGCCATCGAAGCCGACCGCGTCTTCACCATGCTCATGGGCGACGAGGTTGAACCGCGGCGCGAGTTCATCGAGAGCAATGCCTTGCGTGCCGCCAACATCGACGTGTGAACACTGTGAACAGAACCTGAACAGAGCCGCGCGGAGTGCCTCAGCCACTCCCGCAAAGCAGGCCAGATCAGCCAGGGGGAGTGCAAGCAGCATGGCGAACCCGGAACAACAAGCACGTGCCGAGATCGACCGCTTGCTCATTGCCGCCGGCTGGGCGGTGCAGGATGTGGCGGCAGCAAACCTGCTTGCCGCCACCGGCGTCGCCGTCCGTGAGTTCCCGCTGAACACCGGGCATGGCGTTGCCGACTACCTGCTCTACGTCGATGGCAAGGCCTGCGGCGTGATCGAAGCCAAGAGAGCCGGCAGTACCTTGACAGGGGTGGAAGTGCAATCGGCCCGCTATGCGCAGGGCTTGCCCACCGTCTTGCCGGCGTGGTGTCGCCCCTTGCCGTTTGCCTACGAGAGCACCGGCATCGAGAGCCATTTCACCAATGGCCTCGACCCAGCGCCACGCGCGCGCGGCGTCTTTGCTTTTCATCGGCCGGAGCAACTCGCACTGTGGCTGAAGCTATTGCCCCCAGCCACGGTGCTCAGCACCGGTGGTGCGGCGGCCCATGAAGCGCGCCAACCAGCCGCCACCTTCCTCGCCCGCCTGCAGCAGATGCCGGAACTCATCACCGAATGGGGCGACTTCAAGCTCTGGCCGGCGCAGATCACCGCCATCCGCAACCTCGAAGCCAGCCTCGCGAAGAACAAGCCGCGCGCGCTGATTCAGATGGCCACCGGCAGCGGCAAGACCTTCACGGCCATTGGCTTCATCTACCGCCTGATCAAGTTTGCCGGTGCAAGACGGGTGTTATTCCTGGTCGACCGCGCCAACCTCGGCCGGCAAGCCAAGAAGGAATTCGACGCCTACGTCTCGCCGTACAACAACTACAAGTTCGGCGAGGAATACATCGTCCAGCACCTTGCCAGCAACACGCTGGACAAGACAGCCCGCGTCACCATCAGTACCATCCAGCGCATGTTCTCAATGCTCAAGGGCCGCGATCTCGCGCCGGAAGATGATGAGGT
>JANLYV010000155.1:0-4100 GCA_031365825.1 Rubrivivax sp. | reverse complement strand
CATCGAACGTTCGCAGTGGCTCTTGGTCATCGGCGCCAACCCGGCGGTGAGCAACGGCAGCCTGTGGACCGTGCCTGACTTCCGCGGCAAGGCCAAGGCCTTGCGCGCACGCGGCGGCAAGCTCATCGTCATCGACCCGCGTCGCACCGAGACGGCCGAGCTCGCCGACGCGCACCACTTCATCCGCCCCGGCAGCGACGTCTTCCTGCTGGCGGCGATGGCGCACACGCTCTTCGACGAAGGCCTGGTGCGGCTGGGCCGGCTCACCGAACACGTCAACGGGCTTGAGGCCTTGCGCGAGGCACTGCTGACCTTCGCGCCCGAAGCCGTGGCCGCGCGCTGCGCCATCGATGCGGCGACCATCCGCAGCCTGGCGCGCGAACTCGCGGCGGCCAGGGCGGCCTGTGTCTATGCGCGCATCGGCAGTTGCACCCAGACCTTCGGCACGCTGGCCTCGTGGCTGGTGGATGTGCTGAACGTGCTCAGCGGCCACCTCGACGCGCCCGGTGGCGCCATGTTCCCGCGGGCGGCGGCCTTCGCGCAGAACACCAGCGGGCGCCCCGGTGTTGGCCGCGGCGTGAGCACGGGCCGCCACCATAGCCGTGTGAGCGGCGCGCCCGAAGTCTGGGGCGAACTGCCGATGACGCTGCTGGCCGAAGAGATCGAAACACCCGGCGCGGGCCAGGTACGCGCGCTCATCACCATCGCCAGCAATCCGGTGCTCTCCAGTCCCGGCGGGCCACGGCTGGCGCGTGCGCTCGAAGGCCTGGACTTCATGGTCAGCCTGGACATCTATCTCAATGAGACGACGCAGCATGCCGACGTCATCCTGCCCGGCCACAGCCCGCTAGAAGACAGCCACTACGACGTCGCCTTCCCGCAGCTCTCGCACCGCAACCACGCGCGCTACAGCGCGCCGGTGTTCACGGCCAATGCTAACCATCCACCGGAGTGGCAAGTGTTGCTGCGCCTGGCGGCCATCGTCAAAGGGCAGGGGGCCGAGGCCGACGTGCTGGCGCTGGACGATGAACTGGTGGGCGCCGATGTTGCCAAGGTCGCCGGCGCGGGCGCGGCGGCAGTGTTGCAGCAAGTGGCACCACTGCGCGGGCCCGAGCGGCTGCTGGAGCTGAGCCTGCGCGGCGGACCGTATGGCGACCAATTCGGCGACCAGTTCGGCGCCAAGCCCGGAGGCCTGACGCTGGCCAGGCTCAAAGCCACGCCGGGGGGCATCGACCTCGGCGCCTTGACGCCACGTATCCCCGAAGTGCTGCGCACCGAGAGCGGACGCATCGAACTCGCGCCGCCGATGCTGCTGGCCGACTTGCCGCGTGCGCTGGCCGCGTTGCACGAGCCGGCGCCAGAGCTCGTGGTCATAGGCCGGCGCGACGTGCGCAGCAACAACAGCTGGATGCACAACCTTCCAACGTTGGCCAAAGGACCTAACCGTTGCACCGCGCTGGTTCATCCCGACGACGCGGCCCGCGCGCGCTTGCCAGACGGTGGCCGCGCGCGCTTGAGTGGGCCGCATGGCAGCGTCGAGATCGAGATCGAAGTTAGCGACGCGATGATGCCCGGCACGGTGTGCCTGCCCCATGGCTGGGGTCATCACGAGCGTGGTACGCAATTGAGCGTGGCGGCGGCGCGGCCGGGGGTGAACCTGAACGTGCTGCTCGACGAGAAACAACGCGACCCACTCTCAGGCAATGCGGTGTTGAGCGGCGTGGCGGTGGCGCTTCTAGCGCTGTGAGCGGCGCAAGCCCGCCCGGGCTGGTCCTCCAACAGGGGTCGACGGTTCTGCTGCCACCCGCGTGAAGGCCCGCTTGCCGCTCGCGGCTTGTTGCCGCGCCGTCCCCCGCTAGACGAGGCGATCAAGCCGATGCTGTCGGCCCAGGCAGCAGCCTATCCCTCGAAGTCCGTCGCGACCTTGTCCTGCATCAAGGCAGTTCCTCGCGGCGCGCCATAGGATCTGCGTGCCTACTGAAAGGAAACCACCATGTTCAAACATCTGCTGTTGCCAACCGACGGTTCAGAAGCCTCTCAGGCCACGCTGCTGCAAGGGGTTCGGCTGGCCAAGGAATTCAAGGCCAGGATCACCGGCATCAGTGTCGTGCCGAAGTTCCATGTGCTGAGTTTCAACGTGACGATGATCGCTGACACAAGGGACGTGTTCGTTGCCGAAACTCAGGCCCAGGCCGACAAGTACCTGGCCGTGTTGAAGAAGGCAGCGGATGAAGCGGGTGTGCCCTGCGACACCGAAATCGCGATCAGCGACCACCCCTACGAGGAGATCATCCGCGCCGCCGCGAGCAAAGGATGCGATCTGATCATGATGGCTTCGCACGGCAGACGCGGCGTGCAGGGATTGCTGATCGGTAGCGAAACGCAAAAGGTGCTGACCCACAGCAAGATCCCGGTGCTTGTGTACAGGTAGGCCGTCGGCGAGAACAGCGAGACCCAGCAGACGCCTTCATCCAAAGGCGCAAAAGTGTCTTTGCGACAAGTGAGTTCAGTGCTGATGTATCGAACGATGTCTGGATCTTCCAGATCGCGGGTTCCATGACCCAGGCCAACGCGACCCGGGTGACGCTGGCAGGCGGGGCACAGGCCAAGAATGCCTTCTGGCAGGCCGCTGGCGTCGTGGCCATTGAAACGACCGCGCACTTTGAAGGAATCATGCTGGCAAAAACGAACATCGCCGTGAAGACTGGCGCATCTGCGAACGGCAGACTGCTGGCACAGACTGCAGTCACTCTTCAAAAGAATTCCGTGACACAGCCTGCCCCGTGAGAGCGCAAATTGCACCATGGCTGTGACCGCGAAGAGAGCGGGCAAGCCATGGGGTACTTATCCGTCGACGGCGGCCGCGCCTTGGCGGTAAAGCACATCGGGAAGTAGCCGGCCCAATTCCTTCTTGACCACGGCGTAGCACTCACATGCGCAAGCCTCCAGTCCAATCCGGTCCAGCACAGAAATGTGGCCGCGGCGATAGCGTATGTAGTCGAGGTGCTGCAATTTCCCGGCGGCCAATGCAATGCTTTCCCGGCGCACGCCGACCAGGCTGGCGACCAACTCCTGCGTCATGACCA
Source organism: Rubrivivax sp. (assembly GCA_031365825.1). Lineage (GTDB taxonomy): Bacteria > Pseudomonadota > Gammaproteobacteria > Burkholderiales > Burkholderiaceae_C > Rubrivivax. Next base: position 1,014 of record JANLYV010000155.1, on the reverse strand, counting down.
ACTCACTCGCGGGAACCCGGTCGAGTGTCGACAGCAGCCAGCGACTGAGTTGCTGCTCCACCGTGTGGAGCCGATTGCACACGGCCATCTGCGATGTCTGCGTGATCAGCCCCTGGGTGTAGCGAAGCAACAAGCGCTGCAACAAGCCGGCGCGAATGAATTCCTGCATCAGCCAGCGGCGCTCCAGGCGGTAGGCGTGGCCTGCGGTCTGCACCAAGGCCGAGCTTGCCGTGGTCTCGCCGCCCATGAACAGCGAGATACCGACCACGCCGTCCTGACCCACGCCCGCGGCTTCAGCCGATGCACCCGAGGCCGTGACGTAGTACAGCGAGACGATGGCGGTGGTGGGGAAATAGGCGTACTGCAACGGTTGGTCGGGCTCGTACACCATGGCGCCAAGCTCCATCGGAACGAGTTCCAGGTGCTGCGCCAACGGCTCGAAGTCCGCCGTGGGCAGGGCGGCGAGCAATTTGTTTTGACTCGGGCTGTGGGCTGATGACATGGCCGACCGTCGCGTTGATGCGTCCTAATTCTTGCGGCCGACTTCCACCCCGATACCGCGATAACCGGTGTAGCGGCCGGACTGGCTGAACATCGGTTCGCCGCTGACGCGAAAATGTCGCTGCGAGCCATCGGTGTCGATGCGGCTAAAGGCGAAATCCAGGAACGGCTGCCGGGCCGCAATCTTGGCTCGCAGCGCGGTGCGCTCTTCCTCGATCCAGCCCGGGGTTTGGTCAGCGCCGGTTTCCCCCAGAAAGGCGCTGAAGCCAAGGCCCAGCATCTCGACCACCGGCCCTGACACATGCGTCAAGCTGCCGGTCTCGTTCTGTTCCCAGTACCAGTCGGAAGCCAGCGCAGTCAGGCGGCGAAAGCGGGCCTCGCTCTCGCGCAGTTCAGCAGTTCGATCTGCGACCGTCTGCTCCAGCAAGCGGTTGTGGTCATCGAGTCTGCGGTTCAGCAATCGCACCTCCAGCATGTTGTGGATGCGCGTTTTGACTTCGATCAGGTCGAACG